>JAILJO010000029.1 GCA_024694675.1 Bacteroidales bacterium | reverse complement strand
CAGAGCCTCATCCTCCCTGACGATGTGAACGCCGACGCCATCGAAGCCAAAATGGAAAACGGCATCCTCAACGTCCATCTACCCAAACTCCAGAAGATCGACAAACCCGAATCCGTCAAACAGATTACCGTGAAGTAATCTTCACACAACACGTTCACGTATCCGTCCTTAAAAACACCCCGTTTTTGAGGACGGGTGCTTGTTTTTGGGGTACCCATCCTCGTTTTAGCCCTGTATTTGAGGACGGTTGCCGGAAAATTCGTATTTTTGTACTACCATGACGCTATTTCTTACCGGGAGCCCCACGAGGTACGGGCAAAACCACTTCACCACGGACAATGGATTCCTTGCCCGCGTGATGGCGGAGTTGCCGCGACGCCCAAGGGTGCTGCTGGTGAGCGCCGCGCCTGACGACCGTGCCTTCACGGACTCTGTGTTGGAGGGTATGACATCGTGCATCGTCAATTCCGGGATAGAGGCAAAGGAGATAGTGATGCTGGACAGGCGGAATGCGGACGAGGCAGCGGATCTGGTCCGCAAGGCGGACTGGGTGGTCCTCTGCGGCGGGCATGTTCCCACGCAGAACAGATTTATCAATGAAATCGGCCTCAGGGACCTACTGGAGGGCTATGACGGGGTGGTTATGGGCTGCAGCGCCGGGAGCATGAACTGTGCGGACACAGTGTATTCCCACCCGGAATTGAAAGGCGAAGCAATAGATCCGGATTACAAGCGCTGGCTAAGGGGGCTTGGCCTTACGGACATAAACCTTGTGCCGCACTACCATCAGGTGAAAGACGTGGTGCTGGACGGGAAAATGATGTTTGAAGACATCGTCTTTCCTGACAGTTACGGGCACAGATTCTACACCTTCCCTGACGGCGGTTATATCATGGTGAAAGACGGACATACAACCGTTTATGGCGAAGCCTGGGCTATTTCCGACGGCCATATGTTCAAAGTATCCGAAGAAAACAAATCATATCCTGTTATGAATCTGGTATTCATTTCTCCCCATTTTCCTGAGACCTACTGGCACTTCTGCGCCGGGTCAAAGGCCAACGGAGTGAACGTGCTTGGAATTGCAGACACTCCCTGGGACAACCTCCCTCAGGAACTCCGTAACAGCCTCAACGATTACTATCAGGTACAGAATCTGGAGGACTACGGCCAGGTGTACCGCGCCGTGGCGTGGTTTGCCCACAAATACGGAAAGATAGACTGGATAGAGTCCAACAACGAGTACTGGCTGGAACAGGACGCTCGTCTCAGGACGGATTTCAACGTGACCACAGGCCTCAAGACAGACCGCATCGCCTCCATCAAGAACAAGAGCGAGATGAAAAAGTACTACGCCCTTGGAGGCATCCCCACGGCACGTCAGATAAAATGCGCTGAAGGGCTCGCCAAGGTTAAGGCCTTCGTGAAGAAAACCGGCTATCCCGTCATTGCCAAGCCTGACAACGGAGTAGGCGCCAGCGGCACGTACAAGTTACATGACGATGCAGAACTCGACGCCTGGTTCAACGAGCATCCAAACTACGCACTCTTCGTCCTGGAAGAGTTCATAACCGGCCACCTGGTAAGCTACGATGCCATTTACAACGATAAGGGAGAGCCCATTTTCGAGAACAACAGCATGTTCCCCACGCCTGTCATGGACATCGTCCACGGCAACCTGGAGGCCTGCTACTGGATTAACAAGACCGTCCCTGCCAAACTTGCCGATATCGGCCGCCGCACGGTCAAAGCCTTTGGCATTACCAGCCGGTTCGTCCACCTTGAGTTCTTCCGCCTGGACCGTGACCGCGAAGGCTTGGGCAAGAAAGGTGACTACGTGGGCCTTGAGGTGAACATGCGCCCGCCGGGAGGCTTCACTCCGGACATGATGAACTTCGCCCATTCCACCGACGTCTACCAGATCTGGGCCGATATGGTGGCCTTCGGAGAGCGCCGCAAGGGCATGGGAGAGCAGTTCTACTGCGCCTATGTGGGCCGCCGCGACAACCGCTCCTACCAGCATTCCCACGACGATATCATGCAGCGCTACGGCGACGTCATGTGCATGTGTCAGAGAATGCCCGACGCCCTCGCCGATGCCCTTGGCAACATGGTCTACATCGTGAAACTAAAAGAAAAGAAGGAGATTGACTCCTTCTTCAAATACCTTACGGAGTTGGGATAGCATGCCGCGGCTGAAAGAACGGCGGCACCGTGCTGCGCCAAATCGTACCCTCGCCCGGCAAGTTGCCGCGCATACTCCAGTCCAATCCCGGACCCTCCCCCAGTAATGAGTGCAGTCATCAAGCACAAAAATATGAATTTTCCGGCAACCGTCCTCAAAAACGGGGTGTTTTTAAGGACGGATACGTAAACGTGTTGTGTGAAGATTACTTCACGGTAATCTGTTTGACGGATTCGGGTTTGTCGATCTTCTGGAGTTTGGGGAGATGGACGTTGAGGATGCCGTTTTCCATTTTGGCTTCGATGGCGTCGGCGTTCACATCGTCAGGGAGGATGAGGCTCTGCTGGAATTTCTCATAGGAGAATTCGCGGCGGAGGTAGCGGCCGTTCTTCTTGCCTTCCTTGTTCTCAGTCTTCTTCTCCATCTGGATGTGGAGGCAACCTTCGTTGTCCACGTGGATGTTGAAGTCTTCCTTGCAAAGGCCCGGAGCTGCAAGTTCGACATCGTACTCCTTGTCGCTTTCGATTACATTGATGGCCGGAGCGGTGTAAGTGGGCCTTTCCATCCAGCTGTTGTCGAAGAAATCACCAAAGATGTCCGGCAACCAGCTATCCGTAGTTCTTCTGACAGGTAACATAATTCAAAAACTTTAAAGGTTACGGTTTCCGGCCTTCAGGGCCATCTTGCCGTGTCTTTGTTGCAAGACGCCTCATGTAATGGCAAAGCGCGGACCATTCCCTGGAAATGGACAAAATGGCAATTCCGGTGTGACAGAAAGTCCGGAAAGTGGACATTTTTTCAGTTTTATTGTTATATTTGTAGTTACACAAAGCCAAAGCCTATGCCCATAGTAAAAGGGCACATCGCTCAGGTTGTGGGACCTGTAGTTGATGTGCATTTCGACATAACGGCCAGAAGCGCCGAAACCCAGCTTCCCAGAATTGACGATGCCCTCAAAGTGGTTCGTCCGGATGGTAAGGAACTCATCCTGGAGGTTCAGCAGCACATTGGTGAAGACACCGTGCGCTGCGTAGCCATGGACTCCACGGACGGCCTCAGGCGCGGCCTGGAGGTAGAGAACACGGAGCAGCCAATCACAATGCCCACCGGCGCCCAGATCCGCGGCCGCGTCATGAACGTCACGGGAGACATCATCGACGGAATGGAAGAGCTTGACCGCGAAGGCGCCCTTCCCATCCACAGGGATCCGCCAAAGTTCGAGGACCTCACCACCAGCCAGGAAATCCTTTTCACCGGCATCAAGGTCATCGACCTTCTGGAGCCTTACCTCAAGGGCGGAAAAATCGGCCTCTTCGGAGGTGCGGGCGTAGGCAAGACCGTGCTTATCAAGGAGCTCATAAACAATATTGCAAAGGCCCACAACGGCTTTTCCGTTTTCGCGGGCGTGGGTGAACGTACCCGTGAGGGCAACGACCTTCTCCGTGAGATGATCGAGTCCAACGTCATACGCTACGGCGACGCCTTCAACAAGGCAATGGAAGAGGGCAAGTGGGACCTTTCCTTGGTAGATAAGGAAGAGCTGGAGAAGAGCCAGGTATCCATGGTGTTCGGCCAGATGAACGAACCCCCGGGAGCCCGTGCCAGCGTAGCTCTGAGCGGCCTCACCCTGGCGGAAAGCTTCCGCGACAGCACCACCGGCAACGGGCCCAAGGACATCCTCCTCTTTATCGATAATATATTCCGATTCACCCAGGCCGGCTCCGAAGTATCGGCCCTGTTGGGACGAATGCCCTCGGCGGTAGGTTACCAGCCCACTCTGGCCACGGAGATGGGTAAGATGCAGGAACGCATCACCTCCACCAAGAACGGTTCCATTACCTCCGTCCAGGCAGTCTATGTCCCTGCCGATGACCTCACGGACCCCGCCCCTGCCACCACCTTCTCCCACCTGGACGCCACCACGGTTCTCAGCCGTAAAATCACGTCCATGGGCATCTACCCGGCCGTGGATCCGCTGGAGTCCACCTCCAGGATCCTGGACCCCAACATCGTTGGTGAGGCCCATTACAACACCGCCCAAAGGGTGAAGCAGATTCTCCAGCGCAATCAGGAGCTGCAGGACATCATAGCCATCCTTGGCATGGATGAGCTCTCGGAAGAGGACAAGACCACCGTGAACCGCGCTCGTCGCGTGCAGCGCTTCCTCTCCCAGCCCTTCTTTGTGGCGGAAGCCTTCACCGGCGTCAAGGGCGTCATGGTGAGCATAGAAGACACCATCAAGGGCTTCAACATGATTCTTGACGGCGAGGTGGATTACCTGCCGGAACAGGCGTTCCTGAATGTGGGAACCATAGAAGATGCCATCGCCAAGGGCGAGGCCATTCTTGCAGCTGCTAAATGAGCATAGCACTTCATATCATAAGTCCTGAAGGGACGGTGCTGGAGGCGCAGGCGGAGCTTGTGACCCTGCCTGGCAGCGCCGGTCCGTTCACCGTGCTCAAGGACCACGCGCCCATAGTCACGGCCCTGGACAAGGGCAACGTGCGTTATGTCTCTGCCGGCAAGGAGCAGTTCGTGGCCATCAAGGAAGGCTTCGCAGAGGTCAAAAACAACGTCGTAACCGTCTGTGCAGAGGTATGATTCTAGGGCTTCTCATATCCATGATGCTCCTGCAGGCCGCTCCCGCGGCCCCTGCAGAGGAGGATGTGAACGTGGCCGAGATTATCTTCGAGCACATTGGAGACGAATATGAGTGGCATATAACTGAGTGGAAGGGCAAGCCCATTGCCATTCCGCTGCCTTGCATTGTAATTGATAATGGCATACACGTTTTCACGGCGCATCATGCGGCGGAGAACGGATATACGTTCAATGAGAACGGGAAGCTGATAAATGCAGCTACAGGGAAGAGGCCGTTTGACATTTCTATAACCAAGAACGTGCTGTCGCTCATGATGAGCAGCCTGCTGCTGTTAATCGTTGTCCTGATCACCGCCCGGTGGTATAAGAAGCACGATGCCCTGAAAGAGGCCCCTACGGGCCTTGCCAACGCCATGGAGTCGCTCATAAAGATGGTGGACGAGATGGCCCTCGAAAACATCGGCGAAAAGGACTACCGCAAATACAGCCCCTACCTTTGCATGGCGTTCCTGTGGATACTCCTGAACAACTTCATGGGCATTATCCCGTTCTTCCCGGGAGGCGCAAACCTTACGGGAAACATTGCCATTACGTTGACTCTGGCATTGTTTACCTTCTTCACGGTGAACCTTACCGGTTCAAAGCATTACTACAAGGAACTGCTCTGGAATCCGGATTCACCGGTATTCCTGAGGCCTGTGATGGCAGTCATCGAGGTATTCAGCGCCATCATGAAACCCGTGTCCCTCACGGTCCGACTCTTCGCCAACATGCTCGCAGGTCATATCATGATCCTGTGCATGGTGTGCGTCATCTTCATCATGGCCAAGTACGGTCCGCTCATGTGCGGCGGCATGACCGCCGTGAGCGTCCTCTTCGGCATATTCCTGGATGCCTTGGAATGCCTTGTGGCGTTCATCCAGGCGTATGTCTTCACGACATTGTCTTCGATTTATATAGGTTTAGCAAGATCACATTAATACCATAAAATTATGTTACTTTCAACTATGATTCTTCAGGCTGCAGCAGGTGCTGCACTTGGTAAGGTTGGTGCCGCACTGGCAGCTGCTGTTGCAGCAATCGCAGCCGCTTTCGGTATCGGCAAGATTGGTAAAGCCACCATGGAGGCAATTGCCCGTCAGCCGGAAAGCGCAGGCAACATGCGTACGGCCATGATCATCGCCGCAGGTATGATCGAGGGCGCAGCCCTGTTCGCCATCATCGTCTGCTTCCTTACCCTGGTTATTAAGTAATGAACCTGGTTACACCCGACACCGGCCTCCTTTTCTGGATGGTCGTAATATTCGGAATCGTGTTTCTGCTGCTGTGGAAATTCGGTTTCCCCATCATTACGTCCAGCCTGGAAAGCCGTAACAAGCGGATCCAGAAGTCCCTTGACGATGCCCGTGCCCTGGAGGTGAAGATGCAGGAGTGGACCGCAGACCATGCGCGTATGCTGGAAGAGGCCAGGAAGGAACAATCGGCAATACTGCGCGAAGCCACCGACGCCAAGAACAAGATAGTTGCCGATGCCAAGGTCCAGGCCCAGGAAGAGGCTGATAAGATCCTCTCCAAAGCCCGCACGGAAATAGCTGCAGAAAAGGCAGCAGCCCTTGCCGATGTCCGCCGCGAAGTGGCCGTCCTTGGCGTCCAGATTGCAGAGAAGATTCTCCGCAAGGAGCTTGGTGACGATGCCGGCAACGCAGAGTACATGGACGCCGTGGTCAAAGAAGTTTCCCGCCAGAAGGACAGCGTATCGTGAACCGTAGCATCGTCATAACGCGCTATGCCCGTGCCCTTGAAAAGTACGTAAGGGAGACGGGTGGCGGCGCCGTTGTGGCCGGGGAAGCGGAACTCCTCCGGGAAAGACTTGGCAGCGTTCCGGACCTTCTCCGTGTGGTGAACTCCCGGGACATGGTCACCAAGGCGGAGAAAAAGACCCTCCTGGTAAGCGCCCTGGGCGGTAAGTCATCGACAGAAATGGGACGGTTTCTGGATCTGGTCCTTCAAAAGGGCAGGGAAGACCTTCTGCCGGAAATCCTCCGGGACTTCACCGTAATCCACGAAAGGGCAAACGGCATCCGCCGCGCCCGCCTTACGGTAGTGAGCGCCCCTCCGGAAAAGCTCCTTGAAAGCCTCCGGAAACTGGTCCGCGACACCACGGGGGACGATGCCCGCATAGAGGTCACCATCGACCCTTCCCTCATCGGCGGCTTTGTCTTTGACATTGACGATTACCTCCTTGACGCCAGCGTGAAGCGCCAGCTGGACATTATCAAGGAACAGTTTATTGAGAAAAACAGAAGAATTATCTAATGGCAGCAAGTTTGAAACCCAGTGAAGTGAGCGACATCCTTCTGGAACAGCTCCGGGACATAAAGAACGACCTTCAGCTGGAGGAGATAGGCAAAGTCCTCCAGGTGAGCGACGGCGTTGTCCGCATCTACGGCCTTGACAAGGCGGAGGCGGGCGAACTCCTGGACTGCGGAAACGGCGTCATGGCCGTTGTGATGAACCTGGAAGCAGACAACGTGGGCGCCGTTCTCATGGGCCCCACGGACCAGATCAAGGAAGGAATGGTGGTGCGCCGTACCGGCCGCATCGCCTCCGTTGGCGTAAACGACAACCTTCTTGGGCGTGTTATAGACCCGCTGGGGAATACCCTGGATGGTCTTGGAGACATCGATGGAGAGAAGATAGACATGCCGCTGGAGCGCAAGGCTCCCGGCGTTATCTTCCGCCAGCCCGTGAGCGAGCCTCTCCAGACAGGCCTCAAGGCTATAGATGCCATGATTCCCATTGGCCGCGGACAGCGTGAGCTTATTATTGGCGACCGCCAGACCGGAAAGACCGCCATTGCAATTGATACCATAATCAACCAGCGCTCTGAGTTCCTTGCCGGAAAGCCGGTTTGCTGCATCTACGTGGCCGTGGGCCAGAAGGGCAGCACCGTAGCCTCAATAGTGAACACA
>JAILJO010000142.1 GCA_024694675.1 Bacteroidales bacterium | reverse complement strand
GCCGGGATCTCGATCTGGACCATACGGGGCACGAAGGGCTTGTAGTCCTCACGCGGCTCGGGGATGGTCTTGAGCATTTCGCCCATAATGTGCAGACGTCCCTGACGGGCCTGCTCCAGGGCCTTCTCCAGCACTTCGTAGGACAGGCCGTCCACCTTGATGTCCATCTGGGTGGCGGTGATGCCGTCCTTGGTGCCGGTCACCTTGAAGTCCATGTCACCCAGGTGATCTTCATCACCCAGGATGTCGGTGAGGATGGCGTAACGGTCATTAGGACGTTCGGCATCGGTGATCAGGCCCATGGCCACACCGGCCACCGGTTTCTTGATCTTCACGCCGGCGTCCATCGGGGCCAGGCAGCCACCGCAGACGGAGGCCATGGAAGAGGAACCGTTGGATTCCAGGATATCGGAAACTACGCGCACGGCGTAAGGGAATTCAGGGGCGGTGGGGATGACGGGCTTGAGGGCACGCATAGCCAGGTTGCCGTGGCCGATTTCGCGACGGCCGGTGCTGCGCTGCGGCTTGGCCTCGCCGGTAGCGAACGGAGGGAAGTTGTAATGCAGGACAAACTGCTGGTCGTCCTGGATCAGGACTTCGTCCATTTCCTTCATGTCCATCTTGGTACCCAGGGTCACAGAGGCCAGGGACTGGGTTTCACCGCGGGTGAAGATGGCCGATCCGTGGGCGCAGGGCAGGTAGTCAACCTCGCACCAGATGGGGCGCACCTCGTTGGTGGCGCGGCCGTCCAGGCGCTTGCCCTCGTCCAGGACGAGGTTGCGCATAGCTTCCTTCTCCACATCGTGGTAATAACGGTCGATCATGGCACCCTTCAGCTCCAGGTCTTCCTCGCTGAACTGGGCCTTGAATTCGTCGCGGATGGCGTTGAAGCCGTCTTCGCGCTCATGCTTGGGCTTGGCACTCTTGGCCAGCTCATAGCACTTGTTGTAGCAAGCCTCGTGCACGGCGGTCTTCAGGGCCTCGTCCTCTTCGTCGTGAGGATAGTCACGCTTCTGGGCGTCGGTGCCCAGCTCATGCATGAGTTCCTTCTGCACGCTGCAGTGCTTCTTGATTTCGTCGTGGGCGAACTTGATGGCCTCCAGCATATCGTGCTCGGACACCTCGTTCATTTCGCCTTCCACCATCATAATGTTCTCCTCGGTAGCGGCCACCATCAGGTCCAGATCGGCCCGCTTGTTGTCCTCGAAGCCGGGGTTAATCACAAACTGACCATCGATGCGGGCTACGCGCACCTCGCTCACAGGACCGCCGAAGGGGAGGTCACTGCTGGCCAGGGCGGCCGATGCAGCCAGACCGGCCAGGGCATCCGGCTGGATGTCCTTTTCAGCGCTGATAAGCATCACGTTCACAAACACTTCCAGATGGAAGTCACTGGGCCACAGGGGACGGATGGGACGGTCCACCAGGCGGGCGATGAGCACTTCGTAGTCACTGGGACGGCTCTCGCGCTTGAGGAAACCGCCGGGGAAACGGCCGGCAGCATAGTATTTTTCACGATAATCCACGGTGAGGGGCATAAAGTCCGTACCCTCTTTCACCTCCGTGGTGCAGGTGACGGTGGCCAGCAGCATGGTGCCACCCATTTTCACAACGGCAGAACCGGCAGCCTGTTTGGCCAATTTTCCGGTTTCGATCTCGATTACCCGTCCGTCGGGCAGTTCGATGGTCTTTTTGATAATGTTCATTTCTTCTATTATTACATCTATTTCGTCTGTCCCCCTTTGGGACCTTGTTTTTTTCGAAAAAGGGGGCAGGATGTCCTTGCATCCCAACCCCCGTTTGTTTCCTATCCTGTAGCTTATCGGCGGAGACCCAGCTCCTTCACGATAGCCCTGTATCTCTCGATATCGATCTTCTGAAGGTAGTTCAGAAGCTGACGACGCTTACTCACAAGGCGAAGAAGGCTACGACGCGTTGCAACGTCTTTCTTGTTCTTCTTCACATGCTCCGTAAGGTGAGCGATACGGTAGGAAAATAAAGCAACCTGACTCTCAGGAGAGCCGGTGTCCTTATTGGACTTTCCGTACTTCGCGAAAATCTCTTGCTTTTTCTCAGGCTGTAAATATTCTGCCATGATGCAATGAGTTTTGTTTGTGTTACTTGCTCCTCACGGGACCGCCCCGTTAAAAGCGTGCAAAGATAGGGAATAATTTTGGTTTTACCAAATAATGCGTAACTTTGATGTCATGGCAGGAATAAATCCGCTATAACAAAAGCGCCTGCAAAGCAGACGCTTAATTTATGCGGTGGGGAAGGGATTCGAACCCCCGATACGGTCGCCCGTACACCTGTTTTCGAGGCAGGCTCCTTCAACCACTCGGACACCCCACCGGATTGGACTGCAAAGATACTATTTTTTTCTCATTCTATCACTCCCGTCCTCAAAAACAGGCCAAAAATAAGGACGGGCACCATGCTAGAGGCGTTTTAGCCCCAGGCCGGGGCCTGATGGCAAGGTGAGGCGGCCGTTAACGACGGTAACGCCGGTGAAGCGGTCGTTGGAGATGAGGAGATTGCCATCAAGGTCTGCGAAATCCACCAACGGAGAGAGCTGGGCGGCGGCGGAGACGGCGCAGGAGGTTTCCGTCATGCATCCAAGCATGACTTTCATGCCAAGGGCGCGTGCCGTGTGAACCATCTTGAGGGCTTCACGCATGCCGGTGCACTTCATTAGTTTGATGTTGATACCATGGAAGGCGCCGGCGATGGGAGCAATGTCCTTGAGACGCTGGATGGATTCATCGGCGATGATGGGGAGCGGGCTGCGCTCTGTGAGCCAGGCGGTGTCTTCAAGGCGGTCAACAGGGAGAGGCTGTTCTACCAGAACCACCCCCTGTTCCTTGAGCCAGAATATCTCATCAATGGCTTTGGAACGGTCTTTCCAGCCTTGGTTGGCATCCACGGCAAGAGGAACATTTGTGACGGTGCGGATGGTGCGGATCATCTCTTCATCCGTATCAAGGCCAACCTTGACCTTCAATATGTTGAACTTACCCGCCGCCTCCAAAGTCTTCGCGCGGACAACCTCCGGAGTGTCAATTCCAATTGTGAATGTGGTGGAAGGTGCCTTGGCAGGATTCAGGCCCCATATTTTGTACCACGGGGCGCCAAGGAGCTTGCCCACAAGGTCATGAAGGGCAATGTCCACAGCTGCCTTTGCCGCGGAATCCCCTTCCGACAGCCCGTCAATGTAGTCCAGGATTTCTTCCATCTGGAAAGGGTCCGTGAACTGCTCCAGGTTTACTTTTGACAGGAAAGTGCAAACCGTCTCAACACTCTGCCCAAGATACGGCGGCATTGAGGCCTCTCCGTAGCCCGTGACGCCTTCCCACTCCAGCTCCACCTGCACGTCAGGCGTGGTTTTGCGTGAGTAGGATGCCACGGTGAAGGTATGCCTTAACTGCAATTCATACGGGAAGAATCTCAGATGAAGCTTGCCATCCGCTTTATGCAACTTTGCCGGTGCTGATGTTCCTATACCAGGAGCGCAGCCAACCAATGCCGCACCCGCCGCAGCAAGACCTGCCGTTTTAATAAATACACGTCGTTTCATGCTATAAAGATAGCAAAAAACCGCTAGAACAGGAAATTAAAACCAAAGGTTACAGAATATGACAGGGGGTGCTCTGTGTAGAAGCTTTCAATGGAGGATCCAGCCGGGAAGTGGTAGGAGGCGCCTGGAAGGACGTACAGGGCACCGTGGTTGAAGATGCGGAGCTGCAAGCCGGCACCGGCATTCAGGGACCATATACTGTCATTAATGTTGGTATTGTCAACAGTATGTCCGGTCTCTCGTGAACCCACATACGTGTCTTTGTCAGTACTGGAGCGGACCAGATACTCATACATTGGACCGGCATTAAAGTACAGACTGAATCTTTCCCATCTAAGTGCATTATAGCGGGCATACAGAGGAATACCTCTATAATACAGGGTACGGGTGGTGTATTCCCGGCTGTCCCCTACCGTCGTGTTGAAATGGGACGAGAGAGTAGACATAATAATCCCGGTTTCAACGCCCCAATGCTCTGTGATGTCTATTGCCAGACCAATTCCAGTCCTTAAAGACTGACTATGTGTAGCATCTGTTGTGCTGGCCTTGTTACGGCTGAGCATCTTGGGCACACCTGCAGTATTTGCAGAAGTGGTGCTGTTTGCCTTAGTGGCTGGCACTGCGTCCGGACGTATCCCCGGATTCTCCGGGAATCCCACGCCGGCCGTGGTGTTCATGGCCATCTGGCCAAAATAGTTCGTTGTTGAAAGGCCCATCTGCACCTTCAGGGAAGGCACACGGCGCTGCTTCGGTGCAGCAAGGAATGTCTGGGGAACGGCCTGAGGTGGTTCTTCATGAGTGACGGGGGCCTCCTCAGGGAGCGTTTCTGCGGGGGGTGCGCTTGAAGGGGGGAGAGATTTCTCGACTTCGCTCGAAATGACAGTTTTGTCATCGAAATCAACGACAGTTTTGTTATCTAAAACAATGTCATTTTTGTCATCTCGACCAAGCGAAGCGCGTGGAGAGATCTCATTCACATTTGCAACCATTTCACCGGGGACGACGGTGATTTCCGGGACGGAGGTGACTTCCGCGACGGGGGTCACGGAAGGGACGGCAGGTACCGAAGGCCTGGAGGGCCAGAGGAAGAACACGGCGGAGATGGCGGCAGCGGCGAGGAGGGCGCCGCCGGCGTACCACCAGGTTGCTATAACGTGGCGACGGCGGGGCTCGGCGTCAGGGGCCGCACCTGGCGCAAGACCGGCCTGGACTGCGTCCCACAGTCCTTCCGGTTCAGCTTCCACATAGCTGTCAAGCAGCTCGGGAAGCTTGTCTGTCCAGTCTTTATTTGTCATGTTCTTTCAGATAGTTCTTTATGTTCTTTGCCAGCAGAGCTCTTGCACGGAAGAACTGGGATGCCGACGAATCTTCTTTTATACCAAGCATGGAAGCTATTTCCCTGTGGGATTTCTTCTCGAATACAAAGAGGTTGAAAACAGTCCTGTAGCCGTCCGGGAGGGCTTTTATCATCTCCTGGATCACGGCCGGAGGAATCTGCGGGAGCGAGGGTTCATCGTCCTCAGGGATGTCCGGGAGGTCGTCCACGAAACTTATGCGGGAGGAGGTTTTGAGGGACTTGAGGGAATCGTTCACAACTATCCTCGAGACCCAGGCCCTGACACTGCCCTCTCCTCTGTACTCAAAGCGGTCCAGGCTCTGGAATATCTTGACGAAGGCTTCCTGGAGAATGTCCTTGACATCGGCCCGGTCAACGACATAGCGGGAGCATACCGCAGTAAGATACCCTGCGTAGCGGTCGTAAAAAGAGCGCATTCCGTCAGGGTCCCCGCTGCGGGCAAGCTTCAGCAGTTCAAGTTCAGTCAGTTCATTCCCTGGTCTTGAACTTGAATTTCTTTTCAGAAGCCGAGCCTCCAAGATTGTACCATTTTAATGTCAGTATCTTGTATTTGCCTTCCGTTGAAGGAAGTGAGTTAATGTCAAAGCAGACCAGGCCGTCGGCCTTCTCGTCCTTAACGTCACCGCGGGCATCGTGCCTGAGGTGCAGTACGTAAGGGTCTTCCGGGTCCGTGCCAGTAACCACGCTGAAACCGTGGGCGGTGGGATTGGTCCCCCACCAGACATCATAATGAACCGTGAGGTAACCGTCCTCGACGGAGGTCATCCAATCGTCCAGGACGTCTATGTAATCCTTTCCGGAAGGCGATCCGGCAGGGACTACGGTTCCCTCTTCTATGGATTCCGCCCACTCCACGTTGCAGGAATGATTGTAACTTCCCGTACGTTTCTCCCAGGCCATGATGTCGCAGAACACCCTTTCCATGCGGGTGTACTTGTTCTGGTAGTTTACGGGATATATTGTTGTGGAGTCGTTGAGCTGGAAATAGACCGTGTCCAGGGCCGATTTCTTAACTGTGAGTATGGCCAGGAACTCTCCCGAAAGGTCTCCTGAGTATTCCTCGGGGTACATATCGCGATAACCAAACTCACCCGTACTGCAGGAGGCGACACCCAGAACACATAGAATAATATAGAGGTACTTTCTCATTTACACGTCTTTTCAATCCTTAAACCCTGGATAATGGGAATCTTGCACGAATATATGTTTTTTTCTGATTATCTTTGCATAAATACGAACTTATTATGATATCATTTACATGTGATTACAACGAAGGAGCGCATCCGGAGATACTGAAGCGCCTGCAGGAAACCAATTTCCAGCAGGAACCGGGATATGGGGATGACAGCTTCACACAGAGCGCCATTGCAAAGATTCGCGAGGCCACTGGCTGCCCAGATGCTCATATAACTCTCCTTGCAGGCGGCACGCAGACAAATGCCACAGTCATTGACGCAGTCCTTCCCCACTACGGCGCCGTCATAGCGGTTGGAACCGGCCATATTGCCGTCCATGAGTCCGGTGCCATAGAGTTCTGCGGGCACAAGGTGATTACCCTCCCCTCCCACAACGGCAAGATGGCCCCGGAGGAACTCAAGGCCTACATGGAAAAGTTCTATGCAGACCCCACATGGCCCCATATGGCCCATCCCGGCATGGTGTACATCTCCTTCCCCACAGAATATGGTACCATATATACTAAGGAAGAACTGAAAAGCATTAAGAGCACCTGCGAGCAGTATCACATGCCGCTGTTCATAGACGGGGCGCGCCTTGGCTACGGCCTGGCAAGCCCTGCGGCGGACATAACGCTGAAGGAACTGGCACAACTCTGCGATGTATTTTACATTGGCGGCACCAAGGTTGGCGCACTGTGCGGCGAAGCCGTGGTTTTCCCACGCGGAAACGCACCGGAGAACTTCTTCACCATAGTCAAGCAGCATGGCGCCCTCATGGCCAAGGGCCGCCTGCTTGGCATACAGTTCGACACCCTGTTCACCGACGGCCTGTACATGAAAATAGCCCGTCACGCCATTGAGATGGCAATAGAAGTAAAAAAAGCTTTTGCAGAAAAAGGTTATCCTTTCTACACTGACTCCCCCACCAACCAGCAATTCCCCATCCTTACCCAAGAGCAAATGGCCAATATGGACGGGAAGGTGCTCTACGAGGTCTGGGAGCCTCTCCCTGACGGCCATGCCGTCACCCGCTTTGCAACAAGCTGGGCAACAACTCAGGAGCAGATAGTGAAACTTAAGGCTCTGCTTTAAATATCCTTGTGAGTGACACCCAGCCTGGCTTCCGCCACGTTCATGATGTAGTCCCCGGTCTTCTCGAATTCGCCGATGAGGTCCATAAACACCGTGCCGTTGTCGTAACTGTAGACATGGTTGTCCACATCTAAGATGGTCTTCAGCTTGAGGCGGTTGCGGCACTCGTTGATGCGGCCTTCAATCTCCTGGGATACAGCGATATCGTATTCCTTCTTCTGGCCGGAGAGGATTTCGTTCATCCTCAGAAGGGCCTCTTCCACAAGGTGGTACATATCGTGAAGGGATGCGGTCTGGGCATCGGAAAACACAATCTTGTTCTCCTTCCTGCGGCGGAAAGTGCGGGCAACGTTAAAGAAACTGTCGCCGATGGATTCCAGCTCCCCTATCTCACGGAGCATGGCGCGGATCTTGGCCTTGGTATCATCGGACAGATGGGCCTCACCTACCTCTCCGAGGTAACGGCCTATGCTGTTTTCCATGCGGTCGCTCATGTCCTCGTACTTCTCAATGCGCTCGAAAATCTTGGGGAAGTCATCGTCAGAAGACTTGTACAGGTCCCGCAGGAGGTCGAACATCTTGAGCATGCGCTCGCTGAACACCACAATCTCTTTCTGGGCCTGGAATACGGAAAGTTCCGGGGTCTTCATGATACCGCTGCGGATGAACTCCAGGCGGAACTCGTCCTCCTGCTCCGTCTTCTTAGGCTTGATGAGGAGACATACAAGCTTCTCTATCTGAGGGATGAACCAGATGAGTACGCTGGTGTTGATGACGTTAAATGCGGTATGGAAGGTGGCAAGGGCGAAGGAGAGCTGGGTGGCTGTCTGGGCATCGGCATAGGGATCCATTCCAACGATTCCGCAGACCATCTTTACGAAGGGGAAGAACACCGCCAGTACCCACAGGACACCGAATACGTTGAACACAAGGTGCGCAAGAGCCGTCCGGCGCGCCTGCGTATTTGCGCTCATGGCAGCCAGGTTTGCAGTAAGGGTTGTGCCGATATTCTCACCCATGACAAGGGCGATACCCTGGAAGATTGTGATTGCACCGGTAGAGCACAGCACCATGGTTATGGCCATGAGGGCGGCCGAACTCTGCACCATTGCGGTAAGGATTGTACCTATGAGAAGAAACAGCAGTATGGTACCGTAGTTTGTGCCGAAACTGGCGAAGAAGTTTACCACTGCAGGCTTGCTGGCAAGGTCCATCTCTATGCCAGTCTCCTTAAGCATGCCAAGGGCGAACAGGAGGAAGGAAAGGCCGAAGAGGAAATCTCCCAGATAGCGGTGCTTTCCCAGCTGGATGAGCACTATACCAATAAGGAACGCCGCCCACACCACCATGGTAATGTTGAAGGAGAATCCCGCAGACATTATCCATGCGCTCATTGTGGTGCCGATGTTTGCTCCCATGATTACCGATATGGCCTGAGCCAGCGTGAGCAGCGATGCATTCACGAACGACACCGTCATCACTGTGGTTGCTGCCGAAGACTGCACGGCCACGGTGACAAGCGCCCCGGTGAGAACGCCCGAGACACGGTTGGTAGTCATTTTGCCAAGGAGGTGACGCAGCTGGGGACCAGCCATTTTCTGGAGGGCTTCACTCATCACCTTCATACCGTAGATGAGGAGGGCGATGGAGCCCAGGAGTTTTAGTACAATGAGCATAGGTGCAATTTTTACCAATACAAATATAGTCAGAAAATCGCAAAATTGCTATATTTGTAAAAAATACACTGAAACCATGAGAATGGACGGAAGGCGTGAGAGCCAGAATGTAGAAGACCGCCGCGGACTCAGCGGCGGAGGAAAAGCCGGAATAGGCCTTGGCGGCATAGCCATAGTCGCAATACTGACGCTCCTTATGGGCGGTAATCTTGGAGATGTGTTCCGCAGCGTAGAGAGCATGGGCGGGCTTTCCGCCGGCCAGGAGGCATCGTACCAGCCCACTGCGGAGAACGAGGCCCTTGCAAAATTCTCCCGCCAGATTCTGGCTTCCACGGAAGATGTCTGGAGCTCTTACTTCAAGAAAAACAACCTGGGAACATACCAGAATCCCACTCTGGTGCTTTATACGGGCACAACGTCCACCAGCTGCGGCACCGGCCAGGCTGCCATGGGTCCCTTCTACTGCTCTGCAGACCAGAAGCTCTACATAGACCTCAGCTTCTTCTCCAGCATGAGGTCCCAGCTGGGGGCGGACGGCGACTTTGCATACGCATACGTCATAGCCCATGAAGTGGGCCACCATGTCCAGAACCTCCTGGGAACTCTTGGCCAGGCCCACCAGCAGATGGCCCGCATGTCCTCCAAGGACAGCAACCGCATGAGCGTCCGCATAGAACTCCAGGCAGACTTCTATGCCGGCGTCTGGGCCCACTATGAGAATTCAATGTTTACATCCATAGAGGACGGAGACCTTGAGGAAGCCATCCGCTGCGCCTCCGTGATAGGTGACGATTACCTTCAGAAAAAAGCCCAGGGCTATGCCGTTGAAGAGTCATTCACCCACGGCACTGCCGCCCAGCGCATGCGCTGGCTCAAAAAGGGAATGCAGTCCGGAGATGTCCGCCAGGGCAACACCTTCGCCCTTAATGATTCACAATTATAAATAGGAAAACGGCTCCGGAGTCTAACCTCACGGGGCCGCTTTCTTGACGTGTACTAAAACCTAAACCTACTATATAGATGCAGAAAAAAAATAAATGTTGCAGGAAAAATGAACTTTCTGCAACATTTTTTTTAAAAAACTGTACGTTTACTCTGACAATTTGGGAGATTCCTCGGTATTTTTCGGAGGTTTAGGTTTTGTGTTCAGGGTATTCATGGCCCTTTCCGGACCAATGGTGGATATATCCTTAATACCCTGGACGATACGCTCCGACAAGCCCGGAATCTGCTCCATCTCCTCCTTGGACAAGTTCCCAAGCACGAAGTCTACCTGGGTGCCGCGCGCGAAATCGTTGCCGATTCCCACGCGTATCCTTATCCACTGGTCGCTTTCCAGCGTCCAGGTGATGTTCTCCAGGCCGTTGTGCCCGCCGCAGGAGCCGCTTGTGCGCATGCGGATGGTACCGAAAGGAAGATTGAGGTCGTCAGAAATGACGATTAGGTTTTCCAGGGGAAGATCAAGTTTCTGGAGCCAGTACCGGACCGCGTTTCCGCTCAGGTTCATATAGGTCGATGGCTTAAGAAGCGTGAAATGACGTCCCTTGAAAGAGATTTCGGCAATGTCGCCATAGCGGTCGGTATGGAAAAGGACATTGGATGCCTGAGCCCAGGCATCCAATATCATAAATCCCATGTTGTGACGGGTTGAGGCGTATTCCGCCCCGATATTTCCCAGACCGACAACCAGGTAGTTCATAACTACTCGGCAGCGTTCTTGGCGGCCTCAGCAGCAGCCTGCTGCATGGCGCGGGTGGCCTTGACAGAGCAGATGATAGTGTTCTTGTCAGAGACAATCTGGAGACCATCGAACTTGAGGTCACCGGCTACCATCCTCTTTTCAAGCTCCAGGGGAGTCACATCGATGTCGAGCTGATCCGGGAGGTCCTTCATGAGGCCGCAAACCTTAAGGCTGCGGGAGCTCTGAACGAACTTACCACCAGCCTGGACACCCTTGGGGTGACCGGTGATGTTCAGAGGAACAGCGATGACGATGGGCTTTTCTTCGTTCACGGCGAGGAAGTCTACGTGGAGGCAGTTGTCCTCTACCGGGTGCCACTGATACTCGTGAGCGACAGCGGTGTACTTCTTACCACCAAGATCCAGATCTACGATGTAGGATGCGGGAGTGTGGGTAAGACCCTTGAGTTCTTTCTCGTTAACGGTGAAAAGGATGTTGTCGATACCCTGGCCATAAAGGTTGCAAGGAACCAGGCCCTGACGGCGGAAAGCCTTGATAACGGCTTTGTTGCCTTTCTGGCGAATCTCGCCTTTAAGAGCAAAATGCTTCATTGTTTTGATAGTTTAAAATGTGTTACTCAGTGCTTTGTTTCAAGCACCCCATTGCACCAAAAAGCCTGCTTCGGCTTTTTTAAGCCCGCAAAGATACAAATAATTATTTGATTTGCAAAAGTTCTTGGCGCGCTATTGGATCTTAATGTCGTACGGAAGGCGGGCGTAGACTGCGGAGGGCTCTGAGGCGCTCAGGCGTTCTACGGCCTTGCCCATGGAGGCGAAAGGCGTGCCGGAGAGGACGGTGGGCTCTTCGTTACTCTGGCCAAGGCTCATCATAAGCTGCTGGGCCATGGTGAGGGGCTTGGGGAAGGAGACTACGCGGTAGTCTTCCTTTGTGTGAAGCCCGGCAAGGCCGGCGGCGTAGACAATGGCGTCTTCAAGGGTGCCAACCTCATCCACAAGGGAGATGTCAAGGGCATCTGAACCCATCCAGACACGGCCCTGGGCAATCTGATCCACGCGTGATGGCTCAAGGGAACGGCCTTCTGCGACAATGTTTACGAATGTATTGTAGATGTCTTCCACGGAGGCCTGCATGTAAGCGGTCTCCTTAGCGTCGAAGGGACGCATGAGGGAGAACATGTCAGAGTGCTTGTTGGAGCCAACGGTTTCTATGGCTACGCCAAACTTGCGGGTGGTCTTGGAGAATTCCGGAATCATGGAGAACACGCCAATGGAACCCGTGAGGGTGTTTGCGTTGGTAAAGACCTTCTGGCAGCCGTTGGAAATCCAGTAGCCGCCGGATGCTGCGTAGTTGCCATAGGATGCCACAAGGGGTTTTTCTTCCTGAAGAAGCTCAAGGGAGGCACGGATCTTTTCAGATGCGCTGACGCTTCCGCCGGGAGAATTCACCCTGAGGACTACTGCCTTCACGGTGGCGTCCTTGCGGACATCGTCAATAATCTTCACGAAACGGTCTCCGGCAATGCCTTCAAAGCCTTTGCCTTCGACTATGTCACCATCCGCATATATGATGGCCACGTTGTTGTGGCCGGGGAGGCCAAGGCTCTTGTGGGCATTGACATAATCTGCAAACGGGATGAGCTTGAGGTCCTTGGAATCTGACACCTGGGCAAGTGTGCAGAGCTTTGCCACCAGATCATCGTGGCTCATGAGCTCGTCCACCAGGCCGGCATTGAGGAAGTCTTCAGGGAAGACCAGGGCAAGGTCGTCAATGAGCTTGTTGAAGTCTGCCGTGCTGATTTCACGCGCGGCGGTAATGTCTGCACAGATGTTCTTCCAGGCGGTGTTTATCATAACCTGGTTCTGCTCCCTGTTCTCCGCGGAGGATGAGGAGCGGATGAACATCTCGCCGGCGCTCTTGTACTTTCCGTGGCGGATAAGCTGGACGTTCACGCCCAGTTTGTCCAGCAGGTCCTTGACGAACAGCATCTGGCCGGACATGCCTATGAGCTGGTATGTGCCGCCCTTGACATTACCCATATAAATCTTGTCAGCGGCCGTTGCCAGATAATAGGAGCCGTTGCCGGGGTTCTCAGTGTAAGCAACCACGGCCTTTCCGCTGCGGCGGAACTCCTTGAGGGCGTGGCGGAGTTCCTCCAAGTCTGCCATGCCGGCGCTCACGTTGTCCGGACGGAGGAGGATGTACTTGACTCCGGGATCTGCAGCAGCCGTCTCAATGGCCTTCACGGCATCCCTGAGGCCCACGGGGACAACCTGCATATTGAGACCGCTGAGGGACAATGCCGGCGTTCCAAAGTCAGTGGCCTGCTCCATGAACTGGAGTTCCGACAGGTTCATGTCCAGGACGCCTTCCCTGGGAAGGGGCCTTGAGGAGCCGTTGGACATGGCCGTGAGGCTGCCAAGGAACATGAATAGAAGGATGTACTTGATAATCTGTACGATAACCAGGCCGCACACTACGGCGAGGAGCATTTTTCCGAAATCTTTCATATAGGGATGCTATTATTTGACGAGTTCAGTGGCCTGGTTCCAGGCTATGTGTTCCTTGTAGAAATTGTCAAGGAAATCGCTGCCCATTGACGGCAGGTACATGGAAAAGCCGCAGGCCGTGTAGATTCTGACGGACAGGAAATAGTCCGTCGCGGCCTTGTATAGCATACAGCGGTCCAGCGCATCCTGCAGGGCGGCCTCCTCTTCTGCCGTGATACCGGCTTTGACCAGGATGTCCCGGAGGTCGTAGAAGAAATGGCGCTCGAACCGGAAATAGCCCTGGACGGAACTGCCTTTCAATGTCTTAAGTGAGGTCCTGTACTTCTCGAACAGCGTCTTGCATAAGGTTGCCAGAGGCTCCAGTTCCCTTGTATCCACTGCCGATATGGTAGCGGAGCGCCACTCGCCTGTCTGTACATCGTACCTGTTGAAATAGTCCTTGCAGACCTGGACGGGGTCCGGGTTGGCAGTCAGAAGCCTGGAGGTTATGGTCCTGTAGTCAAAGCCCTCAGCAAGCACTTCCGTCTGGGAGAAGCCCACTATATCCGCCTTGCCGCGAAACTGGTATGCAACTTCTATGCAGCCGGAAAGGCATGCGTCCAGGAGAAGATAATCAAGATGGAAGGGGATGGCCTCTGCAAAGACATCGAGATCCATCTCTACGGGACTGTCTGGAATGTTTTCCTGGCCGATGCTCTTGACCGCCGGGTATGTCTCCAGGGCGGGATATGACATCTGGTTACGGCCTTTTCCCACAGACAACATGCCCCAACCGGAATTACCCTCGTAACGGGAAGGGTCATTGTAATAACCGTCAGGGAGCCAGCCGGAAGCGTGGGAGGTGAATACCATGCCGTAGCTCTTGGCAGGGAACATGTCACGTGCTGTCATGCAGACATTCCTGAGAGTCTCAGGCGACGATGCTATTACATCCTCTCCATACACCTTTAGAGTGTCCTTAACAATCTGTTCACCAACTTTGTACATGCGGAAAAGGGCGCTCTTTGTGGGTTTGTCATACTCCAGAAGGATGGTGCCATTCTCATTTCTTGTGGTGAGTTTGGAGTATACCAGGAGCACATGGTCACCCCTGTTTCTTTTCTCAGGGATGAACCCTTCGTCCAGTTCCACGATATTCTGGTCAAGATATCTGGCAAGGGAATTGAATCCCGCGGAATAGAGCAGCATCACATTTCTGGACTCTGTTGATTCCACACGGGACTTCTCCGCCCATGACTCTGCAGGGCCGGAAGGATCTCCCCTTTTGAAAGAGAAGTTGTTGTCCTTGTTGCAGGAGACAAGTGCGAAGAATGCCAGCGATATGACCAAAAGCCTCTTCATAGTCTACAAAGATAAAGATTTTTTCCTAAATTTGCGGATATGAAAACAGTTTTCAAGATGATTCTCACTCTTTGTGCAGCTGCAGCAGTTGCAGGATGTGAAAGCAAGGCTCCCAAGGAAGGAGAGCCGGAGTTCAAGTACACCATAGATTCCTTCGCTGACCTCAAGGTCATGCGCTACCAGATTCCCGGCTGGGAGAATCTGAGCCTTCAGCAGAAGGAATATGCATATCACCTTGCAGAGGCGGCAAAATATGGCCGTGACATCCTCTGGGACCAGAACTGCAAGGACAATCTGAGGCTCCGCCACGCCCTGGAGGCCATCCTGGAGAACGTGGAGGCAGACAGTGAGAACCCCGAATATCAGGAGTTCCTTGTCTATGCCAAGAGGGTTTTCTTCTCCAACGGCATGCACCATCACTATGCAGAGGACAAGATATTTCCCGGGTGCTCCAGGGAGTATTTCTCCGCCCTTATGGAAAAGGCCGGTGTGGATGACCCTGAGCTTGTTGAGATTGTCTTCAACCCCGCAATCTACCCCCAGCGCCGCTCTACGGAAACCTCCGGAGACATAGTCAAACTCTCCGCCGTGAACTTCTATGAGAACGTCACGCGCGACGAGGTGGAAAAGTACTATGCCGGAATCATGAAACCCAAGGATCCGGAGCCCATTTCCTATGGCCTCAACACAAAGGTCGTGAAGGGTAAGGACGGCAAGGTCCGCGAGCTTCCCTGGAAGATTGGCGGCATCTACTCCGCCGCAATCGAGAAGATTTGCGAGGAGCTTGCAAAGGCTGCCGATGTCGCAGAGAACGACATCCAGAAGCGCGCCCTCGCACTCCTTATAGATTATTATAAGACCGGTGACCTCCGCACCTGGGACAAGTTCAACATTGAATGGGTGAAGGATACCATAGGCACGGTGGACTTCATCAACGGCTTCATAGAGGATTACAACGATCCCCTTGGCCGCAAGGCCTCCTGGGAAGGCTACGTGAACATCAAGGACTTCGAGGCCTCAAAGCGCACGGAGACCCTTTCCGCCAACGCCCAGTGGTTCGAGGACAATTCCCCCGTGGATCCCCGCTTCAAGAAGGCGAAGGTGAAGGGAGTATCGGCAAAAGTCATTAACGCGGTGTGCCTTGCGGGAGACAGTTATCCGTCTACGCCAATCGGCATCAACCTCCCCAACGCGGACTGGATAAGGAAGGAGCACGGCTCCAAGAGCGTCACCATCGCCAACATCACCCACACGTATGACCTGGCCGCACAGGAGATGCCCACCAGCACCCTCAAGGAATTCGCCTGGAACCAGAAGGAGATAGACATGGCCAAGAAATGGGGCACAATTGCCGATGAAATCCACACAGACCTCCACGAGTGCCTCGGCCACGGCTCCGGCCAGCTCCTTCCCGGTGTAAGCGCCACGGAAATGGGAGAGTACGCAAGTGCCCTTGAAGAAGCCAGGGCAGACCTCTTTGGCCTGTACTACACTGCAGATCCCAAGATGGTTGAGCTGGGCATAATGCCTGACCCTGAGGCATATAAGGCAGAGTATGCCAACTACATCCGCAACGGCCTCATGGTCCAGTTCACACGCGTGGAACTTGGCCGTCCCAACACGGAAGCCCACATGCAGAACCGCAAGCTCATCGCGGAATGGTGCTATGAAAAGGGCGCCGCAGACAAGGTCATCGAGAAGAAAGTCCGTGACGGCAAGACATACTTTGTGGTGAACGATTATGTCAAGCTCCGCGCCCTGTTCGCAGAGCTCCTGGCAGAGATTCAGAGAATC
This sequence comes from Bacteroidales bacterium, assembly GCA_024694675.1. Classification (GTDB taxonomy): domain Bacteria; phylum Bacteroidota; class Bacteroidia; order Bacteroidales; family UBA932; genus Cryptobacteroides. Next base: position 19,718 of record JAILJO010000142.1, on the reverse strand, counting down.
AAGTCTGAAGGCGACTACGAGGCCGGCAAGGCTCTCATAGAGACGTATGCCGTGAACATCGACCCTAAACTCCACAAGGAAGTCAAGGCCCGCTACGAAGCCCTCAACCTCAAGCCCTACGGCGGATTCGTGAACCCGGAAATCGTCCCCGTCCTTGCAGAAGACGGCACCGTGAAAGACTACGACGTAGTCTACACCGACGATTACCTTGGCCAGATGATGCTCTACGGTAAGAAATACGGAACTTTGTGATAAAGGATTACCGTAATTACCTTATTCTGGAAAGAAGGATGTCACCCAACACGGTGGCATCCTATTGCCATGATGTTGAGGAGTTCCTGGAGTACTTTGGTGGTAATCCCCGCAACGTGAAGGCCGCGGATATTACGGCATATCTTGGCCGGAAAACGGATCAGGGCATATCCAAACGCTCATCGGCCAGGCTTCTGAGCTCTCTCCGCAGCTTCTTCTCATGGTGCGTTGAGGAAGGAGAGATGAAGGTCAACCCGTGCGACAGGGTGGAATCCCCCAAGCTTGGCAAGTACCTTCCCGCGGTGCTCAGCGTGGATGAGGTCACGGCCATTCTGGAGTCCCTTCCCCTTGGCACCCGCGACAGGGCAATCCTGGAAGTGCTTTACGGCTGCGGACTCCGCGTCAGCGAAGTGGCCTCACTCAAGATGTCCCGCGTGTATTTGGACGATGGTTTCGTAAACGTCATAGGCAAAGGCAACAAGCAGCGGCTGGTCCCGCTTGGAGAAATGGCGGCCGATGCCATCAAGGCCTACATCCCGGCCCGCCCCGTCCCCGCCGCTCCCGCTTATGACGATTATCTGTTCCTGAACAAGTTTGGAAAACCCCTCAGCCGCGTATCCATATTCAATATGGTAAAGACGCAGGCCATGGCGGCCGGCGTGAACAAGGAAATCTCTCCCCACACCTTCCGCCACAGCTTTGCCACTCATCTAATTGAAAACGGCGCAGACCTCCGCATAGTACAAGAAATGCTCGGTCATGAGAGTATCCTCACAACCGAGATTTACACACATATCGACTCCTCCACCTGGCACCGCTCAATCCTTGAGCATCATCCCAGGCGGTAAGGTTCTAGAAGGAGGTGGCGATGCCGAGGAAGTCGTCGGCCTTGAGGGCGGCGCCGCCGATGAGGCCGCCGTCGATGTCCTTCTCTGCAAAGAGTTCCTTTGCGTTGGAGGGCTTGCAGGAGCCACCGTAGAGGATGGTGAGGTCATCTGCGACCTTGGGACCGAACTTCTCCTCGATGACGTTACGGATGCAGGCGTGGATTTCCTCTGCCTGGGCGGCGGTGGCGGTCTTGCCGGTGCCGATTGCCCAGACGGGCTCATAGGCGATGACGATGTTCTTCATGTCTTCAGCCGTGAAGTTGAAGAGGACGTTCTTGGTCTGCTCCGTAACAACCTGGAAGTGCTTTCCGGCTTCGCGCTCGTCAAGATTTTCACCCACGCAGAGGATGACCTTGAGGCCTGCCTCCAGGGCGAGCTTGGTCTTTACGACAAGCTTTTCGTCCGTTTCTCCATAATACTGACGGCGCTCGCTGTGGCCAAGGATGGTGTATTGGCAACCGATGGAGGTGAGCATGTTCACTGCCACTTCACCGGTGTAGGCACCCTTCTCATGGTCTGCGCAGTTCTGTGCGGAGAGTTTTACCTTGGAACCCTTCAGGGCCCCTGCAACTGATGCGAGGTGAGTGAAAGGAGGAGCTACCACAAGCTCTACGTTTGCGGGGAGATTCTTAGCTTTTTCTACTACTTCTTTGGCGAGCTGTACGCCTTCCGGGACGGTGGTGTTCATTTTCCAGTTCCCGGCAACGATATACTTTCTCATATATATTACTTTGCTGAAATTACTGCGGAGGCGATGGAGTTGAGTTTGACGTCAACGGAGTCGGCGCGGGAGGCGAGGATGCAAGGAACCTTGGTGCCAACGAGGAAGCCGGCCTGGCGGACACCTGTGGCGAGCTTGGAGTTGGTCTTCCAGAAGACGTTTGCGCTCTCGATGTTGGGGAAGAGCAGGCAGTCTGCATCTCCGGCAACGGGGCTCTTGAGTTTCTTGATTTCCACTGCTTCCTGGTCAATTGCGACGTCCAGGGCAAGAGGGCCGTCGCCGATGGCCTTGATCTGGCCGCGGTCGCACATCTTGGCAAGCATGGCACCCTCTATGCAGGCGGGCATGGAGTCAAGCATCTGCTCAGATGCGGCGATGAAGGCAATCTTAGGCATGGCAATGCCGAAGCTCTTTGCAACGCCGGTCACGAAGCCTGCAAGCTTTACCTTCTGGCGGAAGTCCGGCTGAGGGATAACTGCCATGTCCGTGAGGAAAAGAAGCTTGTGATAGTTGGGGTTCTCAATGACGCCAACGTGGCTCAGGAGGCCCTTTGCAGGGAGCAGACCCACTTCCTTGTTGAGGATGGCGCGGAGGAACTTGTCTGTGGAGCACAGGCCCTTCATGAGGACGTCTCCCTCACCGTCGTGAACCATCTGGACAGCCTTTGCAACTGCCTTCAGCTCATCCTTTTCAGGGACGATGGAGAATTTGGCCATGTCAATTTTGCAATCCTTGCAGACGGCCTCGATGAGGTCAGGGTCACCCACCAGGGTGGTGGTTACGAAACCCTTGTCCGTTGCAAGCGATGCGGCCTCGATGGAGTGGGAATCGACACCCCAGGCTACGATCATTCTCTTGCAGATTCCCTTTGCCTGAAGTTCGGCAAACAAGTCATTGAAAGATGTAATCATGATGGTATAGGTTTATTCTTGATTGTCAAGTACCAGGTGCATGGTGTCGCGGGCGATTACCAGTTCCTCGTTGGTGCAGATGAGGGCGGCCTTCACCGTGGAGTCTTCCGTGGTGATGATGGCGTCTTCTCCCCAGGCTACGTTTGCCTCGTAGTCCACCTTGAGGCCAAGGTAGGAGAAGTTCTCCAGGACACGGCGGCGCAGACGGCTGTTGTGCTCTCCGATACCTCCGGTGAACACAATGAGGTCAACACCGTTCATGGCTGCCACATAGGAGCCGATGTTCTTGATGATATCGTACGTGTACTTCTTGAAGACCAGCTTTGCCTTGGGGTCTCCGCCGTTTGCGAGCTCGTCAAGCTCACGGGCGTCTGAGGTCTTTGTGGAAACGCCAAGGAAGCCGGACTTGCGGTTGAGGATTGTTGTCATCTCATCCGGGTCTACGCCCAGTTTCTTCTCCAGATAAAGGACAGCGTTGGCGTCGATATTACCTACGCGGGTGCCCATGATCATGCCCTCAAGCGGGGTGAAGCCCATGGAGGTGTCTACGCACTTGCCGTTCAGGATTGCGCAGATGGAGCTGCCGGCGCCAAGGTGGCAGGTGATGATCTTGGAGTTGTTGATGTCCAGGCCGGCGAGCTTTGCACCTACGCCTGCAACAAACTGGTGGGAGGTTCCGTGGGCGCCGTAGCGGCGTACGCGGTATTTCTCATAATACTCATACGGCAGACCATACATGTACGCATATGCGGGCATAGTCTGGTGGAAAGCGGTATCGAACGTTACCACCTGCGGAACGGAAGGAAGCACCTCCTGCATTGCGCGGATACCAAGAAGGTGGGCCGGATTGTGAAGAGGGGCGAAGTCTGCGCAGAAGGCAATCTTGGAGATGACATCGTCATTCACGAGGACGGAGCCGGAGAAGAAGTCACCACCCTGGACGATGCGGTGACCCACGGCCTCAATGTCTTCCAGGGACTTCAGAACGCCGGTCTGAGGGTCCGTGAGGGCGGCCAGGATGAGCTGCATGCCAACCTTGTGGTCCGGAATGGGAACGTCCGTGACGATTTTCTCCTTGCCCGCGGGGGCATACTGGAGCACTCCGGCAGGGAGGCCAATCTTTTCCGCGATACCTTTTGCAATGACGTCAAAAACGTCGTCGCTCTTCATGTCCAGAAGCTGATACTTGATGGATGAGCTTCCGCAGTTGATAACTAGAATAATCATATATGAATTCTTTTGATATTTTTTCGCGTATATCTTTGCAAATATAGCAAATTATTATGTAATTTTGAAACGTATGGCTGAGGCGAAGAGCATAGAATCCCTGTCGCTCTTTTTTACGGCAGGTGCGGCGGCGGGAACACTGCTTGCCGGCTCTTCCGCGGGGCCTGTCTGCGCACTCATCCTACCCGTTGCCGCACTCCCCTTCTTCCTTCGCGGGAAACTCCTGAAACAGAGCCCAAAAGCCATTGGAGCGCTGTTCTGCGCCACCTTCCTGCTGCTTGGTCTCTTCTGCGCTCTCAACGCTTCAATGATACCTGGAAGAGGCATCCCGGCATTTATGGAAAATGCGGCGGAAGGGCTGCGAAAAATAATAGGCAGCATTCCGTTCAGGAGCCGGAGCACCGCGCCTCTTTTGCAGGCGCTTTTCACCGGTGACCGGAGCTCCCTTCCGCGGGAGCTCACGGACGCCTTCCGGCAAAGCGGCGCCTCCCATATCCTGGCCCTTTCCGGCCTCCATATGGGAATAATCTACATGGTATTTGACAGGCTGTCAAGAGTACTTGGCCGCTCCCCTGCCGCAAGGTACGTGAGAGCTGTCCTTATGATTTCTGCCGCGGGATTCTTCACCGTGATGACGGGAGCGGCGCCGTCCATTGTGAGGGCGTTCCTATTCATCCTCATAAACGAGGTCCTGAACCTCACGGGAAGGCCCCGGAAGGCCGTGAGGGTGCTGTGCCTTGCCCTTCTGGTGCAGCTGGTGCTGCAGCCGGAGGTAATAGGCACGCTTGGTTTCCAGCTGTCATACCTTGCCATGGGCGGCATCTTCATACTTTATCCAATCATGGAAAAATGGTATCCGGAGACCAAGAGCCCGCTCCGCTGGGTATGGAAGAGCGCCGCGCTGGCAATAAGCTGCCAGGTGTTCACCGCTCCCCTTGTCTGGTTCCGTTTCCATACCTTCCCACGCTATTTCCTCATTACCAACCTGATGGCGCTGCCTCTGACCACGGCGCTCATGACAAGCGCCCTGGTTACAATTGTGCTGGCGGGATGCGGGGTTATGCCGGGGGTGGTAATCGGCCTTACAAATGGCCTGTGCGACCTTCTGACGGGAATCCTGGAGATTATTTCTTCCTTACCGTGAAGCCGGGAGAAAGCCAGGTCTGCATGGAGCCGTCCACCGCCTCATAGATAAGGCAGCCCTCAAGGGTAGGGTCTTCAAGGATGACCTCCCTGGCGGAGGGAATGCCAAGGACCATGCACCAGGTGGCATAGGCATCGGCCTGGGCGGAACTGACGGAACTCACCACGGTGGCACTGAGGAGACTGTGACTTACGGGGTAACCGGTAGCGGGGTTTATGGTATGGGCGTATTTCCTGCCGTCCCTTATATAGAACTTGCGGTAATTCCCGGAAGTGACTATGCCGCAGGGCTTTCCCTCTCCGGACCAAACGGTTTCCATGGGCCGTTTCTCCTCAGTGGGATTATCTTCAGGACGATCTATTCCCACCGCCCAGGGCTTTCCGCCCGGATTGAGCCCGTCGCACCAGATTTCGCCAATGTCCACCAGCATATCCTTTACTCCGATGGAATAGAGATACGCGGCCACCTTGTCGCAGCTGTAACCCTGGGCGATGGCGTTGTAGTTCAGGCGGGGATTTCCCAGCTCTGCGGGGTCCAGCATGCCGTCACAGACGGGAAGCTCCGGCGGAAGAAGGCGCATGCCGCAGTTTTCGCGAAGGGCCGCAATTTCCTGGTCCGATGGAAACTCGCTGTTCCTGAAGCCGAAGCCCCAGGCATCGAAGATGGGCCCGGCGGCAAAGTCCAGGACGCCTCCGGAACTCTTCCAGAGGTCATAACCCATTTGGTACACCTCCAGGAACATTGCATTGGGACGAATCCTCTCCCCCGCATTGAAATGCGAGAGAAGGGAGTTCTTGTTGTAGCCGGAAAGCGTGGTGTCTATGCCGTTAAGGATGGCCTCTATGCTGTCCTTGATTGTCTCCACAGGGACAGTCACGCCCTTTGTGTTCAGCTTCACAGTGTACGTTCCGCCCTGGGCGTAGCCAGAAACCTGCACGTAGCGTCCCCTGCCGCCAGCGCAGGACAGCATAAGGAGCATTGCAGCAAGTATGGCCAACTTTCTCATCTTGGCAAGAAATTTGTGCAAATTTACCCAAAAATTACGATATTTGCAGTCTGGACATACTTGTAGAATGAAAAAACTTTCCATATACCTTGCAGCGGCGCTCAGCCTTTTCATGGCCGTCTCCTGCAAAGATGACGACGACACAACAAACTCCTACTCCCTTTCCGGCCTGGAAATGAACGGAGTGGTTGCCTTCATCGCCAAGAACGACTACCAGAATATTACCCTGAACGTTTCCAAGCTGAAATCATCGTCAGGCACAATGCCGGACAAGATTGGCCTTTACTATCAGGTAAACTCCGCCAAGAGGGACACGCTCACAAAGGACATCAAGGCAGATCCTGTCACATCCTTCAAATACAGGGCAGATTCAGTATCCACGTTCACCATCACCTGCTACGCATACGACGTAACCGGTAAGCTATACAGCAGCGCCGTCAGCGCCACCTTCGAGGCAATAGACCCGGAAACCGCTCTCACAGGCCTTTCAGGCACTGTTCCGGACGGTGAAAAATACCTGCAGAAAAACATCGGCGGCCTCACCTGGATGGCCCAGAACCTGTATGAGACCACTTCCGGCCTTCCGTATGAGAGCTGCGAGGTCATGAATACCCTCTTCGGCCGCTATTACACTTATGAGGAAGCCCTCACGGCCTGCCCGGCCGGCTGGCGCCTTCCCACAGCCGCGGAATGGGACGCCGCCCTTGGAACCGACTCCGGCCCCCTCATGGCAAATGCAGTGTTCCTTGACAGCGAACTCTGGACATACAGCAAGGAAGTCAAGATTACCAACAACCTTGGATTCAACGCCATACCCGCCGGTTACATTGACCGCACCGGCATGGTGAACATCAACAGCGGCACCAAGGAATTCGCCCTCTTCTGGACAGCAGACGCCAAGGACGACACCCTGGCATACTACCGCTACATCTTCGGGACCAACCCCGTGGTACAAAAAGGCGAAGGAAGCAGATCTTCCCTCGCCCTCAGCGTCCGCTGCGTCAAATAAACTAGCGCAAATCTGTTACCAGATAGTCTTCAGGAAGCGATTTCACGTCCACCGTGAAGTCGCTTTTCCCTTCCTTGGGGCTGAACTTGATGCCGGTGAGGACAAATCTGGCTTTGGTGTCATCGTCCAGAGTGAGCGTGACGTCCAAGGAGTCCTTGTCCGATGAATTCACCTTTATCTTGTCCAGATAGTTTTTGTAGGAGCCTATGAAGAGGGCGGGGTTGGTGAACATGTCTTCCTTCTCCACCTTTTCAACAACGGCCTCGCGGGCTTCAGGGTCTACGCTGAGGCGGATTTCTCCGTTGCTGGTGACCTTGATTCCAAGGCCTTCCATGATGTAGCAGTTGTCCTCAACAACCACCTCGCCGTCCGTCACGGGCTTGAAATCTCCGCCGTCACGGGAAAGGCTGTATGTGTAATGGAAGGAAGCCCGGTTGTCCTTTACCTTGTCCAATAGTTTGATACCCTGGGCCGATAAACCTAGAGAGAAAAGCAAGGTAAGTATCAATGTAAGCAGCATCCTCATTGTTGTTGTAAGAAGGGTCTCAGTTTCTCTTCCAGTTCTGCAAGGTCCTTAACAAGAACCTCGCGGGGCTTGGCACCGTTCTGGGGGCCCACAATGCCTGCGGCTTCCAGCTGGTCCATCACCCTTCCTGCTTTTGCATATCCCATGCCAAGCCGACGCTGAAGGTCCGAAGTGGAGCCTCTCTGGTTGATAACTATCATGCGGGCGGCTTCTTCGAAGCGCTCGTCAATGGCCTTCATGTCCACCATTCCGCCGGAACCGTCATCCCCTTCCGGAGCCGGAGGTTCAGGCAGGTAGAACGGCGTACTGTAACTCTTCTTGTATCCAATCTGACTGCCGACGGCCTTGGTGAGGTCCACAATTTCATCGTTGCCGATGTATGCGCACTGGACCCTCTCCATTTCCACGCCGCTGTACAGGAGCATGTCTCCGCGGCCTATGAGCTTGTCCGCTCCAGGCTGGTCCAGGATGGTAGCTGAGTCTATCCTTGAGGTGACGCGGAAGGCAATCCTCATGGGGAAGTTGGCCTTGATGAGGCCGGTAATGACGTCCACCGTAGGACGCTGTGTGGCAAGGATTACGTGCAGACCAGCCGCACGGCCCTTCTGGGCCAGGCGGATGACGGACGTGGTGATTGAACGCGCCATGGCCTTGGATTCAGGGCCGGCGCCCACGGACATTGTGAGGTCTGCGTACTCATCTATCACAACCACAATGTAAGGGAGGAAGTGATGGCCTTCCTCTGCCCTCAGATGGTGCTCCTTGTATTTCTGGTTGTACAGCTTGATATTGTTGACAAGTGCCTTGGAAAGGAGCTCGTAACGGTTGTCCATCTCTACGCACAGGGACTGCAGCACGGAGGCAGCGTCCTTGGCGTTCTTCACGATGGCGCGGTCTTTCTCTTCCTGCTCGCTGGTGGCGCCGGGAAGTACCGCAAGGAAGTGGTGCAGCAGGGACCCGTAGGCGGAGAACTCCACCATCTTGGGGTCCACGAACACAAACTTCAGCTCCGACGGGTGCTTGGAGTACAGCAGGGATGCAACTATGACGTTAAGGCCAACGGACTTACCCTGTTTGGTAGCGCCTGCAACCAGGAGGTGCGGAGCGTCCGCCAGGTCAAAGACCTTCACGTCCTGGGAGATGGTGTAGCCTATTGCGACGGGCAGTTCCGCCTTGCTTTCCCTGAAAGCGGGGCTGTTCAGGAGGGCCTTCAGCGGGACGATTGACGATTTGTCGTTGGCCACCTCTATACCTACGGAATCCGACAGGGTTGTGATGCGGACGCCGCGGGCGTTCAGGGCTATTGCAATATCGTCCTGGAGCTGACGGATGGTGGAAATCTTGACGCCGGGGGCCGGGTAAACCTTGTACAGGGTTACTGTGGGGCCTACTATGGCGGTGACATCGGCCAGCTGGACCTTGTAGTTGGCAAGGGTTGCGCGGATCTTGTTGTTGTTGCGGGAGAGCTCGTCCTGCGAGACATCGTGGCGGGAGTTGGCGTAATCCCCCAGGATGTCTATGGACGGAACCTTATAATACGGAAGGCCGTCCGGCGGATCCAGGCGGTTGTCGATGGGCTTGAGCGGCTCCTTGACCTCCTGCTCCAGGGTATCGTCCGTGATTACGGTGATGTTGGAGTCCGTATTCTCCTCCTCCGGCTGCTCTTCCTTCTTCTCCCTCTTGCGCCTTTCCTTCACGGGTTTTTCTTCCAACTCCTCTTCATGTTCTTCCTCTACCGGCTCCTCCTCCGGCTCAGGAGATTTCTCGACTTCGCTCGAAATGACAGGCTGTTTCCGGCCCATCATCCAGTCGCTGAAACGTTTGCTCATGCAGTACAGCCAGGCAATGACAAGGACTATGAGGATGCATCCGGTGACTATTATGCCAAGTCCGGAGAAAGCATTGACGATTGCGGTGCCGCAGCGGCCGCCAAGACCGCCGCCGAAGATGAATTCCCTGCCCATGATTATACCGGCATACGCCAGTACCCAGGACAGAAGGAAAGTAAGCGTCAAAAGCCCGAAGAAGGCCTTTTTGAGATTGATTTTTGACGCAGGCCTGAGGAGCTTGAGGCTCCACAGAATGAAGAAAAGGACAACGCACAGCGCCGCCGCCCCGAATGAATCCGTTACCAGGAATTTACCCAGGGAGAAGCCGCTGGTAGATGCGGCATTGACCACCTCCGTACCCGGAGTGTAGCTCTGGTCTGCCTTCCAGGAAAACAGGTAGGAGACTACGGAGACGGTCATCCAGACGGTGAGGACAAGCACAATGGCAATGCCGGCATAACGAAGGCCAGCACGCTTGCGCTCATCCATGCGGGCGATTATCTTTTCCTTCAGACTCATTTTTTCTTTTTCTTGTAGCCGCGGTTGTATTTACCGCCCTTGTTGTTCTGGAAGCCAAGGTTCATGCCCGGGCGTGAGAACTGTGCGTCTGACGATATCTTTGTAAGCTGTATGCCCTCCGGGACGTTGATGCGGCCGCCGGAGAGGCGGTGGATGTCTGCGAAAATGGTTTCATCCGCCACAGTATCCTTGTTCCAGATGAGGTACTGCTGCCTCATGTAGATGGCAAGGGAACGGATTATGGCTGTCTTGACCTCGCCGTCTTCCTGCTCCGCGATGAGATTCATGATGTTCTCTATGTTGCGGCCATAGTGGCGGGCCTTGATGGGCTGTGTATTCAGCGGAATGGGATCCGGCTTGCTGGAGGCAAGCTCCGGAAGCGGCTTGGGGTACGGGGAATCAACGTCCAGGTCATAACCGGCAATCATGAAGAGGTGGTCCCAGAGCTTCTGCTTCCAGTTTTCCTGCTGGTGCACCTGCGGGTTAAGGCTTTCCATGACCTTAACCACGGCACCGGCCTGCTCCGTGCGCTTTGCCTTGTCAGGGATATCCCTGAGCTGCTCCACCATCTTGAGCACATTGCGCCCGTACTCCGGCATTTCCAACTTCTCTACCTCTGTGTTATAGTATAATTTGATGGTATTTTCGCTTGCTTCCATAGACTCTTAATTACATTAAGGCAAAGATAAGGATTTTTTGCATATAATCCTTATCTGATTCCCAGCAATTTGTGGGTTTGGAGGGAGAGACGCCACCAGGGGTGGGACTTGATATACTCTACGCACTCCTTATGGATAACGGCATTCTTTTCAGGATTGCCGGTGTCGCAGGGCTGGAGGAAACGGTGCTGGCAGGGAAAACCGGCGAAGGTATCTATAAAAGCCTCGTCAGCTTTCTGGAACACAAGCTTAAGCTCGTTTGCCTGCTTAAGAGCTATACCGGCCTTGGGGCTAACTGTAATCCAGTCTATGCCGTCAGGAGCCTTCAGGGTGCCGTTGGTTTCAAGATGAAGCGTGAAACCTGCGGCATGGAGGGCGTCAATAAGGGTGCTGTCAAGCTGCAAAAGAGGCTCTCCGCCTGTGATGCAAACCCTTCTGCACTCCCCTGCCAGGGCCAGGACCTGGTCCACAACCTCAGAAGCGGACATTTCCGTGAACGCGGAGAAATCCGTGTCACAGAACGGGCAGGCCAGGTTGCAGCCGGAAAGGCGCAGGAACACCATGGGCGTTCCCGTCCAAAACCCTTCTCCCTGCAGGCTCAGGAATATCTCATTTACCCTGTACCTCATACGCGGCCATGTTCATTTCGCTCTCCCAGACCTCAACGCGGTAGGCGTTCTCCACATTGTCGCAAATCCATTTGGCAATGTTTTCCGCAGTGGGATTGAAGTCGAACACGTCATTGAGGTTCTTGTGGTCCAGGGCGCCGGAAATCTGCTTTTTGATATGTGTGAAATCCGTTACCATGCCGTCTGCATTGAGGGTTTCGCTCTTGCAGTAGATTTTCACAATCCAGTTGTGGCCGTGGAGTTCCTCGCACTTGCTCTGGTAGGAAAGCATGAGGCTGTGGGCCGATGAGATTTCGAGTCTTTTACAAACGTAGTACATATTGTTTCTATAGTGTTTTGTTTATCCATTTGCCACGTGCAAGGTGCACGATGAAGATTATTCCGCGGAACGTGAGTTCAATTGCCATGCAGATCCAGAAGCCCACAAGGCCAAAACGGCGTGTCATGAAGATGGCGGGAATGATACGCACAATCCACATGGAGCCAAGGTTCATCCAGCTTGGCCACTTGGTGTCCCCGGCGCCCACGCAGGCGCCATAGGCCACTATTGATGCGGCGTAGCCAATTTCCGCAAAGGCCTCTATCCTGAGCACCCTGCCGCCAAGGGCAATCACATCCGCATCCGGGGACATGAGGCCTATCATCTGCGGTGCAAAGATGTACATGAGAATGGCCAGTAAGCCCATTACGCCCATCCCAAGGAAGGTTGTAATCCAGGCAAAGCGCTTGGCAAGAGGCTTGCGCCTGGCGCCCAGGGACTGGCCTACGAGGGTTGTGGAGGCATCGGCAATACCATATCCTGGCATGTAGCAGAGGCTTTCCGCCGTGATGGAGAAGGAGTTGGCGGCAATGGCTACGGTACCAAGCGGCGCCACAATGACGGTGGCCGCAATGTAGCCGCCCCTCATGAGGATATTCTGGAAAGCCATGGGGCCCGATATTCCCCAGGCGCGGGACATTACCTCCCGGGTGGGTTTGTAGCTGCCTTTCTCCTTTATGAACCGGAGTTCCTTTGAGCCGAAAGCCAGGAAAGAGAACATGGCAAGGCCGGTGATGAGTTCCGCCAGGCCGCTGCCTATTGCCGCTCCCGTGACGCCCATGTCAAGGCCGTATATGAAAACGTAGTTGAATACCACGTCCAGGACGCACATCCCAATTGCCAGAAGGCTTGGCACCTTCATATTCCCGCTGGCCTGGAGAAAATACGCGCACATCCAGTCCAGCTGCATGGCCGGCATGAAGGCGGACATGATGAAGAAATATCGGCCGGAATCACTGACGATGTCTTCCCCTCCCCCAAGCCAGTGCGGAAGGGCTCCGGAGATGGACATGCCCAGCACCGCCATGCAAACGCTGAAGAGCATGGCGAATGCCAGCCCCTGACGGAGGACATCCTTGGCTCCCTTGAAATCATTGGCGCCAATCCGGTGCGCCACCTGCACGGAGAACCCGCTTGTCACCGCCATGCTGAACCCGCCGAACATCCATAGGCACGTACTCACAAGGCCTATGGACGCTCCCGCCGCAGCCCCAAGATGCCCCACCATGGCGGAGTCTATGTACTGCATGAGTACGGAAGACAACTGCGCCAGGATTGCCGGATAGCTCAGGAAAAGCGCAAGCTTCACCTGCTGGATGCCGGTAAGCACCCCGCCGTCACGGATTTTGGCAAGCAGTATGTCTTTTTCACCTTTCATAAGGCGGCACTTCATGTCTGTCTATGAGGTCTCGGAGGACGGAGAGGTAGGTGTCGTTGGCGGTGCCGAAGGCGGATTTGAGGTCCTGGAGGGTGTAGGAGCCGCCGCGGGCGGTTATCCAGGACTTGAGGGACGATGCCAGCTCGCGGGGTTTGACGGCGGCGGCGCGGCAGATGTCGCAGGAGCCGCAGGGGGCGCTGTCCTCCTGGCCAAAGTACCTGAGGAGGAACTGGGAGCGGCACTCAGAGTCCTCTGAGGCATACTCAATCATGGTTTCCACCCTCTCGCTGTAGGTGCTCCTGAGGAGCGCATAGCGGTCCGGGGAAAGTTTCACGTTTCCCGGACGCAGGCGGTCATGGGCAAGGAACAGGACATCTGCATGGTCCATGGGGATGTACCTGATGATATGGTTGACGCTGAGCCCATAAAGCAGCTGACGGAGCATTGTCACAGTGACACCGCTCTTTGAAGCCACAAGCTCTTCGTCTATTGGAGTAGCAAAGGAAAACAGCCCCGTGTAGTTTCTCATGAGGGTTTCCAGGACGCCGGCCATGAGCGGATCCGGCAGGTCCACGCCGTAAAGGGCGGTGCGTTCCACCTCTATGCGTACCCTGGTCTGGATATCCATGTCTTCTGCCAGGGTCCAGTGACCCTCGCGTTCCAGGTACTTGATTGCGTAATATGCAGGAGCTTCCTGCAACTTGTAATGCTTGCAGAACTCCTTTATGTCAAGTTTGAGCATCCTCCCCGCTCCGTTGTCATACGGAATCTCGAAGAAGATGTGCATCTTGTGATATATGTCTTCTATGTACTCCAGGGACGGGAAAGACACCTTTTCCAGCTGCTTCAGGCGGGCGGTGTCCGTGCCGTTCCAAAGAAGCACGGCGTATGACGGCTTGCCGTCACGTCCTGCACGGCCGGCCTCCTGGAAGTAAGCTTCCGGGGAGTCCGGCATGTCTGCATGAATCACAAACCGTACGTCAGGCTTGTCTATGCCCATGCCAAAGGCGTTGGTGCATACCATCACGCGGGTTTTCCCGCTACGCCAGTCCTCCTGCCTTTCCGCCCTCAGGGCCGGTCCCAGCCCAGCATGGTAGAACGATGCCGATATCCCCGCCTGCACCAGCGCAGCGGCCATCTCCCCCGCCTTGTCACGGCTCCGGACATAGATGATTCCCGTGCCGGGAACGCCCTGGCACACGGCCCGTATCTGGCCCATCTTGTCCTGCGTGTGGCGTACTATGTAGCTGAGGTTAGGCCTCTCGAAGCCGGAACGGATAAGGTTGGGTTCCCTGAACTTGAGGTTCTCCATGATGTCCTTCGCAACCAGCGGAGTTGCCGTTGCGGTGAGTGCAATTACAGGAGCGTCAATGCGTGAACGGAGCTCCCCTATCCTGAGGTACGGCGGGCGGAAGTCATAGCCCCACTGGGAGATACAGTGGGCCTCGTCAACCACAATGTAGGACACTTTCATCACGCTTATGTAAGCGTTGAAAAGCTGTGTCTGGAGACGCTCAGGGCTAAGGTAAAGGAACTTGAAGTCCCCGTACGCAGCGTTGTTCAGGGCCAACTCCACCTCATGCCTGTTCATGCCGGCATGGATTGCCATGGCCTTGATTCCGCGTGCCTGGAGGTTCTGCACCTGGTCCTTCATAAGGGCGATGAGGGGCGTCACCACAATGGCTATTCCCTCCTTCATCATTGCAGGCACCTGAAAACACACGGATTTTCCGCCTCCCGTAGGAAGGATTGCCAGGACGTCCCGCCCTGCGGCGGCCTCCTTCACAATCTCCTCCTGCATGGGACGGAAATTCTGGTATCCCCAATATGTCCTCAGTACCTCAAGTGCAGTCATAGACTGCAAATATACGCAATTTCAGGGGAAAAAAAGTCCCCGGTCCGTTAAGGCCGGGGACAAATGTCACGGATTATATTCCAGGAGGTCTCCCGGTTGGCATTCCAATGCCTTGCAGAGGCTCTCAAGGGTGGAAAGGCGTATCGCTTTTGCCTTTCCCGTCTTGAGGATGGACAGGTTGGCTTCTGTGATGCCAACCTTGGCAGCCAGCTCACGGGATGTCATCTTGCGTAGAATCAGTTTATCTATGTTAACGACTATAGCCATAATTTATTTCTTTTCATCTGCGGGCTGCTGCTCCTCGGGAGCCGCTTTTCCCTTGAGGTATGAAGGGAGTTCCATGCCGGCCATCTTGAAGAGGTCGTCGAGCGGGGGAACTGATTTCATCATACCGGAGATGAAGTTTGAAGTGGCGGTCTTGCCGTCGGAGCCGTTACCGGTGTCCCAGACGGTGACCTTGTCAATGTTGATGCCCTTGACGGCTTCTACCTGGGTCTTCACCAGTTCAGGCAGTTTGTCTGCAATCATCATGAGGACGGCCTTCTGGGCGTCGCCTTCCGCGGCGGTTACCAGGCTCTTGAAACCATCGGCCTGCTTGGTTAGGATCTCGAACAGACCACGGGCCTGGGCGTCCATCTTGGCGTAAATGGCATCGGCCTCACCCTTTGCCTTGCGGCGGGCCTGCTCTGCTTCCGCCTCAGCCTCGATGATCTTCTTCTCCTTGTCAATTTCTGCGGCAACCACGATGTTGGCCTTCTGGGTGGCCTGCTCACGCTCTGCTCGGGCAAGCTCAGCGTCACGCTCGCTCTGGTATGCCTCCTGGAGGGCCTTTGCGGCCTGCACCTTTTCCGCTGCCACTGCAAGGCGGTCTGCTTCTGCGGTCTTCTGACGGCGGAGGGCATCGGAGTTGGCGATTTCAATCTTCGCATTGTTCTCACCCTTCACGGCGTCGGCGTCTGCGGCGGCGACGTTCACGCGGGTGTCCTTATCGGCATTTGCCTTACCGGTTTCACCATAACGGTTCTGCTCTGCAACGCTCTTCTTTGCGTCGTTGATTGCCTTTGCGGCGGCTTCCTTACCGAGGGCCTCGATGTAGCCGGACTCGTCGCGGATATCGGTGACGTTCACGTTGATGAGCTTGAGACCTATCTTGCGGAGCTCTGCCTCCACGTTCGCGGAAACGCTGGCGAGGAATTTGTCGCGGTCTGCGTTGATTTCCTCAATGTCCATGGTGGCGATGACAAGACGGAGCTGGCCGAATAGGATATCCGTGGCGATGCTCTGGATGTTGTCCGTGGACAGGCCAAGGAGACGCTCTGCAGCGTTGGTCATGACCTCAGGCTCCGTGGAGATACCCACGGTGAAGCGGCAGGGAACGTCCACGCGGATGTTCTGCTTAGAAAGGGCGTTGGTGAGGTTGCACTCGATGGAGATGGGCTTGAGGTCCAGGTATGCATAGTCCTGGAAGACGGGCCAGATGAAGGCTGCGCCGCCGTGGATGCACTTTGCAGAGGACCTGCGGCCGGTTTTACCATAGATGACAAGAATCTTGTCTGAAGGGCAGCGGCGATAGCGCCTCAGGATGGCAGCCATGGTGACGAACACCACAGCCACAAGGATAAGGATAAGGGTAATCTGTGTCATGGCTTAGATGGTATATGAATTTGATTCTTCTACAAGTACGGTATTGGAGTCTATGACATCCACGACGCGGATGGGTGCGCCGGTCTTGAGGGTGTTTTCGCTCTCCGTGATGGCATCGTACTCACGTACGGCGCCGTTGATTGTGATCTGGACCTTGCCGGTTCCTTCACGCGCGGCCGGGATGGTAAGGTACACCTTGCCCTCGCAGCCCTTGGCAGCAGTTGCAACGTCTATGTTGCCGCTCTGCTGCATGCTGGAGAGCCACTTGAACAGGTACATCACAGCGGTGACCAGCGCGGCGCCAATGAGAACGGCGACGATTATGAGCACCGGAACGGAAGTGATGCTGTCCTGCAGCAGGATGATGCTCCAGCCGAATCCCAGCAGGAAGTTGACGAAGTTGCGGAAGGTGTACAGGTTGGAGCCGCCCTCTATATTGGAGAGGTCCGCACCGTCCATGGACGTGTCCACATCCACGTCAAAGTTTGTATCCGCATCCGCACCCACGAAGGTGAGAATGCTCTGAATGATGAATACTAACGTTGCCGAAAGGGTTATGCCCCAAACGATCTTCATAATAAGGCTTAAGGAAGCCCACCAGGTAGCAATCATGGCAATTAAGTTTAGTTTGTTGCTGCAAATATAATAAGAAATTATTGAATTGCAATAAAAATTTACGAAATTTTACAAAATTTTTCATTTCGCCAAAATTTCTTCGATTCCCGGGAGAAGCTGGTCATCGGCAGGAAGCCACTGGACGGTGCGGAGAGTATGGGCAGTGAGCCACCGGGCGGCCTCGTGCTCGTTAAGGTGCAGCGCTTCGGAAATGAGGGAGCAGACGTAGCAGTGCATGGTAAGGTGGAACTTGGGATAGTCCCAATGGACCGTTGAAAGGAAACTGTCCACACGGATTTCCGCGTCCAGTTCCTCGCGGATCTCCCTTACAAGCGCCTCCTCCGGGCTCTCCCCCGCCTCAACCTTACCCCCCGGCCACTCCCACCAGTCCTTCCACTCCCCATACCCCCTCTGGGTGGCAAACACGCTGTCCCCCTTCCTGATTATCGCCGCTACTACCTCTATGGTTTTCCTATCGTCCTGCATCTTTCGTCAGTCTATTATCCTTAACTCTTTCCCGGTCTGACAGTCCTCCATGGTAATCCCCGGCGCCGTAGTAATTATATCGCTTACCTTAAACATAGCTTCTAAATTAACAGCCTGATCCTTCCTTCCGACTTTCAAAAGATTTCCGGGTGCGCCATCACCACGGCGTACACCATCTTCCCATCCACCGGAACCTTGTCCCGCCGGACGAAAAGCCGTCTCTGATTAATCTCCCTGGCAATCTGATCAATCTTCATCCCATGCCCGGACGTCGCAAGTAGATATACAATAGCTTCTTCAATCTTCATGGTATCACAAATATAATCGATTAGGGACGTATTTCAAAGGACGATATAATCGTTAGATAAAAAAATCGTATATTCGCGATATCTCAATCCGCTATTTATGATTTACGTCGCCTCCAGCTGGAGAAATCCCTATTACGAAGATGTCGTAAAACGCCTCCGCAAGGAAGGCCACATCGTTTATGACTTCCGCAATCCACCCCACGGCGGCGCCGGTTTCCATTGGACCGATGTTGACCCCGACGCCCCCAACTGGACCCTCCCCCAGTACGCCCAGGGCCTGCACCACCCCCTTGCCAACCGTCAGTTCAAGGCCGATTTGGACGCCCTCCAAGCCTCCGACACCTGCGTCCTGGTCCTCCCCTGCGGCCGAAGCGCCCACACCGAAGCCGGCTGGATGGCCGGCGCCGGCAAACGCGTCATCGCCTACATCCCGGAAATGGTGGAGCCCGAGCTCATGTACAAACTCTTCGACGCCGTCGTGGGAAATCTGGACGACCTGGTGAACTGCCTGAAGAAATAATTGATTAAGGTCGATTTTCACAGTTATTGTCGATAACTATTCTCGAAATATTTGACAGATTCTTTTACATCTGTCAAATTTTTATTATTTTTGACACTTGAAAGAAAAACTGTCAAAAAAATGGAAGCATTCGACCGTACCATACCCTACAATCAGTTGCCTCCTTTACCCCCTGCAACAGATCTGTATCAAGATGAAGATATTGTGAATAAGCTCATGCAGGCCAGTCGCCGCTTGGCAGAGCTTAAGGGGCTTACTTCAACGCTTCCCAACCAGTCTATCTTTGTGAATACCATCGCGCTGCGTGAAGCAAAGGCCAGTAGCGCCATCGAGAACATTTTCACCACTGATGATGAGCTTTACCGTTCCCTGTCATATCAGGAGGACAATTATCTAGATGGCCCCGCCAAAGAGATCCTTCACTATAGGGAAGCCCTTTGGAAAGGATATCAGGACATTGTGGCTCATAAGTCCATGACGCTGGAAACCGTAATTGACGTTTACCGTGAGGTTAAACGCACCAATGACGGAATCCGCCCTTATCAGGCCGAAGTTGTCATAAAGAAAAGAGGCTGGGGTTCCCTTGTGGCGGATACCGTTTATACTCCTCCCAGAGGGAAAGGAGTGGTAGAGAAGAAGATGGCAGAACTACTGGAATTCCTGAATGACGATGTCAAGTTTCCCATTGATTCTCTGCTGAAAATGGTCATGGCCCATTACCAGTTCGAGGCCATCCACCCATTCCGAGACGGTAATGGCCGTACCGGCAGAATACTTTGCATCCTCTATCTCATACAGAAACAGTTGCTGGATTTACCCATACTATATTTAAGTGCATACATCCTTCAGTACAAAGATGAATACTATCACAGGCTAAACAGCATAACTGGCACCTTGCTATGGAAGCCCTGGATTATGTATATGCTGGAAGCCGTATCCCAGACGACAGAATATACTACGGACAAGATTCTACGTATCAAGGCCTTGATGGAAAAGACGCGAACCATTATGCTGGAGAACAAGTTACCCGTCGCCAGAATGGACGTTCCAAAACTCTTTGAGCAACCATACATAAGGCCCAAGAATCTACTTTCTGACAAGATCAAGAGTATTAATACAGCCAAGAAATATTTGACTGAACTTGAATCTCTGGGAATGCTCAGCAAGGAAAAAGTTGGCAAGGAATTCATCTGGTTTAACACCGAGCTGATGAGTATCCTTTCGGATTGATTGTGAAGGGCCATTCTCCGTTGCTGCCTCATCGCCTACATCCC
>JAILJO010000127.1 GCA_024694675.1 Bacteroidales bacterium | reverse complement strand
TGCCAGTTGGAGATGGACTCCCGGGCGCTGAAGGCTCCCTTGTTGTAGTCACGGACAATGCGCCTGAGGAGGCGGTTGTCTGTTGTGGGAATCCAGTTGTGGTCGTCCAGCTGGGTGGAGGTGAGGGTATTGATGAAAATGCGGAACTTGGCGCATTCCGGGACCTGCTCCGTAAGGGCGGGATTCAAGGCGTGGATGCCTTCGATAAGGAGCACACAGCCTTCCGAGAGCTTGAGCGTCTTGCCGTTGTATTCCCTCATGCCGGTCACAAAATTGTACTCCGGAACGGAGACTTCCTGACCGTGAATCAGCTTCATAATGTCGCTCTCCATGAGGGCGTGGTCTACGGTGTCGAAGTTGTCGAAATCGTAGCTGCCGTCCGGGAACTTGGGGGTGTCGACGCGGTTCACGAAATAATCGTCCGTGCTCATGCTCATGGGTTTGAGTCCACAGGCCTTGAGCTGGATGGAAAGCCTCTTGCAGAAAGTGGTTTTTCCGGACGATGACGGGCCGGTGATAAGGACTACCTTCAGCGGATTCTCCTTCCTGCGGCACCTGCGGTCAATCTCTTCCGCTATCTGGACGATTTTCTTTTCCTGCAGGGCTTCAGCTATCTGGATGAGCTCCGATGCACGGCCGTTCAGGAAGGCCTCATTTACGTCTCCTACGGTGCTGAGGCCCATGATGATGTCCCACCTGAGGGCTTCGTTGAACATCTCGTAGGTCTTTGGCTGGTCTATGAAGTCCGCCACTTTGTCCGGATTGCTGCGTGCCGGGAGGCGGAGGAGGATACCGTCCTGGTAAAGCATGAGATCCCAAACTGTAAGATATCCGGTGGAGGGAACCAGTTTGCCGTAGAAATAATCTACAGTGTCTCCAAGCGTGTAATAGTCCGTATATGCCTCGCCGCTGGTTTCCAACAGGCGGACCTTATCTTCATACCCGGCCTTGCGGAACTCGCGGATGGCTTTGTCCGTCTGGACATCGTACCTGTGGAAAGGCAAATCTTTCGAAACCAGGTCCTGCATATGGGCCTTCAGGATGTCGATGTCTTCCTGCGTGACGGGAGCGTCATTCTCCTTACGGAGGTGGCAGAAATAGCCGTGGGAGAGGGGATGCTCGATGTATAGTTTGCAGCCGGGGAAGGCATCCGTGGCCGCCTTGAACATCAAAAAAGAAAGCGAGCGGCAGTACACTCTGCGCCCGCTAGGCTCCCTGACATCCATGAATTCAATGTCCTTGTTCTGAAAAACCTTGAATTTAAGTCCCTGTGACACATTGTTCACCTTGGCGGACACAATGGGGTACGGACAGGGGAACTCAAATTCTGACAGCATCTGGAGTAGCGAAGTGCCTTCAGGAAATCGCTTTGACTCCTTTGTGTTTTTGCAATAAACTTGGACCATGGGTTTCGGGTTTAATGCTTGCAAAGTTAACAAATAGACGAAAGAAATGCAATACTGATTTTATCTTAATGCATCCATCCTCAAAATAGGCTCCCAAATAAGGATGACCCACCTGTTTTCAGGGGGGCATCCTTAAAAAACGGCTTAAAACGAGGACGGGTTAGTCCATAGTCTTAAAGATGCGCTCACGGACCTCCTCAATTGTGCCTACGCCGTTGATTTCACGGTATTTGCCGCAGGCTTTGTAATACTGGATGAGCGGCTCCGTCTTGGCGTGGTAGGTGTTGATGCGGTTCTGAACGACCTCGTCCTTTGCGTCATCTGCGCGGCCTTCTATGAGGGCACGTTTTGCAATGCGCTCATGGATCATGGCGTCAGGAATCATGATGGACACGCATGCGGTGACTTCTTCCTTGGTCTTTGCAAGCATGGCATCCAGTGCCTCTGCCTGTGCAATTGTGCGCGGGAAGCCATCCAGGAGGAAGCCATCCACACCCTTGGTGGATGCGAACTTGGACTCGATCATACCTTCGACCACCTCATCCGGCACAAGGTTGCCGGCCTCGATGAGGCTTTTTGCCTGAAGGCCCAAGGGGGTACCGGCAGCGATTTCACTTCTGAGAAGTTCTCCTGTAGAAAGATGACAAAGGTTGTAGCGTTCTACCATTGCACCGGCCTGGGTACCTTTTCCTGCACCGGGAGGGCCAAAGAGAATGTAGTATTTCATAGGCTATTCGTCCAGAACGTAAATGTCTTTGGAATTGCGGCCAAGCTCGTCGTAATCAAGGCCGAAGCCCACGATGAACTTGTTGGGAATACGCATTGCAACATAGTCCAGGACGGTGGATTTCTTGTACACGTCCGGCTTGAGAAGAAGCGTGCATATTCTGACATCCGCAGCACCGAGGGAGAATAGCATGCGCTCCATTACCTCAATGGTGTTTCCGGTGTCAACGATATCTTCTACAACAATCACGGAGCGGCCCTCGATATCTTTGAGGACAGTCTCGCTCTTGACAACACCCGTGGAATGGGTGCCTTCATATGATGACAGTTTTGCGGCCTTGACTATGACAGGGAAATTGATTCTCTTGAGGAGTTCTCCCATGAAAATCATGGCTCCGTTCAGGGTGCAGAGCAGTATGGGGGCGTCTTCCTCCGTTGCACCTTCAAAGTCTCTGTTGATCTGGTCTGCAAGTGCGTCAATTGCACTTTCTATTTCAGCATTGGGAATGAGCAGTTTGAATTTCCTGCCGTGAATGGTGAGTCTGGGTTCCATATCTTTGAAAGATTAGTACTTTACAAAGATAATGAAAAAAAATCGTATATTAGTGGGACAAATACTTGTTAGTATATGAAAAGATTAATTATTTCTGCGATGATTGCGGCGGTGACGCTAACATCGTGCGGACAAAACGGAAAAAAGATGAAGACATTGGTAGCATATTTCTCGGCAACCGGCACCACGGAGGCCGTGGCCAAGGATTTGGCGGAGGTGGCAGGCGCCACCTTATATGAAATCAAACCGGAGGTCAGGTACACGGCCGCTGACCTTGACTGGCGTGACAAACAGTCCCGAAGCACGCTGGAGATGCAGGACAAGAGTTCCCGCCCGGCCATAGTGAAGGACCTCAAGGATGCTGACAGCTATGATGTCATTTACATCGGTTTCCCGGTCTGGTGGTACACTGCTCCTACTATTATCAACACCTTTATTGATGCTTACGGTTTCAAGGGCAAGACCGTAATGCTGTTTGCAACCTCCGGAGGCAGCGGTATAGCCGGTGCGGACAGGCAGTTCCATGAGCAGTATCCTGACATCAACTGGAAGGAAGGCAAACTCCTCAACGATGCCACAAAGAAAGACCTGGAGTCATGGGTAAAGCAGAAATGATGGATAATCTACTTGTCATAGACGCCTGCGTGCGCCAACGCGATTCCAGGACGCTTCGCATAGCGGAGCCAATCATAGAGGCGCTTAAGCCCAGGTTCAAGCATTTCATCCGGTATAATCTGCCGGAGATGGATTGCATAGGTCCGCTTACGCCAAAGGCTTTTGCCGATAGGGGAGATGGTAACATCCCGGAATGGGCAAAAGAAGCGGCAACCCGTATCAGGCAGGCCTCCGCGATAGTCATAGCGGCGCCCTTCTGGGATATGAGTTTCCCGGCTGTCCTGAAGTGCTTTTTCGAGCAGGTATCCCTGTTTGACATAACCTTCACGGACAACGGCGAGACCTGCGTAGGTCTATGCCAGAAGGCTCCTGTTATCTATATCACTACGCGTGGCATGGACATCCCTACAGGATCTCCCAGAGAGCAGGCCACACCATCCCTGAAGGCCCTTGCATCGCTCTGGGGCCTTGGCGAAATCACCACCATCGCCGCCTCAAACATGGATTACAGCCCTGAATCCGTCATAGACGCCAAAATCACCGATGCCGTCAAAGAGGGCATAAGCGCCGTTAACGAACTTTTCCCGCCAAAACATTGAAAAAGCTCGCATTCATATTCAGTTTAATCTTTTCCGGAACAGTCCTTATGGCTCAGAACGTTACTCTCCGGCAGGACAACATCGATGAAGTCCTGTCCGAGCTAACCTTGAAGGAAAAAGCCACCCTGGTGGTCGGCGCTGGTTACAAGAGTATGCTCGCAGGTATGTTCGGATTCAAGGTCCCTGTTCCGGGTGCGGCTGGGATGACACGAGCCATTCCCAGGCTTGGGATCCCCGCCATCGTCCTCAGTGACGGCCCCGCAGGAGTGCGCATCGAACCCAAGAGGAAGGGCAGCAAGGATACGTTCTACTGCACAGGATTTCCCATCGGGTCCCTCCTGTCCAGTACTTGGAATATGGAGATGGTGGAAATGGTTGGATCCGCAATCGGCAACGAGGCCCTTGAGTATGGGGTCGATGTACTCCTCGCCCCCGGAATGAACATACACCGCAACCCTCTCTGCGGACGTAACTTCGAGTACTTCTCCGAAGACCCGCTCCTGAGCGGCAAAACGGCGGCAGCCTATGTCCGCGGCGTGCAGTCACAAGGCGTGGGTACCTCAGTGAAGCACTTTGCGGCCAATAACCAGGAGACCAACCGCTTCTGGAACGATTCTCGGGTGGACGAAGCCGTCCTTCGCGAAATTTACCTATCAAACTTCGAGATAGCTGTCAGGGAGGCTAAGCCATGGACTGTAATGGCCTCATACAATCGTCTCAACGGTGTCCACACCCAGGAAAACAAATGGCTCCTTACCGATGTTCTCCGGGATGAATGGGGCTTTGATGGCCTGGTGATGACGGACTGGACTGGTCAGCGGAACACCGCCCACCAGATAGAGGCCGGGTGCGACCTTATGGAGCCGGGGGAAAAAGCTCAGATCAACGAGCTCGTGAAGAAGGTTAGGAAGGGTGAGCTCAAGGAATCAGACCTTGATATCTGTGTCCGCCGCGTGATGGAACTTATCGTGAAGACACCTACCTTCAAGGGATACAGGCCGTCACTCTCTCCAGATCTCAAGGTCCACGCGGAGATAGCCCGCGAGGCGGCAGAAGAAGGAATCGTTCTTCTGAAAAATGAGAAGGGAACCCTTCCTTTTGCCAAAGGAAAGAGTGTTGCGCTCTTTGGCGTTGGCTCCTATCAGCTCCTTGCCGGAGGAACGGGCTCAGGGCACGTCCACAGGCCGTATATCGTCAATCTGGACGAGGGCCTGGAAAAGGAGGGAATCCATGTTCTTGATTTCCTTGCAAGCCAGTATAAGGACCATATCAATAAGAACCAGCCCAAGAAGACGTTCATGTCGGGGATGCTGGGAAGCCCAGGCAGCACCGAGATGCCTCTCCCGCAGGAGACCGCGTTGTTAGCCTCTGAGAAGGCCGATGCGGCCATCATCACCATCTCCCGCCAGGCTGGCGAAGGAGGGGATCGTCACCTGGAAGGGGACTTCCTCCTGACGGACCTCGAAAAAGGCATCATTGCCGATGTCTGCAATGCCTTCCACGCCCGTGGGAAGAAGGTCGTGGTAGTACTCAATATAGGAGGCGTGATTGAGACCGCCTCCTGGAAGGACCTTCCGGACGTCATCCTTCTTGCCTGGCAGCCCGGCCAGGAGGGAGGAAATGCGCTGGCTCGCATCATCTCTGGAGCCGTGAACCCCAGCGGCAAGCTGCCTGTTACCTTCCCGGTGGACTATTTCGATATCCCTTCCTCAAAGAACTTCCCCTATGACTATCACGGAAAAGGCTCGATGACAGCCGGAAAGGACAAAGACAAGGATGTCCGGAACGTGGGCTATACGGAGTATGAAGAAGGTTTTGATGTAGGGTACAGGTACTTTGGGAAACCCGGATCTCCCAAGGCATCGTATGAGTTCGGGTTCGGGCTTTCATACACTGCTTTCGAGGTAAGCGCCCCAGACAAGAACAACTGCGTGACCGTTACAAACACCGGCAAGGTCCCTGGCAAGGAGGTCGTGATCATCATGGAGGGAGTGCATGCCGGCTTCGGCAAAACCCACCTCCTGCAACCCGGAGAGTCTGAAACCTTACAACTAAATTCGGTAATCAAAACGAACTAAGCATATGGAACTCATTGAAGCCATCAAGGCGCGCCACTCCGTGAGGGAGTATACAGACCGGCCCATTGAGCTGGAGAAGCTGGCAGAATTGAGGGTGGCCATAGAGAAGGCTAACCAGGAATCCGGCCTTGACATTCAGCTTGTTACAGAAGAACCTAAGGCCTTCTCGGGCCTTTTCATCTCCACTTACGGCCAGTTTTCCGGTGTGAGTAACTACATAGTGATGGCCGCCAGGAAAGGAAAGCAGTGGGAGGAAAAAGTTGGATACTACGGTGAGCATCTTGTCCTTCTTGCCCAAACCCTCGGCATTAACACATGCTGGGTAGGGCTCACATACAAGAAGGTCCCCGGCACCTTTACGCTAGGGGAAGGAGAGGTTGTCCACTGCGTGATTTCTCTCGGCTACGGAAAGAGCCAAGGCAGACAGCACCCAATGAAGCCTGCTGAGAAGTTCTATGAAGCAGAAGGAGAACTCCCGGACTGGTTCAAGGCCGGCCTGGAAGCCGCCCTGCTGTCTCCCACAGCCGTCAACCAGCAGAAGTTCAAGTTCATCCTCCACGAAGGCAACAAAGTGGAAGCCAAAGCCCTCTTCTCCATGATAGGCTACACCTATGTAGACCTCGGCATCGCCAA
>JAILJO010000096.1 GCA_024694675.1 Bacteroidales bacterium | reverse complement strand
CTCCCCAAACCCCTCTCCTCGGGAGAGGGATCGTTGCCGCCTTGACAGAAAAACGCTAATATACGTAATCTAGGTGTCAAGGCGGCAAAAAATAACTATATTTGTGTAATCAAAGAACAATCATATGAAACCCATCAGCACAGACAAGGCTCCAGCAGCCATAGGGCCATACAGTCAGGCAGTTGACAGCGGGGCAGGACTGGTTTTCCTGTCAGGACAGCTTCCAATTGATCCCAAAATGGGCACATTCCCTGAAGGGGGCGTACAGGAGCAGACACGGCAGTCTATTCTCAATGCAAAAGCTATCCTTGAGGCAGCAGGACTTGGCCTTGACAATGTGGTCAAGACCACGGTCTTCCTTGCCGACATGGCAGACTTCGCTGCCATGAACGAGGTTTATGCTCAGTTCTTCTCGAAACCGTTCCCAGCCCGCAGTGCCGTGGCGGTGAAGACCCTTCCCAAGGGCGCTCTCGTGGAGATTGAGTGCATCGCAGCCAAATAAATGAAATCCAGCCTGCTTCCATATCACATTCTTGCCCTGGCGGTGGTGGCCGTGTGGGGGGTGACGTTTGTGAGTACGAAGGTGCTGATTGGGGCGGGGATGCATCCGGTGGGGATTTTCTTCATCAGGTTCGTGATGGCTTATGCCGGGATTTGGGTGTATACGGGGCTGTCGCGGAACAGCACAAAGCTTTGGTACGGATGGAAGGACGAGCTCGTGTTCCTGATATTGGGTGTTACAGGCGGTTCTTTTTATTTCCTTACTGAGAATACGGCGCTTGCATACACACAGGCATGCAATGTGGCGTTCCTGGTGTGCTCGGCGCCGCTTTTTACGGCAATCTTCACACTCATCTACAAGCACTTCGGGAAAGACCGCTTTGCCAGGGGGCTTGAGCCCATACGCCTTGGTTGGCCGCTCATTGGCGGCACCATCCTGGCGCTGGCCGGAATGGCGCTGGTGGTGTTTGACGGGGCGAGGCTTCAGTTATCGGCAAAAGGAGACCTGCTGGCAATTGGCGCCGCCCTCTGCTGGGCGGTGTACAGCCTTTTCATGGCGGAGATGACCAGGGAATACGGTACCGTCACCGCTACCAGGAAGGTGTTTTTCTACGGCCTTCTCACCATCATTCCTTTCCTTCCTGGACACTTGTCCTCAACGGAAATACTGGCGCAGCCCGTAGTATGGGGTAACCTTCTGTTCCTGGGTCTTGTGGCGTCGCTGATATGCTTCATCGCCTGGAATCTGGTAATGGAGAAACTTGGGAACGTATCGTCCACAAACTATGTGTATCTGAATCCGGTCTTTACCCTTCTCACCGCCATTGCAATCCTTGGGGAAAGGCTCACCTTGCCGGCTGCCATTGGTTGTGCCGCTATACTTGCAGGCGTTATCTGGGCAGGAAGAAGCAGGTGAGGATTTCCTGGAAATCGTCAATCACGAAGTGCGCGCCGGCTTCCTTCAGGGCTTCCCGGCCGGAATTGCCGTAGGTGACGCCGCAGGTGATGGCTCCGGCACCCAGACCCATTTGGATATCGACGGGCATATCCCCTACCACAACGGCCTCTGAGGCCGATACTCCAAAATGCTCCAGGGTCTTAAGGACCGGCTCCGGATGCGGCTTGGCCAGGGTAACATCTTCCGCGCCAAGGACATAGGAAATATATGGCGCCAGACCCATTTCCTTCAGGAAAGCATGGAGGGACTCAACACCTCTGGACGATGCCACCGAACAGGTTATTCCCCTTGACGTCAGTTCCGCCAGAGTCTCTTTCACATGAGGGAAGAGTGCAGGGACTATCTGCGTCTTGAGCATGTCAAATACTTCTCTGTAAACGCTTACCCACCGGGGTAGTTCCTCACTTCTCACCTGTGGATACATTACCTGTATGCACTGTGCCAGCGGCAGCCCGATGGTTGCGATTATCTCCTCCGGTTTGCACACCGGATAATGCATCCGCCGCTGAACCTCCTGGTTGGTCTTGACGATGAGTTCGACGGTGTCTGCCAGCGTCCCGTCAAAGTCCAGTATCACAAGTCTTATCATATTGCAAAGATAATATTATTCCCGTATCTTTGCACTGTATGGACAAGGTTGTTTCTATTATTAACGATATAGTCTGGAGCCCGGTACTGGTAGTGCTCCTTGTAGGCGCAGGTCTATATTTCTCCATCCGTACGCGCTTTGTTCAGGTGCGTAGGCTGGGCCTTATGGTCCGGTCGCTCTTCGCCCCGGCGGAAAAGGACAAGGATGGGAAGAAGAAGGGAATATCGTCCTTCCAGGCATTCAGCGTTGCGCTGTCCGGAAGGGTTGGTACCGGAAATATCGTGGGAGTGGCCACGGCAATTGCCATGGGCGGCCCCGGAGCCGTGTTCTGGATGTGGATAATAGCCTTCCTGGGCGCCTCCACGGCCTTTGTAGAGTCAACCCTTTCCCAGTTGTACAACTTCCCCCACAGCAGCGGCCTCAGGGGCGGTCCGGCCTGCTATATAGAGAAAGGTCTAAAATGCAAGTGGCTGGCGGTACTGTTTGCAGTTCTTACGCTGTTCGGGTACGGACTGCTGCTTGCCACGGTACAGT
>JAILJO010000086.1 GCA_024694675.1 Bacteroidales bacterium | reverse complement strand
GTGGGAATCGTAGCCTCGCGCCTTGTGGAGGCATATTACAAGCCCACCGTGGTGCTCACAAAGAGCAACGGCTTCATCACCGGCAGTGCCCGCAGCGTCGCCGGCTTCGACCTGTATTCGTCAATTGAAAGCTGTGCAGATATTCTGGAGAACTTCGGCGGACACGTATACGCAGCCGGCCTCACCATGAAGGAAGAGCACCTGGAAGAGTTCTGCCGACGCATGAACAAGTTCGTCTCCGGCAACATCACCCGCGAGGAACTCACCCCGGTGGTAGAGATTGACGCCTGCCTCAACTTCTCCCAGATTACTCCAAAGTTCGTAAGGCTGCTCAGGCAGTTCCAGCCCTTCGGCCCAGGCAACAACAATCCCGTTTTCCTCACAGAGGATGTGTACGATGCCGGTAACGGCCGCAAGGTAGGAGCCGGAGGCGTGCACCTCAAACTGGACCTCATGCAGGAAAGCCAGCCGTACCGCCAGATAGCGGCAATAGGCTTCAACATGGCGGAGTACTACGACCACATCAAGGCCGGCAACCCCATCGACATCTGCTATTCCATAGTGGAAAACTTCTACCGCGGCTCCTCTACCGTCCAGCTCAGACTTAAGGACATCCGCGAAAGGGACGAACTCATATAGTCCTTCCGTCTCAAGCGTGACGGCAAATGGCTGTATCTCAGTAATTTAACCATTTATCCCTATCCTTAATCGCCCAGGGACTGACGGATAATCGGCTGTGTATCAGCAACTTGCGCCCCACGGTATCCTTTTTTGATTTGTGGTAGCAAGCAGTTTTTTTCTCATTATCAGTGATATTGCTTATATTTGCCTTTGCAATATCCAGGTAGAGAGCATTTTAGAAACAGTTGTTAACCCCTATAATAGTCCGTAGTCCATCCGTTTTACTTAGGACAGTTCTGCAAGGAACAGATAATCGACAATTAATTATCAAGAATATGAAACACTGCCATTTAGATTATCTTTTTAGTATCGTGTTATTTGTGGCCCTTCTTATTAGTTGTAAGAGTACAGACGAAATCAATAACAATAATTCGGATGGGCAAAACGATAAAGGTGTTTTGTGCCCGGATAATCATCACCCTCATTCGATAGATATGGGACTCAGTGTCAAATGGTCCTGTTGTAATGTCGGAGCGTCAAAACCTGAAGAGTTTGGCGATTACTATGCTTGGGGCGAAACAGAAACTAAAGATTATTATGACCCCACAAACTATAAGTGGAATACTAACTATTACCAATCAACTCTGGGCGATAATGATGATGCTGCTTGCGTAAATTGGGGGAAATCGTGGAAAATGCCAACTGGTGAAGAATTCACTCAACTCATTAATAATTGTTCTTGGGAATGGGGCGCGTATAACGACATCAATGGGTATTTTGTAAAGAACCCCAAGAATAATAACACTATATTCTTACCCGCAGCGGGAAGTGCAGTTGGACAAGAATACTCCAACGTTGGTGAAATAGGCAAGTATTGGTCATCAAGCATGATGAATGCTCATGACCCCTGGGAAGTATGGATTAGTGCATCCGGAGTAAGTATCTATGGCCTCTCACCATGCTGGGGGCATTCTGTTCGGCCTGTATTAAAGTAGTAAACGCTCGAACCTTTATAACACCATATAATGACAAAAGCATTCTTAATAACTGGAAGCATTCTGGCTGCAATTTCGCTGTTTGTTTCTTGCGAGATTAACAACCCGGACGAGGGCGATGAAACGCCACAGAGCGAAATGTGCTCTGTGGATCTTTCAGAAATCACTGACGGTGCATTTGACAAACTGGTCTTTAAGGACAAAGATCACTATATTCTGTGCAAGGACAAAGAGAACGGTCTTCCCGACCACCGAGTAATTCAGAGTGATTCGGACACCCTGGCCATTAGTTATAACGAAAACGGCCTTCCCGAAGTATTCTCTGATGGTGTGACATATGTCTTTGTGGGTGGATACAGCGGCAAAATAGCCAGGGTATGCGCCGTGGGCCCCGAAGGAGAAACTGATGTCGAAGAAATAGAACTAGAGATTAACGTTGACGATTATCTGGCAACTGTTAATACCACTAAAGCAGAAACAACCACGCCTCCAACCACACAACAGACTAACTTAGCCAACCTTATTGGTAAAAACGTTGGAGAAAGGGTTTGGGAACTGGTTAATGCCAGAGGATTCTTTCTTGGGAGAATCACCACAGGAGCATATCTTGCTGAAGCACTGCTGTATATGGCTTCACCAGATGAAACCTGGCAAAAAACGGTTAATGACCGCTTTGTGTATGGGGGAGCAACAGTTGCCATTATCCAAGCTGCGCTTGGGACTCAGCCATATTTTGCGCTATTCTGGGGCATTAAAGAGACGTTGTGGGAAAGGGTAATTAAGCCGTTATGGGATGAAGGATATTTTTATGATAAATCAGATCCACGCAGTCCATATGCTGCCAGAATAAGATACTACTATTATCACATTAAAACTCTAATGTTCGGGACATATTACCTTACCTATCCCTGGTACGGTGACACATATGAGAACGAAATCGTGGCAGGCGGTGCCAATTATGAAGTCCGGGCAGATGACTTCGCGTGGGAAAGCCTTCCTGACTGGATAACAGTTACGCCAGTGATGAAAAACGGCAAGAACTACCTCAGCGTTTATTGCTACCCTTACTCAGAGATAGGGGCCAAGGCAAGAAACCACACTATCATAGTATATGGTCGGGCCGAAAATGGTAGTTTCATAGATGCTTCGTTTGAAGTCGTTCAGCGCCCCCATCCTTATGCTACCCCGGAATCTGTCACCGTGAGCACCAAGAAGTCCAGCCGAGTTGATGTGTTATATGCCGACGAAGGATTTAAAGTGTATTCTGTCGAGAATTGGTGTGCCATTACAGAGATAAAGGACGATTATTTTGAAGTCCGGAAAGACGGCAATTGGCTGGATCCATCTCCTGGAAAGATTATTGTCACAGTTCCTTCCGGAAACGACACCTTCGTTCCTATTTATATTGACGTGTTTGCGGAAGAGGTTGATCCCAATGATCCATTTCTTGGTCTTTGCCCAGACAATAATCATCCCCACATGGTTGATATGGGATCAGGCGTAAAATGGGCATGTTGCAACGTAGGGGCATCAAATCCCTCACAGTATGGCGGTTATTTTGCCTGGGGCGAAACCTTCGAGAATGGGGAGTACTCTTTGGAAAGCTATCAATGGTATAAGAAGACCTATGATGAAGAGAGAGGATGGATTATGGGTTTTATCAAATACTGTTATTACCCCGAATATGGTTACGATGGTTTCGTGGACAACAAGTATATATTGGATCCTTCTGATGATGTTGCCCGTAGTTGGGGCGGTGGCTGGAGAATGCCCACAGATGAAAATTGGTTACAAATAGAGTATTGTTCCAGAGAATGGACATATGTTAATGGCGTCTTTGGGTTGCTAATCCGTAGTAATATAAACTATAATCGTATTTTTTTACCAGCTGCAGGATGGCTGGGGTCCCTGTCGGAAGAATCCATAGGCCGTTCTTTGAATTATTGGTCTTCGCAACTAACATTTACAGTGTCCGCACTTGGGTTCTGCGGATATAACTATGAGGGGGTTGACGGACATAGCCCCGAGTACAGTGTTACCAGTGGGCGCGGAACCATTGGTCGCGAATGGGGATGCTCCGTCCGTCCGGTAATGGACTAGCACACACGCTCTGCAG
The DNA here is from genome assembly GCA_024694675.1 of Bacteroidales bacterium. GTDB lineage: Bacteria > Bacteroidota > Bacteroidia > Bacteroidales > UBA932 > Cryptobacteroides. Next base: position 12,758 of record JAILJO010000086.1, on the reverse strand, counting down.
TTTGTGCTATAGACTTAAAGAATATATCCCACTTCCTTGAATCTGTACAGGCGCTCCTCATGGGCGTCTGTTTTTATGATGAGGCGGCCATCCGGGGAGACGCCCTGGATGGTGCCGGTAAATTCTTCACCGTCGCGGAGGTAGTCTATGTAGCGGGCCTGGACGCCTTTTTGGAAGAGGAGGGAGGTGTAGGATTCCGGGAGGTCTTTCAGGCGGGGAAGCCAGGCTTCAAAGACCGTCATAAACGCCTTCAGGCAGTCTTCCAGCACGTATTCGCAGCCGGTTGCCAGACTCAGGGAGGTGGCGTTGGCAAGCTGGGGAAAGTCTGTCTGGTTGATGTTAATTCCTATGCCGATGACCGATGCCGCAACGCAGCCACCGGAGAGCGAGTTTTCTACTAGGATGCCGCAGATCTTTTTCCGGCCAACGTAGATATCGTTGGGCCATTTGATGCTACAAGAAACGCCATAGCCTTCAAGGAATTCAGCCACAGCAACGGACGCCAGGTAGTTGAGAAGGTGCGCCTCCCCTGCCGCAAGTGAGGAAGGTTTCAGGACGATTGAGAACGTAAGGTTCTTCCCTGCTTCCGTGAACCAGGTGTTGCCCCTCTGGCCGCGGCCGGAAGTCTGCTCTCTGGCGGCCAGGACGGTGCCGGAAGGCAATTCCGGGAGACGGCGAAGGGCCTCGGAGTTGGTGGAATCAATGCTATCGTACCAAACAATCATTCTTCCGGTAAAGGTTCGTTGAAGGGCTCGAGGAAGGGGTTGGAGGCGGCTTCGCGGGCGATGGAGGTGGGCTGGCCGTGGCCGGGGATGACATCGGTGTCTCCGGGAAGGAGCATTACGGTGCCAAGGATGGAGCGCATGATGGCATCGTAGTCGCCTCCCACAAGGTCTGTACGGCCGATGGCTCCCGCGAAAAGGGTATCTCCGCTGAGGAGAATGCTGTTTTCCGCGGAGTAGTAGCAGACGCAGCCGGGGGTGTGGCCGGGGGTACGGAGTACCTTCCAGGTGACTCCGCCGCAGGTAATATCGTCAGGGAGTTCCTTCCATGGGAAATCCACCTTGAGGTTCTTGAAGGCGGGGATGCCGGCGAAGATGGAGGCGCCGCGGGCGAGGATTTCACTATCGGCCCCGCTCATATACACAGGGACGGGGTACTTTTCCAACAGGGCTTTTACGCCCCAGACGTGGTCGAAATGGCCGTGGGTGAGGAGGATGGCCTCCGGGGTAAGGGAGTGCTCCTCAAGGAAAGACACCAGGGCGTCGACGTCCGAGGGATGCGACATGCCGGGGTCGATGACGGCGCAGAGCGGACTGCCATCGGACCAGCATATTACACAATTGGTCCCCAGCGGATTGAATTGAAAAATTCTTGTGCGTAACATTATTGCAAAATTAATAAACTTTCACGAAATTTGTAGGGTATGCACATTGGTATCGCAGGAAATATCGGCAGCGGCAAAACCACACTGACCACACTACTCGCCCGGCACTACGGCTGGACGCCAAAATTCGAGTCCGTAACCTACAATCCCTATCTGGAGGACTATTACAAGGACATCAAACGCTGGTCCTTCGCCCTGGAAATGTATTTCCTGCAGCAGCGTCTCCACGACGTCCTGGAAATCTCCAAGAGTGACGAGGTCATTATCCAGGACCGCACCCTTTTCGAGGGCGTCCACATCTTCGTCGCAAACAATTACGCGCAGGGTAACCTGTCGGAACGTGACTACAACACGTACATGGACACTTACAACGTCATGATGGAAGTTGTCCATGAGCCGGACCTCATGATTTACCTCCGTTCCAGCATAGAACACCTTGTCTCCCAGATTCAGAAACGCGGAAGGGACTATGAGCAGACCATCTCCATCGAATACCTCTCCGGCCTCAACGAAAGGTATGAGAAATGGATTTCGGAGTATAAGGGTAAACTCATCGTCATTGAAGCGGACAACATGGATTTCCTGAACAGGCCGGAGGACTTCGCCGCTATCACAGACCGCATAGATGCGGAACTTTACGGATTATTTTAATTAAAGTATTATGCATATAGCAATCGCCGGAAATATCGGCAGTGGAAAAACCACGCTGACAAAAATGCTCGCCAACCATTATGGCTGGACGCCCAAGTTCGAGTCCGTGGACTTCAACCCCTACCTCGCAGACTTCTACGAGGACATGGAGCGCTGGTCCTTCAACCTCCAGATCTACTTCCTGAACAAGCGTTTCCAGGACGTGGTGGAGATTTCCAAGCACAAGGAAGTCATTATCCAGGACCGCACCATATATGAGGACGCCCGCATCTTTGCCCCCAACCTGCATGCGATGGGCCTCATGTCCACACGTGACTTTGAGAACTACAGTGACCTCTTCGACCTAATGATGTCCCTGGTGAACCCGCCGGACCTCATGATTTACCTCAGGAGTTCCATCCCCAACCTCATCGCCCAGATCCAGAAGCGCGGCCGTGAGTATGAGCGCTCCATCCGCATTGACTACATCACCGGCCTCAACCAGAGGTACGAGGACTGGATCAAGGACTACAAGTCCAGGCTCCTCATAATCGATGTGGACAACATCAAGTTCGAGAACAATCCTGAAGGCTTCCAGTACATTACTGACAAAATTGACGCGGAGCTTTACGGCCTCTTCCCTTCAGAAAACAAAACACTTTTATAATATGGCAGAAAGACCTACCATCATTGACTTCGTCGAGAAGTACAGCAGACAGTTTGAGAACGAGCCCTACCTTCGCGAGAAGGTTGCCGGCGAGTGGAAAGTCCTCACCCAGGGCCAGACCCGCGAAGAGGCATACCGCATTGGCGCCGGCCTCATGTCCCTTGGCCTCAAGAAGGGAGACAAGATAGCCCTCCTGTCAGAGAGCCGCGCAATGTGGATCCTGGCTGAACTGGGCGCAATGTACGCCGGAGCAACGGACGTTCCCCTGTCCGTGAACCTTGGCGACGGCAAGGACCTGGTGTTCCGCATCAAGCACTCGGATTCCAAGTGGATTCTGGTGTCCTGCAACCACCTTCCCAAGATCCGCGCCATCCTCCCGGAATGCCCCGAGGTTGAAAAGGTCATCATTTTTGACGATACCGCCTATGACCTCGACGAGTTGAAGGACCGCGAAATCCGCATGTCGGAAATCCAGAAGATGGGCGACGAGTTCCTCAAGGCCCACAAGGATGAGTTCGTGGCCAGGTACAAGAGCATCGGCCCGGACGATTATGCGAATATCTCCTACACCTCCGGCACCACGGCGGACCCCAAGGGAATCCTCCTCACCCACCGCAACTACACTGCCAACGTGGAGCAGGGCAACTCCGTAATCAGCGTGGATTTCGGCGCCACCATGCTCATCATCCTGCCGCTGGACCACTGCTTCGCGCACGTGGCCGGCATGTACACCATGATGATCTACGGCGGTTCCATCGGCTTTGTACCCATCGGCAAAAACGCCCTTGCAACGCTGCGTAACGTGCCCACCGCCATCATGGAGACCAGGCCCCACGTGATGCTTTCCGTACCGGCGCTGGCCCGTAACTTCAAGAAGAACATCGAAAGCGGCATCAAGAAAAAGGGCGGCTTTACGGAGAAACTCTTCTACTTCGCCCTCAACAACGCCATCAAGTACAACAAGGAATACTACAACCGTGGAACTGGCGGCACCTTCTGGAGAAAGCCCCTCGTAGACCTCTTTGACAAGATTATCTTCAAGAAGGTACGTGAGAGCTTCGGCGGACGCATGCAGTTCTTCGTGGGCGGCGGCGCCCTTCTGGACATAGAGCTCCAGAGGTTCTTCTGCGCGGTTGGCATGCCCATGTTCCAGGGCTACGGCCTTACCGAGGCAACCCCTATCATCTGCGCCAACTCCATGGGGCACGCAAGGTTCGGCTCATCTGGCCGCATAGTAAAGCCCATGGACTGCGTCATCCTGGATGCAGAGGGCAAGGAAGTCCCTCACGGCACGCGCGGTGAAATCGTCATTCGCGGTGAGAACGTCATGGCCGGCTACTGGAAGAACCCCAAGGCCACTGCCGATACCATTATCGACGGCTGGCTCCACACCGGAGATATGGGCTACATCTGCCCGGACGACCCTGAGTTCCTCTATGTCGTAGGCCGCTTCAAGAGCCTCCTCATCTCCTCTGACGGCGAGAAATATTCACCGGAAGGTTATGAAGACAACCTCACGGAAAGCTCCAAGTGGGTAGCCGCCTGCGTCCTCCACAATGACCAGAAGCCTTTCTGCGTCGCCCTCATCGTCCCGGACAAGGCCGCCCTCACGGAGTCTGCCCAGAAGAAGGGCCTGGATCCCGCATCCGAGGAAGGCAAACGCTATATGCTGGGCCTCATCCAGGCCGATGCCGATTCCTACAAGAAGGGCGGCAAGCGCGGAGATGTCTTCCCCGAGCGCTGGCTTCCTTCCGCCATCGGCATCTGCGACGAGGAATTCACCATCGCCAACAAGATGATGAACTCCACCATGAAGATTGTCCGCGGCAAGGTAGAGGAGCACTATGCAGACCTGCTGGACTACCTCTACACCGCAGAGGCCAAGGACATCTGCAACCCCCGCAACATGAAGGCGCTGGGATAGTATTTCCCAGCGACCGGCAGCGGTGCCCATCCACCAAAATGGCGTTTTCCGTGGACAAGTGCCGGTTTTCCCCGGTTTGTCCACGGATTTGGCGTTTTTGGTGGACAAGTTGCCGTTTTGGCGGGTTTGTCCACGGAAATGGGGCGTTTTGGTGGACAAGTTGGAAGCTTTGATTGAGATTTATGGAAAGGAAACGGGAAATATGGCTTGACTGGCTACGGGTGGTTGCCTGTTTTATGGTGATGCTTACCCACAGTTGCGAGCCTTTCTATCTTGGAGGAGAGGGTTCTCTCATCCTGTCAAAGGCAGATGCCATCTGGGTGGCAATCCTTAACACGCTGCCGCGGGCGGCAGTGGCGCTGTTTATTGTGACTTCCAGCTATCTGCAGTTCCCGCTGCACTATTCTGCCGGGGAGTTTTTCCGCCACAGGGCCAAGAGAATCCTTGTCCCGTTCCTTCTTTGGACGATTGTATATGCCCTTGTGTGGGGAGAACCGGTTCAGAACTTCAAGGATCTGATACTGAATTTCAACTATGCGGCGGGTCACCTCTGGTTTGTGTATATGCTTGTGGGCCTTTACCTGATTATGCCGCTCCTGTCTCCCTGGGCGGAGAAAGTGGAGAAAAAGGAACTTCAGGTATATTTGGCCATATGGCTGTTTACAACGCTCATCCCGTTGATAAGACACATTGTTGGAGGGCCTGCACCCGTCATTTACGGGCCTTCAGGCATTCCAAATGCCGCCAAGTTCCCTCTTTGGGGAGAGGCCAGCTGGAATACGTACGGCGTGTTCTATTATATAAGCGGCTTTATTGGTTATCTGCTCCTTGGACTGTACTTCCGCAAGTTTGTGAGCGAACTATCCTGGAAGAAGACCCTTGCCATTGCAATTCCGCTGTTCCTGGCAGGGTTTGCAATAGGGTCCGTGGGTTTCCTTACCCTGTCTTTATCTGATTCTAAAGGGATGTTCCCGGTGGAAGGTCCCGTGGGGCTTGCAGCCATTTGGGAAGTGCCCTGGATGAATGACGGCATTGCCGTGGCGCTTATGGCAATGGGATGGATTCTCGTATTCCGCAAGATTCAGGGAGAAAGCCGTTTTTACAAGGGAATTGTACTTCCTGTTTCCAAGGCAAGTTACGGAATGTACCTGAGCCATCTGCTGGTTCTTTCCATGTTCGCACCCCTTTTCCGCACAGCAATGAACAACATGTGCGGCCCCGTTGCAGCCACTCCGCTGGCAATCCTTCTCACGGCAATCTGCACATACATTACCGTAGCGGTTGCCTGTGTTCTTATCCGTAAGATTCCCCGCATTGGCACCTGGATAGTATGAATGTAGGTATAATAGGCGCAGGCCATATCGCAGAGAAGATGGCCACCACGCTAGGCCGGGTGGAGGACTGCTCCTGCCTGGCTATAGCATCGCGTTCACTGGAGAAGGCTCAGGACTTCGCAGCCCGTTTTGGCGTAGCCCGCGCATACGGCTCCTATGACAATCTCCTTGCAGACCCGGACGTAGACCTTGTATATGTAGCCACGCCTCATTCCTGCCACTTCGATATAACCCGCCGTGCCATACTTGCCGGCAAGCCATGCCTTGTGGAGAAATCCTTCATGGCAAACGCCACGGAGGCGGCTGCAATCATTGCCCTGGCACGAGAGAACGGTGTTTTTGTGGCCGAGGCCATCTGGCCGCGGTATATGCCAGTACTAGGGATAGCGCGTGAAGTTCTGGCTTCCGGTGTGATTGGAAAGCCTGTAACGGTCAATGCCACACTGGCATACAACGTCTCTGAAAAGGAACGCATACAGTCGCCGGAACTCGGCGGCGGCGCACTGTTGGACCTCGGCGTGTATCTTCTGAACTTTGTGAGGATGTATTGCGACGGACAGATTGAGCAGATAAGCACTTCCTGCGTCAAATCGCCAACAGGAGTGGACGCCTCGGAGAACATTTCAATGACACTCAGCGATGGTACTCTGGTCTCCCTCCAGTGCTCCGCCTGGAGCCAGGGAGACAATCAGGCCGTGATTGCCGGCACCTCCGGCTATTTGGTGTTCAATGACCTGATTAACCCCACCAAGCTTCTCATTTGCCGCAAACGGCACATTGTAGAACGTGAAATAGTTCTTCCGGAGCAGATTACCGGTTTTGAGTACCAGGTCCGCGCCTGCCGTGACGCCCTGGCCTCCGGCCTCCTTGAGCCGCCCCAGATGCCCCACTCCGAAACCCTCTACATCATGCACCTCATGGACCGCCTCCGCTCCGAATGGGGGACGGTGTAGAGTCTCCTCGCGCCTTTGGCCCATCTCCCATTTGCCGCCTCGACAAAAAAAAGCCATTATACGCGTTTTAACTGTCAAGGCGGCGCAAGTAATACGGGGAGGCGGGATTATACAGATTGCAAGGTCGAGAAAAACTTACTACATTTGTATATCTTATGATGAAAAGACTGGCTTTAATACTGTCTTTTGTGTTTCTGAGCATATCGCTAAATGCCCAGATCATTATCCCTGAAGGCGTAATGTCACGAAAAAAAGATATGCTTCTGATAAATGGCACTGCGGTTAATCGGGATCAATTGGCGGTTATTATTCAAGATATTGACGGTCAGGATTACACTGTCTTATGGAACAGGGCAGAGAATCTTATCACAAAGAGCAAGAATCTCTATAGATGGGGGGCAGGGGTCGGTATTTTTGGACTAGGTGCTGAAATCACAGGTTTACTTTTGTCCGGACAATTAATCCTTTTAGGATCAATTGCCGGTATGGGAAGCGAAGATGTGGAATTCTCAGATTCATACCAAAACACCACAATGGGCGCCATTTATCTTGCACTTGCCGGTCACGTGGCTGTCCGGGTGGGCGTTGTCATTCTTATTACAAGTGCTGTTATTAGGGCTTCGGGTCGCGGAAAGATGGACTCTATCGTCGAGAAATATAATCAATCTACAGGTTACCTTTCATTTGGCCCAACCAATAATGGTATTGGTTTAAGCTACAGGTTTTGATGTCTTCAAAGGAGTACATAGAGATTCGCGGGGCGCGGGCGAATAACCTGCAGGGGATAGATGTGGATATTCCACGCGGGGAGTTTGTGGTGGTTACCGGACTTAGCGGCAGCGGAAAGAGTTCGCTGGCTTTCGACACCATTTATGCGGAGGGACAGAGGCGATATATGGACACGCTGTCCACGTATGCCAAGCACTTTATGGGCATACTGGAAAAGCCCGAGGTTGAGGAAATCAAAGGCTTGAGCCCAATCATTGCCATAGAGCAGAAAACCACCGGCAACAACCCGCGAAGCACCGTTGGAACAATCACGGAAATCTATGACTTCCTTCGCCTGCTTTATGCAAAGGGCTCCAGGGCATACTCTCCGGAGACCGGCAAGGAAATGGTCCGGTATACGGATGAGCAGATAGTAGACCTTATCATGACCCGTTACAGCGGGCGCAAGTGCTACCTTCTGGCGCCGCTGGTAAGGGGCCGTAAAGGACACTATCGCGAGCTGTTTGACCAGCTACGCCGCCGTGGCTACACGGAGGTTCGTATTGACGGTGAAATCCTTGACCTGCAGGAAGTCCAGGCGCTGGACCGCTACAAGGTTCACTTCATAGAATTAGTCGTTGACAGGCTCAAACCGGAGGCAGGAGACGACCGCCGCATTAGGGATTCAGTGGGACGGGCAATCGGCATTGGAAAGGGCTCCGTGGCCGTTCTGGACATAGAAGACGGAAAGATTGCGCACTTCTCCAAGCACTTGGTAGACCCGGAGAGCGGTCTGTCCCTCCAGGAACCGCAGCCGCACAGTTTTTCCTTTAATTCGCCTCAGGGTTACTGCCCCCACTGCAAGGGTCTTGGGACCATTGTGGACGTGGACATCGACACTATTATTCCGGACAGGAGCGTATCGGTAGCTGACGGTGGAATCGTTCCTCTTGGAAGGGTGCGGGAGAATCGGAAATTCGATATTATACGGTCAATCGCCAGGCAGTATAACTTCAGTTTGTACGATCCAATCGGCGCCCTGCCGGATGAGGTTGTGAGCCTTCTAGTGTACGGTTCGGAGGACCTTTTCCGCGTAGGGGAAGGGAATCTGAGCGAGATGGAGAGTTGGGGCGGAGTAATCGACAATATTGAGGACACCATCACCTGCCCCGTATGTAACGGCACCAGGCTGCGGCCGGAGGCACTGTTCTTCCGCGTAGACGGGAAGACCATAAGCGAGGTCTGCGCCATGGAGATGTCCGAGCTGCGGGAATGGCTGGACAAGATTCCGGAAGGGTTCAATGCCCGCGAAAAGAACGTTTCAAGAGACATATTGAAGGAGCTCCGGGAAAGGGTGCAGTTCATGCTGGACGTTGGTCTTGACTACTTGTCGCTGGACCGCCCTACCGGCTCGCTTTCCGGCGGAGAATCTCAGCGCATACGCCTTGCAACGCAGATAGGATCCAAGCTGGTGAACGTGCTGTACATCCTTGACGAACCGTCAATAGGCCTGCACCAGAAGGACAACCGCAAACTTATAGCATCCTTGAAGGCGTTGCGTGACGAGGGCAATTCCGTGATGGTTGTGGAGCACGACGCGGAGACTATGTTCAGTGCGGACTGGCTTGTGGACGTTGGCCCGGGAGCCGGAGAGAATGGCGGCAGGATATGCCTCAGCGCACCGCTTAATGCACTTCTGGGCAAGGAGCCGATGCCCTCCGAGCACACAGTAACAGGTGAGTCCATTACCCTTGATTACCTGAAGGGTCTCAAAAGCATCCTCGTGCCGTCCAAACGCCGTAAGGGCAACGGCCTGTTCCTTACGCTTAAAGGCGCTACAGGCAACAACCTAAAGAACATTGACGTATCCTTCCCGCTTGGCTGCTTCATAGGTGTAGCGGGCCTCAGCGGCAGCGGCAAGAGCTCGCTGGTAAACGAGACCCTGATGCCCGTCCTAAAGCAGAAGTTCTACCGCAGCAAGGAGAAGCCGCTGCCGTACGTTGCTGTGGAAGGCATTGAGAACATAGACAAGCTCATTGAGATAGACCAGAGTCCCATCGGGCGCACGCCGCGTTCAAACCCTGCAACTTTCACGGCTGTATTCACAGACATCCGCGCGCTATTTGAAGAAACACAGGACGCCAAAGTTCGCGGCTTCAATGCCGGTAAGTTCTCCTTCAATGTGCCTGGAGGCCGATGCGAGGAGTGCAAAGGCGCCGGTATCAAGGTCATAGAGATGAACTTCCTGCCGTCCGTGCACGTCCCCTGCGAGGTCTGCGGCGGCACGCGCTACCGGGAAGACGTCCTTACTGTCAAATATAAGGGAAAGAACATCAACGACGTCCTGGAGATGTCCATCTCAGAGGCCTACGAGTTCTTCAAGCCCATCCCCAAGATTGCCGTAAAGCTCAAGGCCCTGGTAGATGTGGGTCTTGGCTACGTGCGTCTTGGCCAGAGCGCCGTGACTCTTTCCGGCGGCGAGAGCCAGCGCATGAAACTTGCCGCAGAACTCTCCCGTCCTTCCACGGGCAAGACTCTATATATCCTTGACGAGCCCACAACAGGTCTCCATTTTGATGATATCAAAGTGCTCCTTGCTGTGCTCCAGCGCCTTGTGGATGCCGGCAACACGGTCATCATCATTGAGCACAATTTGGACGTCCTCAAGAGCGTTGACTACATCTTTGACATGGGCCCCGAAGGCGGTCGCCGCGGCGGTCTCATCGTTGCCGAGGGCACTCCGGAACAATTAGCCCGGAGCCGCAAAAGCGTCACCGGCCCGTATCTCAAAGAAGTGCTGTAGCCTACAGCGTGAAGTGGCAGGTGGTGTCGTAGTCGAACCAGCTGCGGAGGTCAAGGGTGATGTTGGTCTGGTCGTAGACGTTGCTGTACTGGGTGTCTTCGACGGTGCCATCGTCCCAGACTAGGTCTTTCCAGTGGACCAGTGAGAGGCATTCCTGGGCCTCATCAAGAGTCAGAATTCCGTTGTGCTCTGCAAGGTATGCTCCAGCGGTCTCATAACGCCACCAGCTCTTGCTGTGAGGGTTACCTACGGCTATGTCCGGGACGGTGGTGTAGTACTTCTCCGACAGCAGGTGGTTTGTGACCAGCATGCTGTTTTCTCCCTCCGACTTGCGGACAATCATACTCTTCCAGCCGTCTTCCTTGTCGAACTCAAGGACGGCGCAGTCGCCGGAGGCATCGGCAATCATGTAGTGGTAACCGGAACCTACCTTGGCGTCGTGGCGGACATCGAAGGTCTCCGCAAGGTCAAGGGCTTCCTGCACGGTGGCGCAGCGGTCCAGCCAGAGGCGCATGATGATGGTGGTGCCAACATCGTGCTTGGGAGTGTCCTGCTGGGAGGCCTGCATGGGAAGGGCCATGATGGAGGTGCAAAGGCCTTTCTCGTTGATGCCGTCAACGGGGGCGTAGATGGCGGCAAGGCAGCTCAGTTTGGCCATAAAGGAATCCGGCAGTTTCTCCAAGGAATACCCGAAGTGGGACATGTCGCTCACGGCAATGGAGGCGTAGCCTTTCTTGGGATGGGAGACCGTGACCATTGTGGGATTCTTGTAGAAATCGTAGTTGCGGCCGTAACAGAAGCCGTCTCCGGAGGCCTTTTTGGCCTGGAAGGAGGTGCAGTGTTCGCCGCTTTCCTCTTCCTCCACCTGGGCGCTCTTGATCTTGAGGGGAAGGCCCTTGCCGATGCGCCCTACAACGTACCCTAGGAGCTCCGCATTCTCATCAATGTCATGGGCGATGACATCATCAAGGTCGTACGCAGCCTTGTAGTCCATGCGGTACAGGTACTTGTTCTCCCCAACCTGCTTGACTGATGAAATGCTTGCAATCTCACCGCCCCAGATGCATGCCACGGCTATGCAGATGACGGCAAGTATGCCGACCATCCATAAAAGTACTTTTTTCATTTTTTCCCGGAAATATTAAGGTTCTTGGAATTCACGCGGCCGCTGCCGGTACTATTGCTTTTGACGCTTAAGGCATTACCCTTTAGGACGATATCACCGCTACCGGACGTGGAAGCCTCGATATATCCGGCATCCTTGCAGGTGAGGTGGATGTCTCCGCTGCCTGTAGTGGTAGCCTGGATGCTATCTGCCGTGAGGGCATCCACGCCTACGGTTCCGCTGCCGGAAGACTTGAACTCCGCCGCCTGGGCGAAGACCTCGGTGAAGCCGATGTTCCCGGAGCCGCTGGTGGTTGCCGTGAAGTTCTTGGCGGTCACGCGGTCACGTGCGTGGAAGTCTCCACTGCCTGAAACCTTCACCAGAAAACTCTCCCCGGCGGCCAGCAGGCCCTCTACGTCACAGTCTCCGGAACCGGACACCTTTACCTGGTTCAGGGCAGGTGAGTTCACGGTAAGGACATTCTTGACCCTGGGACTGATGTTGACCACGCCTGGCTTTGTATCGGCAATGAGGGTGTTGTCCTCTACCCTAATATTATAATACTCGAACAGGTTTTCGTCACACACAAGCGTAACGGACTGCTCGCCGGCAGTCTGGGTGTAAACTACATCCAGAGATGACGGAACGGACAGTGCATTGAACTCACCAACTTCAATGGCGGTCTCATAGCGCACTCCGTTACCAATTTCCGCCACCAGGCCGAACAGTTGACAAGATGTCATGGCTACGGCGGCCAAAACACATAAAACAATTCTTCTCATCATACTCATAATACTAAAACTTCCAACTTTTCCACCAAAACACCCCATTTCCGTGGACAAACCCGCCAAATTGCCAACTTGTCCACCAAAAACGCCAAATCCTTGGACAAGTGATGGGGCTGGGCGCAAAAGCTACTTCTTCTCGCGCAGACTCACGGCGAAGCCGCCGGAGCGGGCCATCCAGAGGTCAAGGGAGTCCGCGCAAGTGACGTCACGTGACGTGATGGTGTAGGCCTGGGGATTGGTTTCGAAGTCGGCGTCAGGGGCGTCGGCGTAGATGGTGGCTTCGTACGTGAGGCCGGACTGCAGGAAGGACAGCGGAACCGTAACCGAGCGGGCGTTCTCATCCGTGATGCCGCCGACATACCAGACGTCGCGGGGCTGCATGCCGGGCTTCAGGGCAGCGCCTTCAGGCAGTGCATAGACAAACTTGGCAGCACCGGTCACAATGCCCTTGCGGGCATC
>JAILJO010000047.1 GCA_024694675.1 Bacteroidales bacterium | reverse complement strand
TGGAACAATGTCCGAAGGAAGTCAGCGGCGAGAATGGGAAAGAGATTGTAATGTACAAAGGAAAGCCGGCGGTGGTTATTACTTACAGCTCCAATGGAAAGGCAGTTACCCTTAGGCTTTCCAGGAATGACTTTAAGACTGTTATGCTTTCAGAGGTCAAACCATATACGGGAGATAAAGATGCGATTAGCCTGGGATTCTGAGAGTAGAGTGGATAAGCATGATGGCTCTTACCAGAGAGATAGATCCGCTTCCCCGTACCATTCGTACAGGTGGACAAGACTCTCAAGAGTATTCAGAGCGCAGCATCCTCTATGCGAAGAGTGCCGGCGTCGTGGAATCATCAAGGCGGCGGAAGTAGTTGACCATATCATTCCCTATCCTGTATGTAAAGACTTCTACGATACAAAGAACCTGCAATCACTTTGCGCTGAATGTAACGTGGAAAAAGGAAACAGGGACAAGAGAGTAATCAAAGAGTGGCGTAAGACACACACCAAAAACAAATAACAATATGAAAGCTTTAATCTTCGTAACCGTAGTCCTAGTCATGCTAGTGACTCTCCTTGTTTCAGAACTGCTGAAGGTTAACAAGGAAAACTCATTCTTAAAGTCAGAGCTTCAGGCTGCTGATGAAACTATAAGGCATCTTCGCTCCCTGCAGCACGGGACGAGGACCTCTAGCCGCAAAAGCAGCGCTACTGCTGGCAGTACACGCCCGGAGGGGGCAAAGAAACAACCCCAAAACAACCCCTAATGATAATGTTAATGTGAATGAGAATGATTGAATGGAGAATCATACCTGATTGGCCGGAGTACGAGGTTAGCAACCCCGGCGCGATGGTGCGGAAGGTGAGCACCGGCAAGGAGCTCACACCTTACGCCAACGCCTGGGGATTACTGCAGGTGCGCCTTGCCAAGTCGAGGACCCAGCGCTCGTGGCGCAGCATGATTGCTCTGCACAAGCTGGCCTTCCCGGAGCTGTACGTCAAAGCACCCAAGCCGGTGCCGATGCCTGAGCCGATGGAAGGAGAGGAGTTCCGCGAGTATGGAAAATATCTGGTCAGTAACCTTGGCCGCGTATGGAGCAAGGCGCTGCACAAGATCGTCCGCATCGTGGAGGACGGCAACGGCCACCACGTGGACGGCAGACGGATGCGAGAGATTGTATTCAACCACGACATCCCAACGCTACCCGGCGAAGTCTGGAAGAACCACAGACAATTCCCCGGCCACGCCTTCTCTAACCTTGGCCGCGTGTACTCATACTGGCTCCGTAGTATTATCACACCATCCGTTGATGGTAAGTACATCAAGGTGAACTACAGAGGAAAAAAGTATAGACTGCATAGGATCATCGCAGAACTATTCATTCCTAACCCTTACGACCTTCCCGAAGTGGATCACATCAACGAGGATAGATATGACAACCGTGTGGATAACCTGCGCTGGTGTACCAAGGAGCAAAACCTTCAATACTATGCAGAGAATCACTACCGGTAGCTCACATACCCCCATAGGGGGGTCATGGACAAAAGGGGTTGCCTTCCAAGACCACTCCCCCGCTCTCGAAGGCGCGCTGTCGAAATTGGGCGGTTTTGGGGACGCCCTGGCCGGGGCAAGGCGCGCGGGCGCGCGGCCAGAGCCCGTGGTTTCCCTCACGTTTTAAGTAGAATTTAACAACTGTTTTTGCCGATATGAACGAAAAACCCGTGTACTGCTTTGGTACAGACCGACAGCGTTGTGGTGCCGAAGACTTTGACACCATTGAAGAACTGATTGCATTCGCCGACGCCTGCTACAAGGATCCGGACGGCGACTACTGGGATGACTGCTCTGACGAATACCCGCAAGTCATCTTCATTGGCATTTCCCATTCCATAGTGCCCAAGGACTTTGCGCCCTCGCTGGATAGCATTACGGATCAGATGACGGATTCCTTCTACCTCGAGCACAACATTGACGACGATGCGGAAGTCCAAATCAACAACCGCAAGGAGGCCCAGGAGGCTTGGGACGCTTTCGTTGACAAGTTCTTTGAGATGCCACATTCCAAGACCTGCACCTGGATTGGAGAGTACGACATCAAGGAGCATAAGTGGCTGGAGATGTACGGAAAGAAAGTGGAGGAACAGTAATGGAAATCGTTGAATTCTTCTTTGGCAACTTCTGGCATTGGCTGGGCGGGCTTTTCTACCTGGCCGTGATATTCAGCGTGCCGCTGCTGAGCGTGAACATTGGAAAGAACAAAAAGGACAAGGAGGACTGATATGAAGACCTACAACATCATGCTGTCAAAGGTATTCCCGGCGACGCATTCACGAAGTGGCGGTTCAACGCTCTTCAGTATGAAAGTAATCGCGGCAAAGTACCCCGCCATTTATGAAGGGATGACACCGAAGATCCACACCATCCGCGAGAATTACGACCTGTGGCGTGACCGCATCGCAAAGGTGGAGGCTGGTGAGGCTGAAATCTGCCTGCGTCAGTGGACCGGCAAGCCGTATCGCTCCAAGACGGTGGAGATAATGCGCCTTGGCCGCAAGGACGGAGTGGGCATCCAGAAGCTCAACTTCGGCTGGTGTGGTGACAGACAGGTGCCGGTCATCGAGGGCTGGTATATGGACGGCGAGTGTGGTAGTAAAGAGGAGCTGGCAAAGAATGACGGCCTGACG
This sequence comes from Bacteroidales bacterium, assembly GCA_024694675.1. GTDB lineage: Bacteria > Bacteroidota > Bacteroidia > Bacteroidales > UBA932 > Cryptobacteroides. The sequence goes on along the minus strand of JAILJO010000047.1, from coordinate 32,024 downwards.
CTTGAGGAATGGCAGGAGTGGTTCAAAGGTCACGCAAAGGACACGGTGTATGACAGGCCGCTTGCCATTATTCACTTCACCTCATTCCGGTATTGATATGACCCGCGGACGAAAACCACTGCCGCGCGAGACGCTGGCGCTCAGGGACACGCTCCGCAAAGACCGTGAGCGGCCGTCGTCCACCATCGGCGAGCCCATCCCCGTGGAGAAGGTGCACGAGCTGTGCCAGGTGTCGGGGCTGCAGGGGGCCACGGAGCGCGCCCGGAAGATCTACTGGGCCACGTGCCGAAAGGTGGCGGCCCAGGGAATGCTGGACGTGGCGTTCTGCCAGCAGCTGCTCATCTACGCCATCGAGCTGGACCTCCTCATCAAGTGCGAGGAAGACATTAAGCATAATGGGATGTATCTGGTTGTTGAGACGAAGAAAGGAACCATGGCTATCCCTAACCCTGCGGTGAAGCAGTTGCATCAGGCAGCCGACAGGCTCCTCAAGATTGGTGGAAACTTCGGTTTCGATCCCGTGAGCCGCAGTCGCCTGAAGGCCGCAATGATGCTTGACGATGCCAAGAAGGCCACGGGGGTAAAAGCCGTCTTCGCTGCCATCCTGGCCGACGATGGGGAGGGTGTGGATGAACAATAGACGGCATGCTGATGTTTAAATACATAGACCCAAATCAATAACCCGATGTATTTTTTGAGTTACACAGAATAATAAGTAAGGAAAAACGATGAAGACCGAAAATGTATTCATAGCGCCGGATATCATACGGCTCCGTGACGGAATTAAGAAGCTATCCGGCCTCCTGGAGGCTCGCCCCAAACTGCCGGCAAACCCCACGCCCGAACAGTGTCAGCTCCTGGAATCCTTCCATGAATTCCAGACAAGGATGGGGGGGGGTATCTTCGTGTACGAGATGGAAATAGACAAGATGCTGAAAGACCTGTAAACATGAATTTACACCCCGAAAAATATTTTTAGCCCTTTAACACAGGCGGAGTAATGACAAAAGAAGACCTTTTCCGCATTTTCAAAGTGACCGATATGCGGCTGCTACCGGAAGCGATAATGCCGGTAGTATTGAGCAACAGCCAGGAGCGGGACGACATCTACCGCAAGCTGCTGGAGCTGAACAACCACGATGTCTCCCACGACTGGTTCCAATCTCTGTACGAGGGAGAATTCTCGGAACGGAAGGAGAAGAAGCAAGACTTCACGCCCAATTCCCTGGGGCGGCTTGCCTCACGGATCACCGGCGTAAAGGACGGAGCAACCTATGAGCCCACTGCCGGCAACGGCTCTATGCTCATAGCCGACTGGTGGCGAAAGGCCCAGGCACACGTTCCATTTGACTTCTACCCTTCCAAGAATCCCATCGAATGCTGGGAACTATCTGACCGCTCTATCCCCATCCTGCTACTCAATCTCTCTATCCGTGGGATTGTGGGGATAGTTCATCACGGCGACGTCCTTGAGCAGAAGGAGAAAGCCACTTACCAACTTGTTAGCGAGAAGGACGACTGCCTCGGCTTCTCAAAAATCATTACGCTATGACATTCGGAGAGTATTGGCCTACTTACAAGGCAAAGAAGCGCGGCTTCGTAAAGGAAACAAGCCTGGCAGCGTATGCTATGAATTGGTACGCTCACCTGGAGCCGGTTTTCCGAGACGTAGATATGGACGATATGAAGAATTCCACCTTGCAAAAGTATGTTGATGGAAAGGTTGCAGATGGTCTCAGCGTTCACACTATCCAGGACCATATTGTTGTTCTCAAGAATATGCTCAAACTTTGGAGCCTTGACCAAGATAGGCCGCTGCTTTCCTTTACGATCATCTGGCCTACAAAATCTTGCAGGCCACAGAAAGAGCGCGAGAAGTACACGAACAAGGAGCTGGAGACTCTTGTGGAGTATTGCAAAGAATCCGGGTCACACTTTGACAAGATTATTGCTCTTGGCGCATTAACCGGGTTGAGAATTGGTGAGCTCTCCGGCCTTCAGTATGGAGATTTTGACTTTGAGAAAGGGTGCATCAGCGTTCGCAGGACGGTTGGTCGAATCTATGATGGCAAGGGAAAGACAAGCCTCTATGTGAATCCTCCGAAATGTGGAGCATCTGAGAGGATCGTCCCAATTCCGTCATGGCTTGGCAAGTATTTCAAGAATTACCAGAAACTCTACAAGATTTCGGACGAGGAGTATATCAGCGCTGCTTGTTCAACGGACGACACGCCCTTTGTTGAGCCCCGGACGATGCGCTGTAAATTCAAGACGCGCTGTGAAAAGTTAGGTATCCCATACAAGTCATTCCATAGCCTGCGCCACACTTATGCCTCACGTCTCTTACAAGCCAAGGTTGACATCCGCACCACCGCAGAGCTCCTTGGCCACAGCGACGTGCAAACCACCCTGAACATCTACGCCCACTCCGACGACGACGCCAAGAAAGCCGCCGCAAAAAAGATTTTCCTATGAGTGTAAGAACAATGCCGGGGTTCGATACCTACGGAATCAACGAACATGATGAGCTTGTCGTAAAGGATAGGCGGGGCGGCTGGCGCCCGATTCACCAAGGAAAGGCAATCTCTATGCTCAGGGGGGATAAAGGTACCACTGTATCCAGGGCGAAGTTTCGCTTTTGCGTAGATAAGCAGATAGATCCGACAACATTTGATTCACGTAAGTATGTTGTGACGAAAGACGGTGAGTTTATAACACGCACTGAATTAAACTTGCGAAGCGCAAAGATCAGGGAATCGAAGAAATCCCACGCCACATCGGTAAGCAAAATAGAAGATGAAATCCGGTGGCTCAATGCTTCCCTTCAATTCTATAAGGGGAATCGCGAGGATATTATCGTTCTGATGGAGAATTTCCACCCAGCTCTTGTAAGAATAACCCAGAGCAGGGCGCACGTTCCAGAATCATTTGCTGACGCTTGTTCTGCTGAGGCGGAGTTTGCGCTATTAAGCAGCCTGGAGAAAGGCTCTGTAACTAACCCTAAACGATGGCTTACACAGAAGGCTGTGTGTATTTGCCGGGACTCTATCGGCAGGACGGCATTTCGCATAGAAAAATGGGGAAATATGTGAAAACAGTAAGCATCGACATAGACATCAAAAACGACCCTACTCAACTTTTATTGACCATAATCGTCCCATCGAACAATAATGCCCACCTCCCCCATCACCCAAGTGAACGAATACGCTGCGGCGGTACGGAGCGGAGCGCTGCCGTCGTGCCTGATGGTCCGCAAGGCCGTGGACCGCTGGTACGAGGATATGGCCCGCCCCGACCTGAACTTCGACCGCAGCGCATTCCTTCGGGTGGTGAAGTTCAGTGGGATGCTCAAGCATTTCAAGGGAGAGTTCGCCGGGCAACCCATCATTTGGGAGCCGTGGCAGCTCTTCTGCCTTGCGAACATCTTCGGCCTCAAGTACCGGGCTACCAAGCGCCGCAAGTACACCTATGCCGACGTCTATGTCCCCCGTAAGAACGGCAAGACCACCTTCGCCGCGGTGATCGCCCTCTATATGCTGCTGCTGGACGGGGAGAGCGCGGCCGAGGTGTACGCCGCCGCCGTGGACAAGGCCCAGGCGAAGATTTGCTTTGACGCATCGGCCGAGCTGGTGAAGGGCGTCCCGGAGCTGGAGGGGTATGTGAGGGTGTTCCGCAAGGGCAGTATCGTGGTGGAGGATACGGCATCGGCCTACAAGCCGCTGAGCAAGGACACGAAGAACAAGGACGGACTGAATATCCACTGCGGCATCTGCGACGAGCGGCACGCCTGGAAGACCAACGAGATCTACGAGGTGCTGAAGACCGGCGTGGGCGCCCGCAGCCAGCCTCTCATCTTCTCCATCTCCACAGCCGGCACGGATATGACCTATCCGTACTACGAGGATCTGCAGGTGTACCGGGAGATGATGCAGGGCGTGCGGGAGTGTCCCGACAACCATTTCTTCATGCTCTACGAGCCCGACGAGGGGGACGACTGGACACAGGAGAGCACCTGGCAGAAGGTCAACCCCAACTATGGCGTCTCCCTTTCCAAGGAATATATGGCGGCGGAATGTAAGGAGGCCATTGACCGCGGCGGAACCATCCGTGCGGCCTTCCTTACCAAGAACCTGAACAAATGGGTAGACGCCCCCAAGGCGTGGCTCAAGGACGAGGTGGTGGCCGCCAACAATGCTCCATTCGACGAGTCGCAGCTGGAAGGGCAGGAGTGCTTCGTGGGTCTTGACCTTGCGGCTACCAAGGACATCACGGCCACGGCCCTGTTCTTCCCGAAGTTCAAGGTGTTCAAGTATTTCTTCGTGGTCCCGCAGGCAAAGCTGGAGGACGATCTTGGCCGGCAGGACATCGTGGACTACCGGCGATGGTCGGAGCAAGGATGGCTCGCCGTGTGCCCTGGGCAGGTCCTTTCTCAGGACTGGTTCCTGGAGTTCCTGCTGAGCGTCCTGGCGCCATACAAGGTGAAGAAGATCGCCCTTGACCCCTGGAACGCCTGGGAACTGAAGGCAAAGCTGGGGCTCCGGTACAATGAGGATGACGTGGTGACCTACGAGCAGAGTATGAAGTATATGTACCCTCCCACCAAGAAGCTGGACGAATGGATGACGGAAGGGGAGCTTAACCTTCTTGGGAATCCGATCATCCGGTGGATGTTCGGTAACGTGGTGCTCTACTATGATCCGGGCAACCTGAACTATCGACCCAGCAAGGGTCAGAGCAAAAAGAAGATCGACGGCGTTGTGGCCAGCATTGACGCCCTGGGCACCTGGCTCACGGAGGAGAGTAAGCCCAGCGGGCAGATCTATACAGACATGAAATTTCACACAGTGCCGAAGATATGATACAAGTAGATGGATGGGAGATTGCCGCCCTTGTTATTTCAGGTATTTCACTGGGACTAAACCTGGCAATGTGGATTGACTACTTTCAATATAAACGAAGAAGACCATGACGATGGACGAGATTACCAAAATGGCAACGCGCAGCGGATTCGTTGAGGTGTTCTGGGAGCGGCTGCAGGGGCTGCGGCGCATCGGCAGGATGGACACTCCGCAGCAGGTCTACGACCGGATGGAGCAGGAACACGAGGCTAAGTACGGCATTGAGCGTTTTCCCTCCTACGAGGCGTTCAAGAAGTACAAGAATCGGCACCGGTAGCGTGTTGCCAAACAAAGGGACAAATGTCCCGGCGATAGGCGTTTGCAGGGGGTATATTTGCGCAAAAAGACGCAAATGCCCTTTCTTCAACGCATATTCAGGGGAAAAGCGGGACGCCGTAGCGCTTCCGCCGGGGAACTTTCCCTTGACGAAAGCATCCTGAATCCGGCTGGTCTTTCCCATCTCCCCACCTTCGGCGTGGCCGTCAATAACCACTCGGCCCTCAATATAACGGCCCTGTATGCAGGAATCCGTATCATCAGCGAGAATATCGCAGCATTTCCCAAGAATGTAAAGCGTTATACTTCCGAGGGCTGGGTGAACGACGATAATCACCCGGCTTTCGCATTGATAGACCATCGTCCAAATCCCTATACCAACAAGTTCGACTTCTGGAACTGCATTGTGACCTGGCTCGTTGGCTGGGGCAACGCCTACGCGATCATCAAGTGGGGTGCTGGCGGTGTGCCTGAAGCATTGTACCAGGTCCACCCCTCTTGTGTTCGCGTTACGGTCAATGACCAGGGCCACAAGTGGTATCAGGTGACACAGAGCGACGGGCGTTTCGCGTGGCAGAGCGGCCTGTATCAGGACTTCGAGATGCTGCACTTTATGCTGGTCACTCTGGACGGCATCAAGGGCGAGAATCCGGTGGTCCGTAATGCAATGTCCCTGGGCAAGAGTATCGCCACGGAGAAGTTCGCCAGCGAGTTCTACACCAAGGGCGGCCAGGTGAAGGGCGTGATGGAGACTGACAACCACCTGGGGGATGACGAATACGATGCTTTTATGAAGCACTTTGGCCGCGTGGGACAGAACTTCGACACTCCGCTCCTGGAATACGGCATCAAGTACAAGCAGCTCTCCATTGACCCCGTAGCCGCCCAGCTCATTCAGTCCGAGGTCTTCTCCATCAATGACGTGTGCCGGATGCTCAATATCCCGCCGCACCTTCTGGCCGAGCTCACCCATGCCACCTATTCCAACATCGAGGAGCAGAACACCCAGTTCGTCCAGCTTTCCCTCCGTCCTACCGTCAAGCGCATTGAGGTTGAGGTGGAGAATAAGCTGTTCATCGGCCGTGACAAGAACCAGTATTCCGTCAAGTTCAATCTGGACGGCCTGATGAGGGGCAACACCGACGCCCGAACCAAATACTACCACGGAGCCATCCTTGACGGTTATATGACCCCGAACGAGGCCCGCACCCTTGAAGGCTTGGAGCGCAAGGACGGCCTCGATTACTTCCTGCGGCCACTCAATAGCGAGGTCGTGGACCCTGACACCGCACCCAATGAATAACGATATGGATAACGTAAAGATTCGCAATTTCAGCGCGGAAATCCGCAAGAAAAACGAGGAGACTCGCACGGTGACTTTCATCGCCTCCGATGAGTCCCGCGACTCCGCGCACACCATCCTCCTGCAGGATGGCTGGGATCTCTCGCGTTTTGAGAAGAATCCCATCATCGGCTACAACCACCAGATATACGGCTCCTGGAAACCGGAGGACGTGGACTTTGTCATCGGCAAGGGTAAAGCCTACGTTGAGGACAAGCGGCTGCTGGTGGACATCACCTTCGAGCCGGCCTCCATCAATGAGCTGGCCGAGAAGGTTTACCAGAAGGTTCTCTTCGGCTCCATCAATTCCGTCTCCGTGGGTTTCATCCCCATCAAGGGCCACTGGTCCGATAAGGAAGGCGAAGGCCCCCGCGAGAAGAACGAGACCTACTTCTATGACCAGATGCAGCTCCTGGAAATCTCTGTCGTCAACATCCCCGCCAATGGCAATGCCAACAAGAAGGGCGAGGGCGAGGTTGAGGACGAGCTGAAGGAACTGCGCGCCCTGGTCCCGGAGACCAAGAAAACTACCGAGGAGGTGGATGAGGTCTCCAACGCCAACCGCGTGAAACTATTAAAGGCAGCAGCATCGGCTGCTCTCATGTTAAACCAATAATACTTACAAACCATGCGTACTAACATCGCTGAAATCCAGAAGGATCTCCTTGAGGCTGCGAATGCCCTCAAGTCCGTAGATCTTAAAGACCAGGCTGCCGTTGACGCTGCCGAGGCCAAGGTTACCGAACTCACCCGTGAGCTGGACCTTGCCAAGAAAGCTGACGCAGCCGAGCGTCTTGCCGTCGCCCAGCACCTCCAGAAGGAGGAGAAAAAGGGCCACGCCTTCTCCATTATCCGCTTCCTGAATGGCGCCATGCCCGGGGCTACCCTCGACGGCCTTGAGGCCGAAATGGCAGCCGAAGGCGCCAGGGAACTCCAGCGCAGCGGCATCGCCCCCAAGGGCCTTGTCATCCCTGCCGCCGTGTTCACCCGCTCCGCTTCCGGCCAGAACGCCGGCACCAGTGCTGATGGCGGCAACCTCGTCATCACTGGACAGCACTACGTGGACGAGGTCTCCGAACGCCTCACCGTGTTCAAGATGGGCGCCACCGTCCTCACCGACCTGGTGGGTAACGTGGACCTCCCTTCCGTGGGCGGTGTCACCTTCGCCTTTGTCAATGAGGGTGTTTCCACCTCCACCACAAAGAAGGCCGCCGTCGCCAAGGCCACCCTTTCCCCGAAGGGCATCCGCGGCCACATGGCTGTCACCCGCGATCTCCTCGCCCAGAGCTCTCTGAACGTGGAGCAGATCCTGAAGGACCGCATAGTCGCAGCTGAGGCTGCCTGCATCGACAAGGCTGCTCTCGCCGCCATCGTCTCCGCTGCTTCCAGCGCCGGTACCTCCTTCACCTTCGCCAGCCTCGTGGCTATGGAGACCGCCATCAACTCCGAGAACGCCAACCGCGGCAAGATGGGTTACATCCTGACCGCCGCCGACTGGGGTCTGGCCAAGGTCACCCAGAAGGCTTCCGGCTTCCCGGCCATGATCCTGGAACCCGGCAACATGATCAACAGCTACAAGGCCGACTTCTCCAACCAGTTCGCCGCCAACACTCCCGTCTTCGGTAACTTCGAAGACCTGTTCATCGGCCGCTGGGGTGGCGTGGAAATCCTCGTGGATCCGTTCACCATGGCCGACACTGGCGAAATCAAGCTCCAGCTCTTCTCCTATGCCGACGTCAAGGTCGCCCTGGCCAAGAGCTTCAGCAAACTCGTGATCGCCTAATTTCCCTGAACTATGGAGCGCAACTACATTGCCACGCAGGCCCTTCTGGGCGAGTTCCGGAATCACCTCCGTATCACCTCCACCGATATGGATGCCATCCTTGAGCAGGCGCTTGAGGTGGGCATCGAGCGGGCCGAGGCCGAAATCGGCAAAGTGATTGCGCTTTCCGTGTTCAAGGGAGTCCAGATGCCATTCACCCAGACGCTTTCACTGAGGGGCCCCATCGTTGAGGTCACCTCAGTGAAGGTGGACGGGACGGTGGTACCTGCCACCAACTACACTTTCGACAAGTGGTCCCTGACTTTTGCCGATGGTGTTGAGGGGTCTTCCGTGGAGCTGGCGTACAAGGCCGGCTTTGAGCAGATTCCCTCGATGGTGAAGGGCGCCATCTTCCTCTTTGGCGGACGCTACTTCAACAATCCTACGGACACGCCCGAGGAGCGTGACCGCACAGCTGCGGCCAACCTCCTCCGGCCTTATCGCACCTGGGGGGAACACTGATGGCCTACTTCAATACCGGCGACCTTGACACGCTTGTCACCATTAAAAGCTGCACCATCACGAATGATGCGGAGGGAGGTAAGAAATACACCTTCACCAAGTTCCGTGACGTGTATGCCAATGTGGACAGGAATATTAGCGAGCAGGTGAGCATCGGTAATCTGGAAGGCGGGGACTACATTAACCTCACCATCTACAAGATTCCGGAGCTGAATTCCACCTGGCAGGTGGTAGTAGCAGGCCAGAAGTACGAGATCACCGCCATAGACCTTGGCGACCGCCTCTCCCCCTTCTGCACCCTCACCCTTCACGCAGTGGACTGATATGGCCTACAAGATTGAAGGCTTGGACGATTGCCTCAAGTGCATTGACAAGGCGCCAGATAACGTCTTGAAGATGACAAAGGCGTCTATGAGGGAAGCAGCAAAGAAGACCACCCGGAGCATCCGGCAGCGCCTTCCCAAGCAATTCTTCAGGCGACTTGTTCGCTACAAGATGAGCAAGGGGCAGCTCTCGCAGAACGCCTACGTTCTGATGGGTCTTTTCAACAAGGGAAAGAAGAATGCCGATGGCGGCTCCTACATCCCGGACTGGTTCAAAGCCTACTGGCAGAACTACGGAACACTGAAGCACAGGGATCCCTCCCATCACTTCGACTACCCCGTTAAGGCCGGCGCCAAGCGCCGTAGGAATAATGAAGGCCAGATGGCCACCAAGGACTTTGAAGCAGCCATTGTAGGCTGGGAGAATGAGTTCATGCAGACCTTTGAGGATGAAATGGTAAAACAGCAAGACAAACTCTACGACCGATGACCGATTCACTACGCGCCAAACTGGTTTACACCTGCCGGGAAATCTGCCCGATGGTCCTGTCGGAAGACGAGACGAAGGCCTATCCTTACGCCGTCTATGACATCACCTCCGTCGCGCAGAGGGATAAGGATGGTGTATACGCCTTCTTTGGGGAAACCGTCATCCGCGTGGTGAGTAACGTCAAGAGCGAGGCGGATACAACCGCCGCCGCCATCCAGCAGGCTGTGGAGACGGCCTTCCGGGACGGGAGCTCCAACTTCGTCCCCGGTGATTTCTCAAAGGATTGCCAGGAGGGCATCTGGACCATTGAAATGAACTACACCCTGAAGCAGTACGCCGACTGGAGTGAACCCGTTGAACAAATAAACACAAATACTGACTAACTATGGTACAAGGATACAATGTGGCCTTGAAGATTAACGACCTCACCATCCTTGGCCGCACCCAGGATGACCTCACCATTGCTGCTAACATCAAGGAGTCCCAGACCAAGGACGACGCAGGCAGCAAGCAGTATTCCGTGGTGGGCCAGGAGGTCTCTTTCAAGTGCAGCGCCCTCATCGACGTCTCCGGAGACACCGCTTCCGCAATGGACCGCGATTCTCTCATCGCCCTCGCCCTTGAAGTGGGGGAAAATGCCGAGTTCGACGTTACCTATGAGGCTGACGACGGTGATGCCTATGAAGGCACCGGTATTATCACCAACTACACCGAATCCTCCAACGCCAGCGACGATGCCACTCTTTCCGTGGACATCAAGATCACCGGCGACTTCACCAAAGTAATCGCTAACCAGTAATACGCTACGATTATGGTAAACGGATACAACATTACACTCAAGATAGGCGGTAAGACCATCGTGGGCCGTACTCAGGACGACCTCACCATCGCCGCCGTCGTAAAGGAGTCCTTGGATAAGGACGATGCCGGCACGAAGCGGTTCTCCGTCACTGGCCACGATGTCACCTTCAAGGTGAGCGCCATGATGAGCGTGGACGCCGTGGGCAGCGGTGTGCAGAAGATCAACCGTAACGACCTCATCGAGCAGGCCCTCAAGAAGGGTACGCAGGCCGTGGTTGCTGTGCAGTACCTCTGCACAAGTGGCGACACCTACGCCGGCAATGCTATTATGACCAACTATTCCGAATCCTCCAACGCCAGTGACGAGGCCACCCTCTCCGCTGACTTCAAGGTGACCGGAACCTTCACCAAGCAGTAATATGGAGAAATCCTTCATAACTATCGGCGGCAAAGAGTACCGCGTTGAGGTGAACTGGAATGCCCTTGTGAACTACCTCGTGGCAGTTGGCAGGGACTCCCTTGAGGGCCTTTCCGAAATAACCAATATGAAAGCAACGGACATCACTCCCCTGATGGCTGCTGCAATCAATGAGGGCGAGCGTCTGGAAGGCCATGATATTCACCTCACGGCCCTTGACCTTGGTGCTATGATCCGGCCCCTCCACGTGAACAAGTTCATGGAGATATATATCCACCAGAGCGCAGCTGCGTTAGAGGCCGAGAAGGAGGAAAAAAAAAGTCAAGGGGGAAAATAACGCTCAGGCTGGGACAGGTCCGCGGCTGGGCGATCAGCCGGCTGGGCCTCTCTCCGTCAGAGTTCTATCTGATGCGCCCAGGCGAATTCTGGGAGGCGCTTATAGCGTGGCAGGCAGATAAGGAGGCGGACCGGCGCCACGTTGCGGAGGTGATCCGTGCAGTGGGAGTCCGCCTTTTTAATATACAACTGAAGGCTAAAGACCAGATAAAGGACGTGCGGAAGTTCCTTCCCCTCCCCTGGGACGAAGAAGAGCCGAGCAATGAAGAGGCGGAGCGCCTGGCCGCCCTCTCCAAAGAAGAACAGGCAAAGGAGGCCAAGGCATTCCTTGAAAGGATAAACCAAAAGCACAGGAAGTGATATGGCAAAAGAGCCCAAAATGAAAATCGGCATCGGCGCCGACACCGGGGACTTTGAGAAAGGTTCAAAGAAGGTAAAAGACGCTCTCAAACAGCTGGGTGTGGATGCTAATTCCGCAGCCGGACAGATGATTGCATCCTTCGGCAAGGCCACCGTTGTTATGGCCGGCGTGGTTGCCGCTATCAAGGTAGTTGCAAAGGCTCTTAATGACCTCAAGAACCAGAATCAGGTGCTGGCTGACACTTGGGGACGCACTTGTGAAGGTATGTCTGCGGCCTTCGATACCTTCAAAACATCCATTGTCAGCCTTGATTTCTCCAACTTCTTCAGTAATATGGGCGAGGCAATCAGCCTTGCTCACGACTTGTATGATGCAGTGGATGCAATGGGCGAGATTGGCACCGCTTACAACATCGCCCTGGCCCAGCAGCTGGATAAGATTGACGCCCTGAAGCTCAAGATGAAAGACACCTCCCTCTCCGATCAGGAAAGGGTGACTGCCGGCAGGGAGTTGCTCAAGATATATCAGCAGCTGGAGAAGAACCCTACTCGCGGACTTGCAAGGGTAAGCGACACCACTATTGACTACTATATGCAGAAGATGGGAGTCAATATGGAGAACCGCACCGATGCCCAGCTTGCCGCGATGCGCAAGAAGTACCTGGAATTCTTCAAATGGCTGGGCACTGAGCAGGGAGAATCCTTCCTCTCTGCTGCGGAGACTATCGCAAAGAGTGGAGGATTAGACAGCTATTTGGGTAAGACTGCAATGGCCAATGCCCGCAATGCGGGCTTAGAGGAAAATCTCCGTCTCGCCTACGCTTATGTAACCAAGATGGGTGATAAGCACCGTGAGAAGTTGGAGCAGGCTGTGGTTGCTTACTATCAGCAAGAGAACAAGTTTACCCAGGAAACCTTCAAGATTCGGACGCAGATTCAGCAGATCGAAAACGAGGGCGCCGCTGCAACGGCCAAGGCGGCAGAGTCCGCAGCAAAAGAGGCAGCAAAAGAGGCAGCAGAGCGTCAGAAGTCAGTAGATGCCCTTGCTGCTGAAGCGGACCAGATGCTGCGAGTGATGGCGGACCGCGAAATCTTGAATGTTACTATGCCCAAGGTGGAGTTGCCGGCCCTCAACAACAAGATTGAACTCCCTGTCGGCTTGACAATCCCTCCTGTTGAGGTCACTACTTTCAAGAGTCTTGTGCAGACTGAATTTGCTGGTATGAGCGTTGAGGTCGGCCTTGAGCTCGACTCCGAAAAGCTAAATGGAATTGCTCAAGATGCTGCCGAGCAGATAAAGAGCACCATAATCGGCACCTTTGAAACCCTGACGGAGGCTGTCGGCACGTTGATGGGAGACCTTGCCACTGGAGAGAATGGGTGGCAGAACTTCGCCAACGCGGCGGTATCGGCCTTTGGAGATATGGCAATAGCTATTGGTAAGATAGCAATCGAAGCCGGTACTGCGTCCCTTGGTATAAAGGCATCCCTTCAATCACTATCCACTGGCGGCGCTATGTTGGCGATAGCTGCCGGTACCGCCCTTGTGATGCTGGGTTCTGCCGTAAAGGCGGGAATGTCTAATATCGCCTCCGGCAACTACTCTTCCAGTATGGGTTCCTACTCGTCCACATCGTCTTCAATGGTGAGCGACTTCGAGGGCCGCGAGGTGACGGTGAACGTCACCGGTACTCTTCAGGCAGACGGAGACCAGCTGGTGGCCGTTATAAACAACTCCAACAAGAAAACCTTCTACACCACGTAAGCTATGGCATTCGCAACGAAATACCTGTTCAAGTTCAACTCCAGTCATGGCGTGGAGCATCAGATCCATATCCAGAAGGATGGATACAGCGGCGCGGTGATTCAGCGGCCGCTGGGGCGCTCTCCCAAGTTGGTGAAGAAGAAGAACGGCCCAATCTGCGGAACCTCCCTGGAGTTGTACGCGGAGTGCCACGTGGACGGTGAGTTTGCAGAGATGTATACCTCCAATCCCAAGGAATGGAAGGTGCTGCTCTACCGCGGAGGTACTTTGGTATGGGAAGGATTCGTGTCTCCGGAGCTCTACAGCGAACCCTCTATAGCTCCGCCCTATGACGTGCAAATCGTGGCCACTGACGGCCTCGGTGAACTTAAACTGTATAAATACACGGCGCAGGGATTGAAGGCGCTCAAGACCATACTGAGCGACCTTCTTTCCGTGACCGGACTCTCGCTGCCCTTCCGGATCATCAGTCAGCTGGCTGTAGTGCAATCATCCCCTTCCAACTTCTTCAGCCACCGGATCAATTTGGACTTCATGGAGGAGGAGACGTACTATGACGTCCTGACGCGACTGCTGGACTCCCTGCACATGACCATTACGCAGTACAAGGACAAGTGGTACATGGTGAGGGAAACGGACGTGACGATGGTATCGACCGGATCCCTTGAGGAGATTACCATTTCCACTTCTGGAACCGTATCGTCTACCTCTGAAGTCGTGAGGACGACTGCCGGTCAAATGGGAGTGGCGCAGATGTGGCCCATCGGCCACCTTTCCACCAAGATTGAGCCGGCAAAACGCAGCATTAAACTCCAGATGCCCTGGCACCTTGCCAATATGTTCCTAAACCCAAATATGGCAACGGAGAGTGTATGGGGCACGAACAATGACTCAGAGCATCCATATAGGGTAATATATGATGTGGATAACCTTGGAGGCTATGCCTTGGGTAAGGTAAGCTCTTTTGATCCCGATTCTCATATATGGGGACAGATTGCTCAGACCATTTCGGTGAAGAAACTCACCAACGCCCTTATTGTTTCAGCCCGGGTGTATTCTTCCAGGGGCGCCACAATACTGAGTCCCCATCCCCGCATTGCCTGCTGGGCGAAGTTTATCCCCACAAACTCAGCAAATCCCACCATGTGGTGGTATAACGGCGCCTGGAGGGACACAGCTCCTTCAACCATTGACTCGCTGAGTCCTGAATCTCCTACTGACAATGGTAACTTCGAAGATGGGTGTGTTGAGGCCGCTTCCACCTATGAATGGAACATCACTGGCCTTGGCGCGGATTACGCCGGCGCCCTGCAGATCTATTTCGGTGGGGACTATGTGAGAGTGTATGCCGCCGCCCTGACGGTGGAACTCTATAACAAGGGCTATGAGGATATTATCAACATAAACAATGGCGCCAGGGGTGATGGTGAAACCCTTGAACTCATTGGCGGCAGAATTACCGAAGACGTCATCCATATCCGTGCGATTCAGGGTATTTGGCTTAATACTTCCGATGTCGCGGATACTTCATTCACGGATAGCCACTGGATTACAGGCCGCGATTTTCTTTCCCTCACCGCACTTGGCCATGCAATCTCCATAGCTGACGAGAGAATCCGGACAGAGGGGAAACTTGACCTCCCTTCAGGAATGACAAATCTCCCCTTCGTCCTCAAGACCACCATTGACCACTTTGTGGAGACTTACGAGTGGGACATTGCGGCCGATGAGGTTTCCTTCTCCGCGCTGTCTCTGCCAGCTGTGAGCCTTACCGTGGATAGTGAAGTTGTGAGGGAAATCACAGGCGGGACCTCCGGAGGATCATCTTCAGGTGGCGGCGGTGGTGCAAGCGGCGGTGGTGTATCCATGGCCGAAGTCCAGCAGTGGGTAACCGCCCAGGGATACCTCACCGGAATCACTTCAGCAATGGTGGTGGCGGCGCTGGGATATACCCCGGCATCCGCCGCAGACTTGAGCTCTCTGGGCGTGGCGCTTCAAGCCCCCACTCTCAAAATATACCGAGGTTATGACCGCGATACGGGCAGTCCCAAAATTACGCCCTATTTGAGAGTATCCCATCCCCTGATTGGAAACACAACCCTTAATCCAGGGTGCGTGCTTATGGTATGGGACAAGAGGAGGGGACGTTTCCGCTCATTAGATCAGGGCGGGCATACTCAATCTAACTACCGCAGCGGTTGGGGTGAGTTACGCGGTAAGCACGCAACCACTGCACCGCTCACCTTCAGCGGCGCCACAATCACGCTGGACGACATCCGTCAGTTCATACTGAACAAATGTGTGAAGTCTCCTTCCTATTCCGTGGCGCAGATGGAGGCAATGACACTCGCTACTTATGAGCAGAATACCACGTTGGGCCAGGATTTCGGATTCAGATTGACATACGACTCCGCGCAGACCGCATGGGTGGTGAAAAAGCGCTCCCGCCTCTTCGGCATTGCGATAAGGTACGAGAATCCGGCTTGGGCTAATATGGTGGTTGGAACTGCTGTGGAAACCACGCGGGAGATTCAAGAGGTACCAAGATACATTTACAGTGAGGTGGCTCCTTTCAGGGTACACATAAACAGGAAGACGAGTGGCAGGACAATAGGAATTCAGCTGCAACCTATAATAGGGCCGGTGCATTAAAAAAGGACCCGCCTCCGATGGAAGGCTGGGCCTATACACTCGCCTCCGATGGAAGGCTGAAGTAATGGACTCGCCTCCGATGGAAAGCTGAGCCATTACAAAGATAGACAAAAAGATTGAAACTTAAACATACTTGACCATGGATTTAGTACAAATTGCCGAAATCGTTGGAGCAGCCGTCGTGGGCGGCTGGGTCTCCAGACTCCTGACCATCAAGGCCCGGGTGAAACAGGAGGACGCAAACGCCAAGAAGGCGGAAGCCGAGGCCAAGAAGGAACAGATTGAAACCATCAAGCAACTCGTGGACGACATCTACAAACCCACAATCGAAGACCTCCGTACTCAGGTCAACGAACTACGTGCCGAGGTCCGCGAGGTCCGCGAGGAGAACGAGAGGCTCCGGGACGAGAATGCCACCTTGCGCAAGGCCGTCCTTGAGATTCGTCCGGATCTCCTCCAGCCTCGCAGTAAAGACGGAAAGTTTGCACCCAAGAAGAAATAGAGATGCTACAGGTGACAATTAAAAGGGTTTACCCGAAGAACGACTACACCATCGGCCGCTTCTATACCAACGGTGAGCGCTTCTATGAATCCCTGGAGGACAAGGACCGCGGACTCACTGACAAGTGGACCACGGCGGCCATCAAGATTGTCAAGATCTTCGGCCGCACCGCAATCCCCAAGGGGACCTACAGGATGGTGCTCTCCAAGTCCGAAAAGTTCAAGAGCCGCAGCTGGTGCAAGAAGTACAATGGTCTGGTGCCGGAGATCCTGGACGTGAAAGGCTTTTCCGGAGTCAGGATCCACCCGGGCAACACCGCTGCCGACACCGATGGCTGCCCTCTTATCGGCGAGAACAAGAAGACCGGGGCGCTGGTGAATTCCGTCAAGCGCTACTGTGAATGGATGGACAAGTATGTAATGCCCGCTTACCAAAGGGGCGAACCTATGCAGATCACGATAGAATGAGCGCACAGAGCCAATATCCGCAGGATCGTCAGCCGTGGGAGAACCTTCTTCCCCTGGCGGCCGCCATTATCGTTGCGCTGCTGCTTCTTACCGGATGCAATCCCAAGGCGTGGGAGTATCTGCATCACGGCCAGCAAGTCCAGCATGATTCAGTGATAGTGGTGGTGAGGGATTCGGTGCGGTTCTATGACCGTGATTCCATCTTCATCAAGGAGAAGGGCGATACGGTCTATAAGTACGTGGAGAAGTGGCGCTGGAGAGACCGCGTGAAGGTGGACACCTTCTACAAGGTCCGCATTGATTCCGTGGCCGTGGAGAGCATCCGCACCGTTGAGGTAGAGAAACCCCTATCCGCGGTAAGAAAGGCCGAAATCGGGGCATTTCCTTGGCTTGTGGGGGCTCTTGCAGTATGCATCGTCCTTCTGGTCCGCAGAAAAAACAATCAAATTTTCAAGATATGAGAAAGATATGGGATAAGATCATCGCTTGGATTCTGGGAATCCCTGTCGACAAGAAACTGCACTTTGTAGCCGGTTTCATCATTGCCGCCTTCTTCGGCCTTGCGCTGGGGATGAAGGCAGTCATCGTGCCCGCCATCTTTGCGGGATTCATCAAGGAGTTCTTCGACCAGTGGACCACGGATCAGTGGGAATGGTGGGACTTTGCCGCTACTTGCCTCGGCGGTCTTCTGGCGCAGTCCTTCGTCCTCCTGAATATGTGGTGGTTCTAATACTTTCCGACTATGCCTACCATTCAAATTCCCAACATTCGCCAGGGAACTGACGTGAACATCCGGGCCACCCTCACGGACAGCGGCGTCCATATCGACTGGTCCACGCTCTCCGAAATCAAAGCCTACATCTACTCCGAGGCGCAACGGCAGATCGCCGGCAAGTGCACCGTGGAGATAGACCCGCTGGACTCCGAAAACCTCCTCTGTCATTACGATGCCGACGAGCACCAGTGGTTGGGGGTGCAGACCCTCGTGATCACGGCGGTCTATGACGAGCAGCAGGCCACCTATGACAAGAAAGCATTCGCCTTCGTAGCCACCACGGACGAGACCTCCGGCACCACTTCCGTTGAGGACGAGACCGTTGAGGTGGACATCGACGTGGCCGATGTGGACGCTTCCATCCTGGCCGCCGCCATCCGCGAGGCCCTGGAGGCCGCAGATGCCGCCAATGACGCAGCGGACGATGCCACCACGGCAGCCGGTGCAGCCACCGACGCCGCCACCCTTGCCAACACCAAGGCGGGGCTGGCCGATGATGCCGCCACCCTCGCCAACCAGAAGGCCGGCTATGCGCAGGACCGGGGAGACTACGCCAAGCAGCAGGGAGACTATGCCAAGGACCAGATTGACGGCGCCAAGGGGGACTACGAATCCCTCAACGACCGCTTCAATCACGTGGACGAGGTTTCTGTCACCCTGGAGGAGGAAGAGACTCCGGAAGACGCCCAGTTGCTTAACGAATACATGGAATGCTTGCAGCGGGCCTATCAGGCTATAGAGGACCTGCTGGCCGTGAAGGATTCCACCGAGACCGCAAGGGATGCCGCCGACCAGGCTGCCGCCGCTTGCCTTGCCGCCATTGAGGGCGCCATTGAGGCAACAGAGAATGCCCGGAGAATGGCCACCGCTGCGGACAATGCCTCTTCACAAGCTGTAGCCGCAGCGGGCAACGCCGCCTCCAAGGCTCTTGATGCCGCAGCTGCAGCCGCCCAGGCTCTCCTTCAGGCAACAGCCGCCTCAGATGCGGCACAGAGCGCAACCAGTGCAGCAGGCTATGCCGCCACGGCAACCACCGCCGCCAACAATGCGGCGGATCTGGCCAACACAAAGGCCGGATATGCCGACACTCAAGGCGACTACGCCAAGCAGCAGGGAGACTATGCCAAGGACCAGATTGACGGCGCCAAGGGGAGCTTTGAATCCCTCAACGACCGCTTCACCGCCACCGAGGAGGCCGCCATCACTCTGGAGGACGAGGAATCCCCTGCGGACGCCCAGCTGCTTAACGAATACACCGCCGCCCTGCAGCGTGTGTACCAGGCGCTGGAGGATATGATCTCAGTGAAGGGCCAGTGTGAGACGCTGCTTGCCCAGCTCATCGGCGCCCAGGATGCTGCAGACGCAGCCAATGCCGCCGCCAGCAGGGCCAATGCCGGGGCTGATGCCGCCGAACACGCCGCAGTCGAGGCGCTTTCCAATGCCGATGCCGCCGAACACGCCGCCATCCTTGCCAACCAGAAGGCCGCCGCCGCGGAGAATGCAGCAGAGACAGCCAGCGAGGCTGGGGCTGCAGCCACCGCCGCTGCAGGTTATGCCAACAGCGCGGGCGACTATGCCAAGACTATGGGTGAGGCCCTGGAGGGTCAGGGCGTTTTCTTTGAAGAAAACAACAACCTTTCCAGTCTATTCGATTAAGGGGAAAAAGACATAAGACATTTACCTTTTTAACGTTAAAAATATGAGTACAAGACAAGGAAACTTGAAGGACTATCAGGGCAATAAGATCGCCCCGAATACCTGCTCTGCCGCGGTGCTTGACGAGGCCCGCAACCGGGGTTTGTCCGCCTCCCTGCAGGTGCTTGTAGAGCGCAACGCACTCGGCTACCCTGCATTCACTACCGTCTCGGCCTACAGCGTCGGGGACAAGGTCTTCTACGACCGCAAGCTCTGGAAGTTTATCGCCGATCATGCTGCCGGAGACTGGAATTCTGCCGAGGTTGAGGAATACAGCCTCGAGGAAGCCATCGGAGAACTGAAGGCCGCTATCGAGAACGGAGGGGTCACCGCCGCTCTGGCTGACAATCTCACATCCTGGAATGACCGAGGGAATCTCTCTGTTGAGGATACCTTCAGCGAGCAGGTCCAGACTACCGCTGGAGATAACTCCATCGACAGCTCCGCCGGAGCCATCCTCATCGGCCTCGTCCCCAAGGAAACGTTCTATGCGAGCGCCCTGAGGGCATCGGGCTTTAACCTTCTACGTAACGCTGCCTCCGTGGGTGACGGTTACTATTTCCTGGTACCCGCCCTTCCTTTCGGAGCCTTCGGTTCTGCAGAGAAGCCCAATGGCATCCTCTTCACCAACTCTGCCGGTGAAAACCTTACCCCCACCGTGAGGTTCAAGGCCCTGTCCTCCGGAGTACCCGAATCGGTGAGCGATGGCGTTGAGTGCCCTTACACCAACTCCAACGGATACCGGTTCTATAACCCCACCGGCATCGGCTATCTCATCGTGAGCGGCATCACCTATGGCACCACCTGCGCCCATATCGGCTGGAGCCGTCGTTACGACGAGTATATTGCCCCTGACGCCGCCGGTGACGCTGGTTCAAGCGTCTCCCTCTCCAGCATCATTAACACGGTCCACGCCTTCGGCAAGCTGCTTGTGGTAGGCAATTCCGTGGACTTCCTCGAGCGCTACTCTTCAACCCAGGTAATGTGGACCCGCGCTTGCGACAGGGTTGCTCCCACATGGACGACCACTCCCGATGAGGTTGAGGAAGGCGAGACGCAGACCTACACCCACCAGGCTACCATCTCCGGCATGAAGCCCGGTAGCGTTGTCAAATGCGGTAACCTCTCCCTCGCGGTTGAGGGTACGACAGTCTCCTATACCGACGAGAGTGCCACTGCAACCAGCGAGTATCTCTATTATGAGCTGGCGACCGTCGTCACCGGTCTCGTAACCCTGGATACCCAGATGGCTATCGAAGACTGGGGTCTCGTCTACCTCGACGGCGTTATTGGCAGCGCTGATGTCACCATGCGCTATGCGCAGGGTTACCCCGACACGGTCGCAGCCCTGGTCAACGGCGGTATCGACAAGAAGATGGAACCGCTTGAGGAGGCCATTGCCGATAACACGGAGCACATCCGTGCCCTCGAATCCAACGCCTTCGGTCAGGATCTGTCCTTCATTGATTCCAAGACCGGCAAGCCGCTCCTTCTCAGGTCCACGGCGAACTCCTATATCGTCCGCAATGCCGGCGTCTATCGTATTCCCCTGGTCTACGGTAACGGTATCGACAAGGGCGAGGTGAATGCCAAGGCGTACACGCGCCAGGGAAGTACCTATACGGCGGACTTCGTCAACCATCTCGGGAACGCAATCGAGTCTCCGTATATCGAGAAGAACGCCGGATGCGCAGCCGGTTCTGCAGCCCTTCTGTGGCAGACCGCCCAAGGTATGATCTCCAGCGTTGGAATCAGCGAGGGCGTCGACTGCAAATATCTCACCTTCACCGTCGCTTCCGTCCCTGCAACGAACGGCACCGCCGTCCTCTGCGTCAAGGATGAGAATGGTGACATCATGTGGAGCTGGGCAATATGGATGACCGTTGACGATATCGAGCCGGTCGTCATCACTAACTACACTGGCGTGAAGTACAATCTCATGGGCGTACCTTTCGGCGCCATCTGGAACGTAGATCACACGCGTTATGTGGTACCTTTCTTCCAGTGGGGTCGTAAGGATCTGCTGGGATACGCAGCGGCGTATAACTCTACGAGCGCCATGACACTCTACGACATTTCCGGCAACTCCGTCTCTATCGGGACTTACGGTGTAGCCGATGACTCTGATGCTGGCGGGACTGTCCGCTCGGTGGCAAACGCCATCAAGATGCCGGACAAGTTCTTCCTTGAGTATGACGCCACGAACTACAACTGGAATAACCTTGCCTGGTTCAATAACTTCTGGAACGCCGCTGAGACAACTTCCAGCTCTCTCGCGGACGACCAGGCCACGCACATCAAGACCATCTACGATCCTACACCGAACGGATGGTCCGTCCCCGCTGGCCGCTTCGCCACCGGCTTCACCTCAACGGGCTCCAACACCTCCACGGCGGAGCAGTTCAATGTCATTGGCAGCTTCGACGCAGGTTGGAAGTTCAAGAAGAACTCCGGCGACACCGAGGGCATCTTCTTCCCGGCCTCCGGCTACCGGAATCGCACCTCCGGTGGCTTGTACAGTGTCGGGAGCGGCGGCTACTGGTGGGCGTTTGCGCCGAGCTCGCAGACGAGCGCCCGGGGCTTGCTCTTCGGTTCCGGCTACGTGCACCCGCTGAACGACAACTACCGCGCGCTCGGTTTCGGGGTGTGGCCCGTCCGAGAATAATATTTAATACCTGAAACGTGTCGCCTCGTCTGAGGAGGCGACACTTCCAAAGTGTTCGGCAAAATGGGAACCAAAATAATAGTCAAAAAGTCCGTCATTTGCGTGGGCCTGTGCGAAGGAGAGCTTCGCCGGGCCCTCAGGGAGTTTGACCTTGCGGGGAAGACGCCCATGGAATGCATGGACTTTTTGCGGCAGCTGAAGGAGAAGAAGGATGGCGCGGAGAAGTAAATCATGGATGCAGAAAATGCCTCCGGTTTACCACCGCGCCAGGCTTCTCCTACTGCAGTACCAGGCGAGCACCGCCAAGGCGCCCCGCGCCATTAAATACGGAATGGTTGCGGATGCCATAGGGCTTATAATGGAGGTAATGGTGAACATTGCCTTTGCCGATCAGGAGATTGCCGGCAGCCGGGAAAGAAGAGCGTTTATTGACGAGGCTCGCCGGATAATGCGGAGGGTTTGCGTCGTTGCGAGAGTAGTCAGCGATGCCGGCGGAATGAAACCATCCGGCTTTCATGCTGTTTGTGACCTTGAAGCTGACGTCATGCGCCAGCTGGACCTTTGGAAATCGTCCGAAATACATAACAATAAAGATGACAATCCAGGTGCTAAATAGGCAGAGAACGGAGCGGTCCTGCGGTCATTCGCAACCGTCCGTGCAGACCTTTCCAATTCAGCGGTCTACCCCACAATGGCGCATCTGGCTCCGTGGGATATTCCAGAAGGGGCTGTGTCTTTTTCTGGCCCTGGAAGTTTGTATGGCCGTCAGCTATGCGCTCCCGGCCTCGCACTCAGCAAACGGACCGCTCAACAGGCAGGCCTCCGGCAACCGGAATCGCACCTCCGGTGGCTTGAACAATGTCGGGAGCAACGGCAACTGGTGGGCGTTTGCGCCGAACTCGCAGACGAACGCCCGGAACTTGAACTTCAATTCCGGCAACGTGAACCCGCTGAACAACAACAACCGCGCGAACGGTTTCGGGGTGTGGCCCGTCCGAGCATCGGAAAGGCACCTGGATTCTTTTTTACAGATGAGATACACCTTCAGGCAAATACACGAGCTGTCGACCCTTGCTTACTTCAAGGCCAGAAAGCAGGAGAGGGGGACCCTTGCCCAGCTCGAGTTTGAGATGCACCTTGAGGAGAATCTGAAAGAGCTCTCCACTGAACTATACGAAGGCCGGAGGAAGCCTCAACCGCTGGAGTGGTTTGTTAACTTGAACCCCACCGTAAGAGAAGTCTTCGCCCCACAATTCCGCGACAGGGTGGTGAGCCATGTCCTCTTCATGATGATAGCGCCCATCTTCGAGCGCTACTTCATAGATGACAGCTTTTCCTGCAGGGTCGGTAAGGGGACGCTTGTCGGGATAGAGCGCTTCGAGCATCATCTTCGGAGCGTGACCGATAACTGGCGCCATGAGGCCTACATCCTCAACCTTGATATCACCGGCTACTTCATGTCTATCGTCAGGGGGAAACTGTACGATATCACATGGGAGACTCTTGGGAAACACCGCCAGCTCTTCCCTGACGAGATAGACTATGAATTCGCGGACTATCTCATCTTCACCTTCCTTTCACGAGACCCCTTGGAAGGATGTGTTTACTACGGAGATCCGGGGAGAATCCAGCTGGTTCTCCCGGAGAAGTCGCTACGGTTCCAGCCCCAGGGCGTAGGTATTCCCATAGGAGATGTGATAAACCAACTCTTCAGCAATATCTACCTCAACCCCTTCGACCAGTTTATGAAGAGGTCTCTGCATATAAAGAATTATGTCCGATACGTGGATGACAGTAAGGCCATGCATCGGTCTTACCGGTATCTGGAGGAATGCCGTGAAAGAGCCGGGGAATTCCTGGACCGAGAACTCAGTCTACGACTCCATCCCAACAAGACTACTATAACCAGTACCAGAGAACCGGCTTTCTTCCTTGGTGCTGTTATTAAACCATACCGCCGTCATGCGAAGAATGATTCCATGGAGAGGTTTCGCATCTACATCAGGGAGCTCGACGCCGCCATTGCGGCGGGAAAGGCGGTTGATATCGACAGGGCTCTCTCGATACTCAATTCAAGGCTTGGATACCTGTCGCATTTCGATGAGTACCGGGCCACGTTGCCCACCATCATGGAGGCTGGGCATATCAGGCGCCTCTTTCAGTTTAGGGCGGACTTAACAAAGGCAATCATTAAACCCCAATAATACTATGGAAAGATTTACATTTACCGAAAAGAAAACCGTCGACAGGGTCGGCGGTAAGGTCTACGTCTACTTTGACGAGCAGGAGTCCGTGGAGACCGTTCCTCATAAGGACGAGGTCACCGGTGAGGAGACTCAAGATTCCTATCCTATTTTCAGCTACCAGCGCACCGAGGTTGAGGCTGAGGAGGCCGTGACCAAGGCGGTCATCGTGAACGCCATCGTCCGCAGCCGGTATTCCCAGGACGAGGCGGAGGCTATCTTCCGCCACAAGCTCGCCGGTGACGAGTCGTCGGAGTTCAGTGACTTCAACGACTTCGCCGAGGCCGCCAAGACGAGAGCTCTGGAAATTCTTGGAGAAACGGTATAAATTGCCGTCTTATGCATCAAAATTGCCGATATTTGA
This sequence comes from Bacteroidales bacterium, assembly GCA_024694675.1. GTDB lineage: Bacteria > Bacteroidota > Bacteroidia > Bacteroidales > UBA932 > Cryptobacteroides. The sequence goes on along the minus strand of JAILJO010000047.1, from coordinate 7,368 downwards.
CATAAAATTGCCGTAAAACGCCATTTTATTTCCAATCGGGCAAATTTATGGAGTCGCCGGAAATCCTATGGATGCCGGCGGCTTTTTCTATGAATCATGCCAGCTTGGCAATCTTCTCATTCAGCTGCTTGATGAGGTCATACACATTCTCCGCCTTCTTGTCATAGAGAATGTAATCCAGCACCTGACGGTTGGCGCGGTCAATCTTTGTGATGTCGAAGTTGAGGTATATGTCGTTAACGGTCTTCTTTCCGTGACCGAGTGCGCGAGCTGCGATCTCTTGAGGAATGTCGAGCTCGTTTTGGGCTATCGTGTTCCAACTATGGCGGGCCCAATACATCGTAGTCCTCTTGGGAAGGTCAATCTTTTCGCAAATCTCGTGGAGGGCCTTATCAACCCGGGAGGTCCAGTTGTGGGTGCAGGAATATGTGTCCAGGATGTTGAGGAGATACTTCTCACCACGGTACTTCTCTATCAGTTCCATACACTCCGGCTCAACCTTGATACTGTAGGGTTTGCCTGTCTTAGCACGAATATACTCCAGGCGGCCGTCATTGATTTCGGTGGCGTGAATCAGATCCTCCGTATTGATGGCGATGAGCATGAAGGAAATCTTGAAGAAGTCCACGTATTTCTGCTGCCAGGGCTCCACCTCGGCATTGAACAGCTTCCGGATCTGGTTAACGGTGAGGTCTCTCTTGTCCGTGGGCTCCGGGTGGATCTCGAACTGGAAGAAAGGATATGAGGTAGTCACGCCATTCTTCATCGCATTCTTAAAGGCGGCCTTGATGTTGCGGAAGTGGATGTTGCGGGAATTCTTCTTGGGCGCTGTCTGGGCAAGGAAGGTGTCAAAGCGGTCCAGCCAGGCAAAGGTGATATCCTCAAAGGTCAGGAATTCGGCGCCAGGGTCAAATGCCTTGATGCGGTCTACGGTGGCCTGATAGATCTCCCTCGTCCGCGGCTTCTTTCTGGTGGACCCGAACTGCTGCAGCCAAGCAAGGAAGCGCTGCTTCCGGACCTTATCCGGCGACAACTCCATCCCTACCCTCCTCCGGATCTCTGAGGCGTTGAGGCCGTCCAACTTTCCGGCCTCCTGCCACTCGTCCAGGAGGGTATCGACCTTGACTTTGAATCGAGATATTGAGACCTGAACGGCCTTGTCCTTTGCAAGGCGCATTTTCTTGTCCCATTGAGAGGGGGGCAGCTTGATGCCGGTAAACAGATACGATTCGGCCTTGTCCCAATAGATGGAAAGTTTCAAGGGGGCCGGTGCTTCCTGGTCGGCGCTTTGCCGGGTGTCCAGGTAGAGTCTTGTGGTGATCATAGTGCTTTAGTGTTTGCGGCCCGCACTACATGCAGAAAATATGCAGTACTTTTTGCCAAAAAATGTGCAAAAATGTGCAAAAATGTGCAGACCATTGGTTTTTTTTAATGTTCATTCCAATGCCTGCACAATGTGCGGTAATGCTGAATATCAAGCACTTATGTAGCGGAGAGACCGAGATTCGAACTCGGGATACGCTTTTGGCGTATACACGCTTTCCAGGCGTGTAATTCGCTCCAGATAATGCAAAGATAGTCAAAACCTTACAAAATGACGGCATTGGGATATGCAGAAAATATGCAGAATTCTAAATGTTATAACTATTGCTTATAACTATTTCAAAGAGCAGTCTTCGTTCAGTTCCCAGCCAAAATGTTCTGCCACGATGGTTGTATATTTGGTGGCATCCTCGCTGAACTTGTCCATATCCGCCTCTTTGTCGCTGGGATAGATCCGGCAACGGCCACGGAGGTACTGGCCGTCCCAATAGATGTAACCGGCACAGGCTCTCTTCTCCATCTTGCACCATTTCCTATATTCATCAAGGACCTGAGCGGGAACATATCCCAGAATCTTCTTGCGGCGGTGGCATCCTATTGCCATCGCCTCCTTGTCTGCAGGATTGTCCTTCTCATTGAAGACAACACCGGAGAAGGGGCCGACGTCACTCTTGAAACAATGGTGCGAGAGACCGGAGATATAGATCTCCATAACCTCGTCATCCAGGATGCCGGTGTGGACCGAACGCGGCGGATATTTCACCTTGGTGGCCCTGGCAACATCCACGCTGTCTCTCTTCGTTGGTTTCACAACAGCGCCGGCAAAGAGGCCAATCAGTACGCCGGCAACAATAATAGCAATCAGTATTCCCATACTATATAAATTTTAAGGTTATAATCCTACCACTCCCTTTTTGGGGGCAGACTCGCTCTCTGCAACTTTCTTCTTCAGCTCCTCATTCTCTCTGGAGAGCCGGTTCAGCGTCTCGCTCATGTTGAGGAAGATCTTCAAGAAATCTCCCGATAAATTTCTTTCAGGGCTCTCATCAGCGGTCATTGGGCCTTCGCCCTCCAGCAGCCATTCTCTCCTTATCTCTGGGAAAGCAAGAAAAATCTTTCCCGCTACTTTGCCGGAGAATCCCGACGTCTTACCGCTGAGGATGTCCGAAAAAACCTGAGGGTTTTTAAGCCCTACGGCATCTGCAAGGCCCTTTAATGTGGTTACTCCCGCGCGCATCTTTAATAGACTGATACGGTCAGTCAAGGTTACCATTGTGTCCATAGCTCATATTTTTTTGCAAAAATTTTCTTTATTTTTCTTGTTTTCAAAGAAAATTCTTTATATTTGTAACCGAAAGTTATAGACAAAGGTAATAAAAAATGAAAATACACAACAAAATTGACTACGAAAAAACGCTCGGAAGTATGAAGGAAGGCGAAACATGGAGCATTCCCACTACCGGCGACATCCAGCCTATCCGCTCCCAGGTGAGCAAGATTTCCAAGAAACTGGAAGGCAGCCCAGTATTCACCGTGAACAAGACGCCCAAGGGCGTAGACATAACAAGAGTAAAGGTTGAGGCGCAGGGTTCTAATGGTAAATAAAATGTTGGTGGACGGGAGGGATGCTTGACTCCGTAAGGATCAAGGCGGTATTTGCATACTTGAGCCGCGCCCACATCCCTCCCTTTTTAATGACATAACTAATATCTCTAAATAACAACCACTATGATCTCCCCGGAAAAGCCCATCGTTGGTGCATCAGTGATGTACACCTCAGGACAAGCCGCCAAAAGGCTTGGATGCCACCGCAATACTCTCATTGGCTATGCCCGGACCAACAAGGTCAGGGCACACCGCTTCGCTAACGGAGACTATGCCTTCCAGGGCGTGGATCTCCTCCGCCTCTGGGCATCAAAGTACCGTCGCACAATTTAACACCTCAACCACTATGAAAGCACAGATCTCTCACCCAATCCTTGCAACCCTTATTCTTGCCATACTTGGCCTTGCCGCCATTGTATGGGCGCTCTCAAAGACCAGCGGCCTTGCCTGGTTCCCTGGATTTATCCTTGCCGTCTTCTGCTTCATCAAAATCCTTGACGCCAATGGTATCGGCGACAAAGCATAAACGTACCCCCCCCCACGGACAAAAGGATCCTTGCCCCGGGTGTTGGTGGTGGCGTAAGGAAGAGAAGAAATGCGACGCCCAGAAGGGGGACTATTGCAGACTCTTAAAACAACCCTACTGAGTCAGGACACCAAAATCTTATCAAAATATCACTATCATGAAAAACGAAAAACTTACAAAAAAGACCTTCAAGCCTGGAGATTTCGAGTACGTGGATCTCGGCCTGCCCTCAGGAAGGGCATGGGCCGAGAACGCAGCGCCCGGCTTTTACACCTTCGATGAGGCAAAGGAGGTCTTCGGGGATTATCTCCCCAGGGCTGCCGCTTTCGTCGAGCTCTTCGAAGAGTGCAAGTGGGAATGGGATAGCGAGAGGAAGGGCTACAAGGTCACCGGCCCCAATGGTCTCTCCATCTTCATGCCGGCTAACGGCTTTGTCTATTTTGTCTATCCGGATGAAAGCCGAGTGAGGGCTAACGGCTCCGAGGGTAACTATTGGTCCAGAATGCCGCACTCGCAGACGCGCGCCCGGCTCTTGTACTTCGGTTCCGGCACCGTGAACCCGCTGGACTACAGCGGCCGCGCGTTCGGTTTCGGGGTGTGGCCCGTCCGAGAATAATATTTAATACCTGAAACGTGTCGCCTCGTCTGAGGAGGCGACACAGTTTTCCTTAAAATCTTTTTTCAAAGTATACTGATATGAACGAGAGGCACGTCTATACCATAAAAGTATCCAACGTGGCCAAAGTATCCAACAAGGATATGGTTGGCAAACGCTTCTTCTCCAAGGCTGAGGCCGAGTGCGCCCTGATGCGGGACGGCTTCTGCCAAATCCCCGCTTGCGACCTCTGGCACAACGGCGCCACGGAAGCCTGGATCGTTGACAAAGTAATATCCACCCTTGGAGTTGAGGAGGTGCAGTTGAGGTGAGTAACTTCTTTACGCGGTGCAACCTGTACGACTCCACACTTATCAGGCACAAGCAGCAGACCCTAAACTCCGAGCGTGGCGGAGATACCGAGGAGATCTGTCGTAAACTTTCATGGACTCCACGCAGACCCCGTCCCGGGTGTGAGCTTCGGACGGTTTTATCAAGGACCTTCCATTGTTTAGGTTTAGTTCATAGCTCAAGGGCGTCGGCTGCGACGGTCCACGCCCTTACAAAACCACACGATTATGATTCAGAACTTTGAGAAATACACTGCCAAACTTACTCCCTACGAGCAAGACATTCTGGCGCCCATGGTGGCTAAGTATCTCCAGACTTGCGTCGGATCCAAGCACGCGGTCCGCAATAAAGACATTTGTAACGCCTTTGAGACGCAAGGCTATCAGGGGCTCCGTGAGGCGAGGATGCGCAAGGTGGTCAACTACATCCGTATGAAGGGAATGGTGCCTCACCTTGTGGCCAGCTCTCTTGGCTACTACTGCGCCACCAGCATCCCGGAGGTGGAGAAGTATTGCGACTCCCTGTATGAGCGCGCCATGGCCATCCTCTCCATCCGTCAGGCCCTCAAGTTCCAACTCTCCGGCAAACTATTCATCGAGTAATATATGAAGGACAAAAAGAATCTGGACTTCCTGGTGTTGCCGATATGGCTCACCGACAAGCTGCACCTGTTCTCCGGTCCGTGGCGTGACATCTTCTCCACCATCTACAACTACTCCAAGGACGGCAAGCATACTTACCGCTCCCCTATGGATGAGCTGGCGAAGGTGGGTCACATCAGCGAGCGCCACGCCATCACAATCGTGAACACTCTCGTGGCATCCGGTTACATCTCCAGGGAACAAAAGAAGGTTATCAGCAAAGGTGAATCCGCACACGCCAAGTACGAATATAAGGCCAATATCTCCGAGCTACTTGACCGCTTGGAGGCCGGCGAGGATGTCTGGCCTGTATCTCCTAAAAAGGGTGAAATAAGTTCACCCATTATTGAGGGAGAAAAGGGTGAAGAAACTTCAGCCAAAGGGGTGAAGAAAGTCGCAAAAAAGGGTGAAAAAAGTTCACCACAATATAAGGATTCTATAAGGAATAGTAAAGAATATCTCTCTACGCGCGAGGCGCAGGAGAGAGAGTTTTTCAAAATATTCTTTATGAGGAATGCCGCGGATCCCGTGGCCGAGGTGATGAGGTTCGTCGGCTGGTACCAAAGCAAGGACTGGACCGATAGCCGCGGGCGCAAGTACGAGACCACTGAGCAGCGCGCCGGCCTCGCCTGGCCGTGGGACATCAAGACCGGCACAGGCCGACTCCCTGAATGTGTCGCCACGGAGAACTTCTTCTCCTTCCTGGGCGACATCTACGCGGCGGCGGCGGAAATCGGCGGTATAAATCCCAAGCAGATCCTTGACCCCAGAAGCGATTACATCCTTGACGAGAGGTATGGTTTCATCTGGCGCTGCACCGAGGCCGTCCAGCAGTGGTGCGAGGGCCACGTGGACATCTTGCGTCCAATCAAGGAGAAATACATCGGAAAGGAGACGAGACTATACTTTGACCGTTATGCAGCATAATCAACCATAATACTGGTAAAGGAGGTGTGACGATTAAGACAAAGGCAGCGGCGTAGTGCTCCCAGCTAACACCATATTGATACGATTGCAAGTTAATTATAAATCTTTTCTTTCTCTCCGGTCAGTACCTTCGCCAAAGCCACAAGATCCATAGAAGCACAACTGCGGTAAGCCATAATTTTCAAGAGCTTCTTCATAGTCGAACGGGGGTGCGCCGCAGGCCCCCTTTCCCAAAAACCTCAACACAATGAAACTACCCTGGGACTCAAAGAGAACAAGTGACCGCAAAGTCGGCGGTTATCAGAGGGAGCGCAGCGCGAACCCTTACCATACTTACAGGTGGACGCAGCTCTCCATCGCCTTCCGCTCCGAGCCGGATCACTGCATCTGTGCCTTATGCCTGAAGGAAGGCCGATACACTCCCGCCCAGGTAGTTGACCATATAATCCCCTGGCCCATCTGCGGTGAGGACGGATTCTTTGACCGCAAGAACCTCCAGGCCCTATGCAGCCGCCACAACATTGAGAAAGGAAACAAAGACAAGAAAGCTATACAAGAATGGAAAAGAAGAAACGCGAACCAATAGACCAGCTCCCCCGGAATACCGAGTACTACTTCATTGATATGCGCACCTGGAAGAAGGTGTGCCACACCCCGGACCTCTATATGTACTCCGACAATATGAAGTACGAGGACGGCAACTACTTCCTCACCAAAGAGGCGGCGGTGGATGCACTTGACTTCATAGAGAATGAGGTCGGCCTCCTGGAGGACTATGCTGTCCGGCGCGAGGATCTGGACGCCAAGTTCATCAAGAACATCCTCTCTCTCAGGGACAAGCTCTGCCCCAAGACCAAGCGCCTTACCAAGAAGGATATAGCAGCAGGCAAGATCGAACCCGAGCCCATAAAGCCGGACACCGATGCTGCCGCATTCTCCCTCCTTGAATTCATAAACAACTACACCGAGGCAAAGGACATCATCTCTGCCAAGGTCTCCCTCGCCAAGAAAGAAATCAAGTACCGCATTTCAATAGCCGATAAAATATGAACACCTTCGTAATCCTCCTTCTCTTCGTGTTACTCATCCTCATCAGCCTACTCATCAGTGAACTGGTCAAACAGGCCAAGGAGATAGACGCGCTGCACATTATCATTGAAGACCAAGAGGTCCGAATCAAGGAGCAGAAGGAGCATCTCCGCTCCTCTCTCCGCTATTGCAAAGAACCAACCAAAAAAGAAAAACAACCCCTAAACAACCCCTAAACAACCCCTAATGATAATGTTAATGTGAATGAGAATGATTGAATGGAGAATCATACCTGATTGGCCGGAGTACGAGGTTAGCAACCCCGGCGCGATGGTGCGGAAGGTGAGCACCGGCAAGGAGCTCACACCTTA
>JAILJO010000031.1 GCA_024694675.1 Bacteroidales bacterium | reverse complement strand
CGGCGTGAAAATTGTAGATTTCATAGTAAAGAACGAAGCCCAGAAGCAGTGGATAGAAGACAAGCTTCTCCGTGACCTTGAAAACAAGCTCCGTGGACTCCTTAACACCCCCAAGGTGAACATCCTTGTCTCCGTCACCCCGGAAGAGGAAGTTGAAAGGCAGCCCTACATGCCGGAAGAAAAGGCCAAGGACCTCATGGACAAGAACCCCGCCTTCAAAGCCTTCGCCGCCGACCTCGGCCTTGATACCAAATAGCCACGTCATTCCGGACTTGATCCGGAATCTTTAATTACTGAAATGAAATTAAGAGCAGAAAACCTTGTCAAAAAATACGGCGTCCGCACGGTAGTGAAGGGCGTGAACATGGAAGTGGAGCAGGGAGAGATTGTAGGCTTCCTGGGCCCTAACGGCGCAGGCAAGACCACCAGCTTCTACATGATTACCGGCCAGATCAAACCCAACGGCGGCCGCATTTTCATAGACGACGACCAGGGCGGCTCCTCGGAAATCACCACCCTTCCCATGTACAAGCGTGCCCAGCAGGGCATTGGCTACCTTCCCCAGGAGGCCTCCGTTTTCCGCCGCATGTCCGTCGAGGACAATATAATGTCCGTCATGGAGGTATCGTCCTCCACAAAGGATATGACAAAGGAACAGCGCATAGAGCGCATGGAAAGGCTCATTGACGAGTTCAATCTCTCCAAGGTCCGCAAATCCCTGGGAATACAGCTTTCCGGCGGTGAGCGCCGCCGCTGCGAGATTGCCCGCGCCCTTGCCGTAGACCCCAAGTTCATCCTTCTGGACGAACCCTTCGCCGGTGTGGACCCCATTGCCGTTGAGGACATCCAGTACATCATCGCAAAACTCAAGTACCGCAACATCGGCGTCATCATCACGGACCACAACGTGGGCGAAACCCTCGCCATCACGGACCGTGCATATCTTCTGTATGAAGGCGTCATCCTCCAGGAAGGCACTCCGGAGCAGCTTGCGGCCGATGAAGACGTCCGCACAAAGTATCTGGGTTCAGGATTCGTGCTCAAACGCTCCAAGTCCGTAGAGCGCGCACGCAAGGAAATGACCGGCGCCGAATAGTTTTGGCACGGCTCTTGCAATTACACTAACCGGTTAGTTTTTTTAGTTGGTTAGTTAAAAGCAAAATGAAGGCACCCCGAATGGAGTGCCTTTGTTTTGCATATGAGAGGAGGTTTACTGGTCTTCTTCAAGACGGAGCTTCTGAACGTAGATGGCCTTCTGCATAGCCATACGCTTGATCACTGAAGGCTTCTCGAAGTTCTTGCGGGCACGCATCTCGCGGACGGCGCCGGTCTTTTCGAACTTGCGCTTGAACTTTTTAAGGGCTCTTTCGATGTTTTCGCCTTCTTTAACGGGAACGATGATCATGCTTTTTACACCTCCTTTTTCTCAATTGGGCTGCAAAGATATGATAATTTTTCTTACCTGCCAAATTTATTTTGCTTCAATTACAAGCTCAAGGGTTTCGACGGTTCCGTTGGCGAAGGTAAGCACGGCCACAATGGTGTGTTTGCCGGCCGTGAGGGTGACTTCGCCGTTGCCGCTGAGGCCGTTGCCGTCGTAAGTCCAGGACACAGAAGAAGGCTGCTGGCCGTCTGCGAGTTCAAGCTCCGGGAAGAAGCCGTCACCTGCGGCGTAGACGCCGTTATTGGGGTCTGCAATTGCGTTGAAGCCCATTTCCTGGAGCGACCCAACGGGCTCGTTCTTATACTTTGTAGTAAGGTATACCTTCTTGTCGCTGGAGGAATAAGAAATACCGCTGATTTCTACACCGGTATCGGCCTTATTCCAGTCAACAGGGGAGTACGTGGTCTTGTTCTTGGAGCCGGGGAACACATAGTCCTTCAGATTGTTTGAAGAATAATTGAGGGAAGACTGGTTGGCGGCAGGAATGATATAGAAGCAGGGGTGGCTTCCGTAGGCGTTGATACTGTTGTAGCTTTCCCAGTTGGCCCACTGCTGGTAGGGAGTGATTCCGCCGACTTTCCTCACTTTGGATTTGTCCACGTGATATATCACAAGGCCTGCAGGGAGGTATTTGTCCCAGCCTGTCGCGTCGCGGCATTCGTAGAGGAAGTATTCTCCTTCAACATCCGTGAGGCTCTTGTAGGTGATGCTGTACCTGACGGAGGGGAAACTGACCTCGCCTCTGGGAAGGATGGGAACATCGTCCTCAGTCATCCAGCCCAGGAGGATACGCTCTTCGGCGTTGAAGAACGGGGGAGTGCATCCGTTGTTGAGGTATGCGCCGGAGTCCATTGTGGAGAAGTAATATAGACCGCCGGCCTGACCATTTTCGGTGTAGTCCGTGTCGTAAAAATCGGGCAGACCCAGGGAATGGCCGAACTCATGGCAGGTTGTACCAATGCCGCACATTGAAGTGCCGGTATTACTTTTAAGCTCCGAGGTGCAGAAATATGCAGCCAGGCGCTTTCCGTCAAAGTAGCTGGTCCTTCCAAGATTCACATACTGGGCGTTCCACTGGTGGGGCCATATGGAATTGGCCGGGCCATACTCGGCCTCATTGTAACCGGCGTAGTAGAACAGGGCCATGTCCACATAACCGTCGTTGTCGTAGTCGTACTGCGAGAAGTCTACAACGCTGTCAAGGGCCTTGGCAGCATGGATGAGGGCCTCTTCCGGCCTGGAATCGTTGCCGCTGCTGTCATTACCTCCATAGTAGGCCATGTTGTTGGGCAGGTCTACTGGGCCGTAAACGTCGAATACGGGTTGGAACTGTCCGTCGGAATTGTCCATATAGAAGTCCCTGACAGAACCGGTACCTCCATTTGCAGAGTAACCCTGCTGGTTCAGAAGGGCGTCGAATTTCTCTGCCGGATTGGATATCTTGAAGGAAAGATCCGTGAACTGCACCAGGAAAACGGGGATATGGCGCTCTCCGTGGGTCATCAGGTTGTCAGTATGGGTACGATACTGCCTGTTGGCGTTTGCCGCATTGCGCCTGGTGGCGGCGGCTTTAGCCTTTGCCTCAAAATCAATCGTGGTAGGTCTCCACCAGCCGTCCAAATCCTTCTTCATGACCTGGGACGATCCCGCCAGAGTGGTCCAATGGAAGAATTCGTCGCCGTGTTGCTGTAGCATGATGGTTGTTCCGTCAGGCTGAACGGCGGCGAAAGGTACGGGCGATGCCGGTATTGCGAATGCTGCCGTGCATATGAGAGCGGCAACTGCTGCGGTAAGTATATTCCTTGTTCTCATAAGCCCTTACTTTTTAACGATGAAACATGTTGACGGCTGCGCCTTCAGCCACAGGAGCTCCTCGCTCTGGCCTATTACGGTGCAGTTGTAGGTGGTATGCAGGGTTTCGTCGTTTCCGGTCTGCAGAACAACTCCTACTGCTACTGAAGCGCCTTCCTGGGCATTTGTCTGGATGCCTGAAACGCTTATAACCGACAGGTTGGCGCGGTTCATGAGCCTGAGGTCAAGATTCCCATTGAGGCTTGCCTTGCGTCCCGCCTGGTTCCAGCCGTTCTGTCCAAGGACATAGTCGATGCTTTTGACACCGTAGAATCCGGGAGTGGTAACGCTGAGGAAAGGATCTTTCCCGCTTTGGGTCAGGGAAACGGAATACGTGGCGTCGCCACCTTTGAAGGTAATGGTAGCGGTCCTTGACGATGTGCTTTCGTTGGGATCCACGGTAAAGCTTTCCAGGGCCTCGTTGAGGGCCTTGGTGGCGGTATGCCTTACCCAGTCTGCGGAGCACTGGATATCGTATTGGACATTGGTCTTTGTATAAACCGTGAACTCTCCGCCCTTCCAGTCTACCTCTGCAGGAGTGTTGTCACTGAGGATGACATCGGTCTGGGCCTGGACTACGGGCAGTTCCAGCATGATGGATCCGAACTTGACCTTAATCATACCTTCCCTTGAGCCTACGTTCTCGTTGGGGTCCTTGGCATAGCAGGTGAGATATGTGTCGCCGGCATGTCCCGAGCCAACCTCCATTGACAGCCAGTCGTTACCGGAAACTACGCCGGCATTCCAGTCGCAGGGGGCCTTGAACTGTACTTTGGCCTTATTCGTTCCGGTAAGCGATACGCTTCCGGGATTGAAGAACTTGTCTATTCCCTGCTGGGTGATCCTGCTGGAGGCGAATCCTTTACCGGCCTTGACGGTTATTGTGAGTTCCCTTGACTCCTTCTCCATGTTAGGAGAAAGTGTGATGTTGAAGCTGCCGGTATTGTCAGAACCAATTACAAGGTTCTCAATCTTTGCCCAATCTACCTCGGAAAGCTCTACTTTCCATTTGAGGTCGCACTGGACAGAAACATAAATGGTGCTCTGTAAGGCATTGGGAGTGATGGAGCTTGGCGTGACCGCCAGCACTTCAGGAGTCTGGAATGCTTCAAAGGGAAGCATGTCGCATCCTGATACCGCTCCGGCAACGGTCAATGCGGCCAGAATGCGGAGTCCTTTTCTTATTATAGTATTAGTCATAGTCGAAAAAAGTTCGCAAATATAATAAATTATATTCTATGGTTTTGTTTTTTTTATTACATTTGTAAGTAACAATAAAGTTAGCCGGAAGATAATTATCTAAAACTTAAGCATATGAAAAAAAAGACTGCTGAAACCACTTATCCCTGGAAATTCGCTTCCGTGGGAGGAACCGTAAGGGTAAACGTCCAGAGCGGCGCTGACATCGCGCATCTGGGAGAACTGGACCGCAAGATGTGGACGGTCCTGAGCTGCCCCACAGAAGGTCTGGAGTTCGACACCAAGACCCTCAAACTCATCGACGTGGACGGCGACGGCCGCATCCGCGTGGACGAGGTCATCAAGACCGCACAGTGGCTTACCCGCATCCTCAAGGATCCGGACATCCTCCTTAAGGAGCCCTCGGAGCTGGCTTTCGAGCAGTTCAACGTAGAAGATCCGGACGGTGCAAGGCTTCAGTCGTCGGCGAAGCAGATCCTGAAGAACCTGGGCCTGGAGAAGGAATCCATCGGCCTTGAAGATACCGCGGACAACGTTCGCATTTTTGCCGATACCAAATTCAACGGCGACGGCATCATCACTCCCGCATCGGCAGGGGAAGAGGCGGCCGCCAAGCTCATCGAGGTCATTGCCGGCGTTGCCAGCGCAGTGGACCGCAGCGGTGCAGCAGGTGTGACTGCAGAGCAGATAGAGGCCTTCTGGGCCGCCTGCGCAGACTACGTGGCATGGAAGGAAGCCGGTACCAAGGAGGTTTTCCCGTACGGAGACGCCACCGCAGACGCCCTTGCCGCCGTTGAGGCCGTAAAGGCCAAGGTTGCCGATTACTTCATGCGCTGCCGCCTGGTAGGCTTCGACGCCGCCATCGCCGGTGCCGTGGATGTGAGCGTGGACAAGATCGCCGCCATCGACGGTAACCTTGCCGATGCCGCCCCTGAAATCGGCCTCCAGCCCCTTGCAAAGCCCACTGCGGACGGAAAACTCCCTCTGTCGGAAGGCCTGAACCCCGCATGGAAAGCCGCAATCGAGGCCATGGCTGCCCTGGTGGCTCCCAAGAAGAAAGCCCTCACGGAAGGGGAGTGGAACGATATCCTCGCCTCCTTCGCCCCCTACACCGCCTGGCTTGGCGCCAAGAAGGGTGCAGAGGTGGAGGGAATCGGCCTGGATGAGATAAAGGCCATCCTCAAGGCAGACCGCAAGGCCGCCCTCCTGGAACTGGTAGAGAAGGACAAGGCAGAGGAAGCCAACGCCCTCTCAATCGAAGAAGTAGACAAACTCCTCCGTCTTGCACATAACTTCTACCGCTTCCTCAACAACTACGTGGTCCTGGCAGATTTCTATGCCCCTGACCAGAAGGCAGTCTTCCAGGCAGGCCGCCTGTACATTGACCAGAGAAGCACTGACCTTTGCGTCAAGGTGACCGGTCCTGCACCGGAAATATCGTCCCTGAGCGGCATGTACATCCTGTACTGCGCCTGCAAGAGCGAGAAACTTGGCAAGAGCTTCAATATCGCCGCCGTGCTTACGGACGGTGACGTGGACGGCCTCCGCGCCGGCAAGAACGCCGTCTTCTATGACAGGGAAGGTAACGACTATACCGCACAGGTTACCGCAATCGTGGACAATCCTCTGTCTATCCGTCAGGCATTCTGGGCGCCGTACAAGAAGGTTGCCCGCCTCATCAGTGACCGCATAGACAAAAAGGCCGCGGAGAAGAACGAAAAGTCAATGTCCGGCCTTACCGCCGCAACCAACAACGCGGCAGACGGAAAGGCCCCCGCGGCACCTTTCGACATTGCAAAGTTCGCAGGTATCTTCGCAGCCATAGGCATGGCCCTTGGCCTTGTTGGCGCCGCCCTGGCAGGCGTTGTGGCTGCACTGAAGGGTATTACCTGGTGGCAGGTCCTCATTGTGATTGCCGTCGTCATGCTCATCATTTCCGGCCCTTCAATGTTCATTGCATGGCGCAAGCTCCGCAAGCGTGACCTGGGTCCCATCCTCAATGCCAACGGCTGGGCCATCAACGCCAAGGCCCTTGTGAACACCAAGTTCGGCAAGACCCTCACCTCGCTGGCCAAGTTCCCCAAGCTCACCGCTGTGGATCCTGAGGCCCGCAAGAAAGCTGCCCGCAGGCGCTTCTGGTGCTGGTTTTGCGGTATCGTGATAGTTGCCGCCGTCGCCCTCTGGCTGTGCAACGTCCTCGCCCCCATCGGTGTCAAGAGCCCTCTCAAGTGCTTCAACCCTGAACTTGAAGCCGTGGAGGAGTGCTGCGAAGCCCCCTGCGAGGCAGAGGCCGAGCCTCAGGCAGAACTGCCTGCTGAAGAAACTGCAGAATAATGGATACTCCGTTCCCATATTCCCAATACGTCACCGGGAAAAATTTCGTGGGGCGCGGCAGGGACGTAACTCTCCTTGGCAACCTGCTTGCCCAGGGAGAGCACATCGTCCTTTCAGAGCCTCCCAAGACTGGAAAGACATCCCTTGTCCAGCAGGCCCTGGTGGCCATGAAGATGCAGGGAAAGAGCTTTTCCGTGGGGCAGTTCTCGGCCCTGAACATACGTACGCTGGAGGAACTGCTTCTCAGGTATGGCTCCACCGTAATCATGATGGCGGGCTCTACTCCGGACGAGTATGCCGCCCTCGTGGAAAGGTATCTTGGAGGCACGCATTTCGTCTTCGACCCCGCCGCATTTGCGGAAAGGGGAGAGGTGTTGTCCCTCAGCTGGAACCTTGTGAAGGCCGATGTTGACGCCGTCCTGCGCTTTCCTTTCAAGCTGTCGGCAGAGAGGGGAGTCCCCATGTTCCTCATAGTTGATGAGTTCCAGTGCGTTACGCTCCTGGAAGATGAAGATAAGTTCCTGGTGCCGCTCAATGCCGCCATGAAGGACTGCCGTGCAGAGGGCCTGAAAGGCTTCTCCCTCATTCTTTGCGGCTCCGGCGTCAACGCCATGCACCGCATCTTCCGCAGCTCCCTCCTTTTCCACCGGCAGGTGGAGAGGGTGAAACTGTCGCCCATAGATGACAGAGAGATGGCAGACCACGTCCTCAAGGGCTTCCTCGCCGGCGGTAAGGTCATCACCTCGGAGCTCATGCAGGGCGCCTGCAGGCTCTTCAAAGGCCATCCCTGGTACATCAACCACTTCTGCGCCATCTGCGACTCCATGACCCGCGGCTACATTATGGAACCAGTTCTGGTAGACGCCCTGTCATGCCTTATCAGCGTTCATGAGCCCCGTTTCCAGGACACCGTGAACGGCCTCACCACGCATCAGGTCAATTTCCTGAAAGCCGTGGCGCAGGGTGTGACCCGCTTCAGCGCCTCGGACGTCATTGCCAAATATGATCTGCATTCTTCCGCAAACGTAAAGCGCGTGAAAGACGCCCTCATGAAAAAGGAAGTGCTCTTCTTTGACGACAACGACGCCCCGGTTTTCATCGATCCTTTGTTTGAGTATTGGGTAAAGAAGTATTATTTCCAGATTGAGCAATGAAAAAAATAGCAGTACTTACCGGCGCCGGCGTAAGCGCAGAGAGCGGCTTCTCCACCTTCCGTGACAGCGGAGGCCTCTGGGAGCGGTACGATGTCAACGACGTCGCCTCCATCGAGGGTTGGTACAGGAACAGAAAGCTTGTCCTGGACTTCTACAACGGGCTTCGCGTCCAGCTTCGTGACGCCAAGCCCAATGCCGCCCATGTGGCAATAGCGGAGCTGGAGAAAAACTATAAGGTAGACGTCATTACCCAGAACGTGGACAACCTGCATGAACGTGCAGGCTCCACCCACGTGGTGCATCTTCACGGCGAACTTACCAAAGTCCGCCCTGAGACCGGCGTGTATGACAACTCCGGCTCGGAAAAGGAAGTTATAGACATCGGTTATGGCGCCGTAAATCTTGGAGACCTCGCCCCCAACGGCGTCCAGCTAAGGCCGCATATCGTCTTCTTTGGCGAAGCAGTCCCCAAGATAGAACAGGCCATAGACATAGTCTCCGCCGCAGACATACTTCTGATAGTGGGTTCATCGCTCCAGGTATATCCTGCAGCCGGTCTGTACAGGTATGCCGGCAACGACACCCCCATCTACGTCATCGACCCCAAGCCCGTCCCCATCCACGACTCCCGCGTCACCATGATCCCGGAAGTCGC
>JAILJO010000140.1 GCA_024694675.1 Bacteroidales bacterium | reverse complement strand
TCAATGCATCAATACTGGGAGTTCCCTGAGTCCATATAGCGTTTGAATAGTCATGCCGGCCTTCACCCCAGCCGTCCAGAATCATCAATAATACTTTTCTGTTCATATAGAAATATATTTAGTCTACAAATATACTAATTTTTCGTTTTCCGTCATTCCGGGCTTGACCCGGAATCTTTAACTACTATCTTTACGATGTGCTTAGTGCTGGATGTGATCCGTACAGAGTGGTCAATGCAGAAGCCGCAAACAGCTATGACATGATGAGGATCCTTTGCGCTTTTGAGGAGTTTTACGAAGGGCTTCTCATCCGCAGGGATGTGATGGTCCGTGAACCAGTCCTGAAGTTTCTTCTTACCTGGTGCCCCCAGCGGCCTTATCCAGTCCCCGGTCTCCCAGCTCCCTTCAATAAACTCACCGGCCTTATCTGCATCCATAATCAACTCACCCTGAGGCTGTTTCACGCTCTTGCTCCCATCCCACTCTTCCTCCGAAATGCTAAAATCTTTAGTAATTAAAGATTCCCGGTCGGAGCCGGGAATGACGAGGGTGGCATTGTTCCTGGAACAGTATACCCATCCAGACTCCTCAACCTCTCGCGCAATAGTTTTGATGTCCTGATTAAGAGTCTGAATGAACGAGGGATTGATTTCCTTGAAGACGGGAAAGACAAGATTGCGGATTTTGTTGCGCTTGTGCTCATTTTGCGCATTGGTGTGGTCTTCGCGCCAGGTGATGCCGTACTCTGCGGCAAAGGCTTCTATATCCTCACGGGTCATGCCGAGCAGCGGCCTGAGAAGGGGAATATCACTAAACTCCGGGTCAGGGATGAAACCTTCCGCTTTCATGCCCGTGAGGCCCTTGAGGCCGGTTCCGCGTAGTAAATTGAGGATAAGAGTTTCAGCGTTGTCGTTAGCGTTGTGGGCTACGGCTACGGCGGAGTAGCCATGCTCCCGGCACAGCTCCCCAAACCAATGGTAACGCAGCTTCCGGGCCGCCATCTCAACGCTTATCTTGTTTTCCTGGGCGTAAACTGTGGTATCGAAGGATTTGACGTGACAGCTGACACCGTGGAAAGCGGCCCAGGAGCGGACCAGGGCCTCGTCCGCATCACTTTCCGCGCCGCGAAGGCGGAAGTTGCAGTGTGCAACGGCAAAAGGCCCGCCGGAGAGACGAACCTTTTCCACGAGGCACATGGAATCTATGCCTCCGCTGACTGCAACCAGGAGCATGTTATCTCTTGTGAGTGAGCGTATAAGTGAACCCGAACTCCAGGTATTCCTTGAACTGGACACCCTTGGCGTCTGCCACCTCGTCATTGTCCGTATCCTTTACCTTCACCAGAGGATCGTAGATGAGGTTGGTGGACACGGTGAGGGCGAAGTACTTGGCCAGTTTCCAGAATACCTTGTTGTCCCAGGTGATACGAGGTTCCACCTTGGGAGTGAGGTAGTTGTAGAAGAGGGCAAGTTGGGTGGTGTATGTGAAGTTGTCGTTGATCACCCATGAGGCGTCCGCCTTCAGCTGGGCACCGAATTCAAAGCGGGAGGACTTCCAGGCCGTGGCCGTTGTCTTGGCTTCATCGGACCAGGCTGTGGCTTCCATGCCGTACTTGTCCCGGAGGGCCTCGTCAGAGACTATTACGACGCCTCCGGTAAGGGGAGCGACGTTGAGGGAGAACCAGGGCTTGGGAGTCCACAGAAGACCAAGACCCAGATTGATGTAGGCGGGGGAGAAGAGACCGGACTGTATGGTCCTGGCATCCAGCCAGTCCTGCTTGGTGGGTTCCGTGGTACCGTCCGACACCGGAGTGCCATACTTGAAGTTGTCCCCGAACTGGGTCTTGAAGTCAAAGTTGGCGGAATAGCTCAAATGCTGGATGGGAGTTTCATAACCCCATTTGGACTCAAAGTAGATACGGTCCTTGTTCTTCTGGTAAATGGGCTTGTCGGCTGAATAGAGGGTGCCGTAGTCCAGTTGGAGGCGGTTGTTCCATATCATCTTGTCCTTGGCGTAGTTGGCGCTGGCGTCAATGTTTCCTGCCAGGGTTACGGTGTTGTAACCGCCGGCGGCCCACTGCGACAGGTATGTTTGGCCAAAGTTGATGTTGGTCTGGACGGTGTTTGTCCAATATTTGGGTTTGGGAGTCTCCACTGCGGGGACTTCCTCTGCCTGGCTTAATGCGGCTGCGGCCTCAGCGGCAGCGGACTGTGCGTCCTGGGCGAAGGCGCTTAATGTCAGTGCCAGGGCGGCGAAAACAGATACTAAGTATTTCATAAAAAAAAGATTTCTCGACTGCGCTCGAAATGACAAACTAATATGATCTTGCAAATAATACTCTCTGGTGTGAAGGCTTGCCGGTGTAGATGCACTTGCCTTCTTCTATGCATACTGCGCTGTCCACGGGGATGCAGCGGATGGTTGCCTTTGTCTCTTCCTGGATCTTTGCCTCTGTCTCAGCAGTGCCGTCCCAGTGGCAGAGGAGGAAGCCGCCCTTCTCAATCTCTTCCTTGAACTCTTCCCAGGTGTCAACCTTGCGGATGGATGAGTCGCGGAATGCGAGGGCCTTGTTGTAAATGTTCTGCTGGATGTCTTCCAGAAGGCCGATGATACGGTCCTCCAGGCCTTCCAGAGGTTCCGAAATCTTCTCCAGGGTATCCCTGCGGCATACTTCGACAGTGCCGTTGGCTATGTCGCGGGGACCCATGGCAAGGCGTACAGGAACGCCCTTGAGTTCCCATTCTGCGAACTTGAAGCCGGGGCGGAGGGTGTCGCGGTCGTCAATCTCCACGCTGTGGCCCTTTGCCTCCAGCGCCTTCTTTAGCTCATACATCTTGTCAAGGACGGCGTTGTGCTCTTCGTCGCTCTTGTAGATGGGAACCATGACCACCTGGATGGGGGCCAGGGCAGGGGGGAGGACAAGGCCGTTGTCGTCTCCGTGAGCCATGATGAGGGCGCCCATAAGACGGGTGGAAACGCCCCAGGAAGTTGCCCAGACGTATTCGTCCTTTCCTTCCTTATTAGTAAAGGTAACGTCGAAACTCTTTGCGAAGTTCTGGCCCAGGAAGTGGGACGTGCCGGCCTGAAGGGCCTTGCCGTCCTGCATCATGGCCTCTATGGTCATGGTGTCAAGGGCGCCTGCAAAGCGCTCTCCGGGGCTCTTGTGGCCAACAACTACGGGAAGGGCCATGGTCTCGCGGGCGAACTTGGCGTAAACGTCAACCATGCGCTGCTTCTCTGCCTCAGCCTCCTCTGCGGTGGCGTGGGCAGTGTGGCCTTCCTGCCAGAGGAACTCTGCGGTACGGAGGAAAAGGCGGGTACGCATTTCCCAGCGCACGACGTTGCACCACTGGTTGCAGAGCACCGGGAGGTCTCTCCAGGAGTGGATCCAGTTCTTGTAGGTGTTCCAGATAATGGTCTCAGAAGTGGGACGGACGATAAGTTCTTCTTCCAGTTTTGCCGATGGATCCACCACGATTCCGTTGCCGTCCGGGGCGGTCATGAGCCTGTGGTGGGTAACCACGGCGCACTCCTTTGCGAAGCCCGCTACGTGCTCTGCCTCACGTGAGAAGAAGCTCTTGGGGATGAACAGGGGGAAGTAGGCGTTCTTTACGCCTGTCTCCTTGAACATCTTGTCCAGGATACTCTGCATCTTTTCCCAGATTGCATATCCGTAAGGTTTGATAACCATGCATCCACGCACTGCGGACTGCTCCGCAAGGTCTGCCTTCACAACCAGGTCATTGTACCACTGAGAGTAGTTCTCCGACCTTTTGGTCACTTCTTTTGCCATGTTATATCGATTTTTTTCCTATATTTGCATTAAGGTATAATAATTGCATTTTAGCCGGATAAGCCGGGCTTTCCGGCGCAAATATACTGAAATTATTGCAAAATATGGAGGAACTGACCATGAAAAAGAGATTTGCCGCCCTTTCGCTGGTAGCACTGACCTTCTTGTCGTGCTCATCCCTAAACCAACTCCAGAAACAGACTTTCGACGACGGCCTGTACGCTTCCGCAGCGGTTGCGCAGCCGGCCTCCACGGAAGTTCCAGCCGGAGAGATTGACAACCTGCTCGCAGAGAGCAAATCGTCCCCGGCATATATAGTCGCAAGCGGTGACACCGTCAAGGTGGCGCCCGGAAATTCCGTCGTAATACTGAATACGGACCAGCTCACCTGGGGCTCGCCCTGGTACACATCGTCCTGGTATTCGCCGTATTATTATTACGGATACTACAGCCCGTGGTACTACAGGTCCTGGTACTGGGATCCGTGGTATTATGACTATTACTGGCATCGTCCTTACCGCTATTACAGCTGGTACTGGGACCCCTGGTACTATGATTCATGGTACTACGGTGGCTGGTATGGCCCCCACTATTACCATTACGGGCATTACGGTTACTACGGCCATTATGGCTATTACGGCCACCACTGGTACGGAGATTACTGGTATGGAGGTCCCCGCCATCACAGGGGAGGCTTATCCAGGTCTGAGAGCCTTGGCAGGAGGGAAGGCAACTTCACCAGCCGTGGCGGTGCAACCGGAGCTTCCAGAGGCATAGGCGCTTCCCGTTCATCGGTTGCCGTACCCCGTGCAAATGCTGCCCCTGCATCGGCCGGTAAGTCTTCTTACGCCAGGACCGCGGTCCGCACTTCCAAGTCCGGAGTCAGGAGCGTTTCCCGCTCTACCGTGGGAACATCGTCCCGGAGTACGTCCGGCGCGGTGTCCAGAAGCTCTTCCGCAGGCGTTTCCAGAAGCAGTTCCGGAAGTGTTTCCAGAGGCTCCTCTTCCAGCAGCTCCCACAGCGGTTCCGTATCCCGCAGCAGCTCTTCCGGCGGAAGCTATCGTTCCAGCGGATCTTCCAGCAGGAGCACTTCTTCCGGAACCAGAAGTTCGGGAAGCTACTCTTCCGGTAACTACCGTTCCAGCAGCTCCTCTTCCAGCAGCTCCAGCAGGAGTTCTTCCGGAAGCAGCTATTCATCCGGTTCCCGTTCATCCGGGTCATACTCCGGCGGATCACATTCTTCCGGCGGCTCCCACTCTTCCGGTTCATCACATTCATCTTCCGGCGGTTCGCACTCCAGCGGCGGCCGCAGATAAAACACATCGGACATGAAAAAGTACATTATCATATTGTCAATGTTGCTTGCGGGAGCCACGGCCTCCGCACAGGGCTGGCAGGATGCGTATCTCTTCTCCCAGAATGAGTACGGCGGAACTGCCCGCAGCATGGCCCTGGGCAATGCCGTGACGGCCCTGGGAGGAGATGCCGGCACAATAGGAATCAATCCGGCCGGTTCCTCCGTCAGCTCATATTCGCAGTTTATGTTCACCTCCGGGCTCAGTTTTGCAGACGGCTGGTCCGTTGGAACAATAGCGGAAGGAGATACAGAACCTGTAGGTTACGGGGATGAGACATCGTCCTTCTACACCCGCTTCAAAGTTCCCAATACGGGTTTCATCTTTAATTACGATACCAATCGCAGGCATGGCCTCAAGCGCATGGCTTTCGGCTTTGTGATGAACTCCACAGGGGACTACACCAACCGCCTCAACGCGGCCGGCGTGAACTCCAACAACTCCTTTGGCTCCTTCCTGGCGTCTTATGCGGACGGCTTCAGCACGGACGTAATGGCCAACGAGGACTGGAATTATTACGGAGACTTCACCCGCATGCCGCCATGGATTGCCATGACAGCATACCGCAGCGGCATGATCAGCGGCGTAACCGGCTCTGACGGTGCATACATCGCCCTCACAGAGCAGTTGGACGATGACGGCAACTTCCGTCTCGCCGCCCCTGTCTACCAGAGGTACGGCCGTCAGACCAGGGGCTTCAAGCAGGACTGGGTGATGAACTTCTCCGCCAACTGGGACGACAAGTTCTTCCTGGGCGCCAACATTGGAATCACATCCGTCAATTACCACATGCTGGAGTACTGGGAGGAATCCCCGGAAAACTACTCGGATTTTCCCATTATCAAATTCTCCGGTGATCCTGCGGATTATTACTTCGAAAAGACCCTCATGAAGCGCAACTTCATCCTTGATGGAAGCGGCATATATGCCAAGGCCGGCTTTATCTGGGTTCCCGTGAAGGGAATTCGCCTGGGTGGCGCCATCCAGACTCCCACCGTCATGAGCGTAACGGAAAGGTACGGCTATTCCGGCCAGTCCTTCATCACCGACAAGAACCGCCAGGCGGTCAATTCCGCAGAGGACTACTGGGGATATGACATGGTGTTCCCGTTCCGTTACAACTTCGGTGCGGCGTTAACCCTTGGCAATATCGCCATTGTCAGTGCGGATTATGAGGGCGTCAATTACTCCCAATCCCGCTTCCGCATTTCTTCCGATGAGGAATTCGGCGGCTACGACTATGACATGTTCGACGGCCAGAACGCTGACATTAAGGCGGCGCTTGGCGTATCCCATTCCTTCAGGGCCGGCGTTGAGTTCAAGCCCATGGCGGGAATTGCCATCCGTACCGGCTACAACTACATCACCTCCGGCATCAAGGACGGCTCGGAAGCCGCAAAGCAGATTGTATCCTTCGGCCTTGGATATTCCTCCTCCGGGTCCTTCTATGCAGACTGCGCCCTCCGCTTCCGCTACCTTCCCGATGAGTATATAATTCCTTACTATTATTACTATTCACCGGATCCTGCCAAGTACTATAACAAGGAAATCGACTACTCCGTCCTTACTCCGGAAATCCTGTTCCAGTCCACCGTGGCAGAGGCCATGGTAACCGTTGGCTGGCGTTTCTGACACCCTTTTCTGCCATTTTGTCAGCGAGTAGGCAAATGGCACGAAGTTCGTTAATTTACCGGCGTCGCCCTAACTATAGGACGGCGCCAAATTCTTCCCTGTCATTCTGAGCGCAGCGAAGAATCTGAAAAAGAGTAAAACTAAAAAAGATTATACTATGGGTAAAATTATCGGCATCGACCTTGGAACAACCAATTCCTGCGTCGCAGTGATGGAGGGCAACCAGCCCACCGTCATCATTAACAATGAAGGCCAGCGCACCACTCCTTCCGTAGTTGCATTCACGGAAGGCGGTGAGCGTAAGATAGGCTCCCCGGCAAAGCGCCAGGCCATTACCAATCCTCACAACACCGTATTCTCCATCAAGCGTTTCATGGGTGAGACCTATGACCAGGTGACTACGGAAGTGAACCGCGTTCCCTACAAGGTGGTCCGCGGAGAGAACAATACCCCCCGCGTGGATATCAGCGGTAAGCTCTATACCCCGCAGGAGATATCGGCAATGATTCTCCAGAAGATGAAGAAGACCGCTGAAGAGTATCTCCGCCAGGAGGTTACCGAGGCTGTCATCACCGTTCCGGCATATTTCTCCGACTCCCAGCGTCAGGCAACCAAGGAGGCCGGCCGCATCGCAGGCCTTGATGTGAAGCGTATCATCAACGAGCCCACCGCAGCAGCCCTTGCATATGGCCTTGACAAGAAGGACAAGGACATGAAGGTCGCAGTCTATGACCTTGGCGGCGGTACCTTCGATATCTCCATCCTCCAGCTTGGAGACGGCGTCTTCGAGGTCCTTTCCACCAACGGTGACACCCACCTCGGAGGTGACGATTTCGACCAGGTTATCATCGACTGGCTTGCCCAGGAGTTCGCTGCTGAGAACGGCGGCATTGACCTCAAGAAGGATCCTATGGCCCTCCAGCGTCTTAAGGAAGCTGCAGAGAAGGCAAAGATTGAGCTTTCCAGCCAGACCTCTACGGAGATTAACCTCCCTTACATCATGCCTGTTGACGGCGTTCCCAAGCACCTTGCAAAGACCCTCACCAGGGCCAAGTTCGAGCAGCTCTCCGACGCCCTCTTCCAGCGTTCCATCGCCCCTTGCCGTCAGGCACTCAGCGATGCTCACCTGAACCCTTCAGACATTGACGAGGTCCTCCTCGTGGGCGGTTCCACCCGTATCCCTTACGTGCAGGAGCTTGTGAAGAACTTCTTCGGAAAGGAGCCCAACAAGAGCGTGAACCCGGACGAGGTAGTCGCAATAGGCGCATCCATCCAGGGCGGTGTCCTGGCAGGCGACGTGAAGGACGTGCTGCTGCTTGATGTCACTCCGCTTTCCCTGGGTATTGAGACCTTGGGCGGCGTAATGACCAAGCTCATCGAGTCCAACACCACAATCCCCGCCAAGAAGAGCCAGATCTTCTCCACCGCTGCAGACAACCAGCCCGGCGTAGAGATCCGCGTCCTGCAGGGAGAGCGTCCCATGGCAAAGGACAATAAGCAGATTGGCATCTTCCATCTGGACGGCATCGCACCCGCACCCCGTGGCGTGCCTCAGATTGAGGTTACCTTCGATATAGACGCCAACGGTATCTTGAATGTCTCTGCAGTGGACAAGGCTACCGGCAAGGAGCAGCACATCCGCATCGAGGCCTCCAGCGGCCTGTCAGACGCCGAAATCCAGCGCATGAGGGACGAGGCCAAGGCCAACGAGGCAGCTGACAAGGCAGAGAAGGAAAGAATCGACAAGATCAACGGCGCCGATGCCCTGACCTTCCAGGCAGAGAAGTTCCTGAAGGAGAACGGAGACAAGGTCCCCGCAGACATCAAGAGCGAAGTCGAGTCCAACTGCAACCTCCTCAAGGAGGCCGTCAAGGCCCAGAATCTGGCGGATATCGACCGCTACTCCGAAGCCCTCAACAAGGCCTTCGAGAAGATGTACCAGGCAGGCCAGCAGGCCGGAGGTCCCCAGGGAGGCCCTCAGGGTCCTTTCCAGGGCGGTCCCCAGGGCCCGTTCAACGGCGGCCCTCAGCCCGGTCCTCAGGACCAAGGCCCTGACGAGCAGTAAACCGCTCAAAACACTAAGGCAGCCCTCTGGGTTGCCTTTTTTGTTATGGCCCGTCTTTTGTTTTAATAATTTTATTATTAACTTTGTTACTTCAAGCAAAGAGAAAAACTAACAAAAACCTATTAATATGAAAGCCAAGAATTTGATTCTCAGCGCAGTAGCTGTTTTCGTGACGGTTCTTTCCGCACAGGCACAGACCAACAAGGAAGCCATTGAGGCTGCTAAGCAGAAGGTAGATGAGCATCAGGTAGCCCTTGAGGACGCCGTCCGCAAGGCAGACCAGCAGGCCATCGATTCCCAGAAAGAGATTGACATTCTCCGTCAGCAGGTTGTAGAGGCCCAGGCCCAGTACAACCAGGGCAAGAAATCCCTCAGCGTCATGAAGGATGCCCTCAAGGCAAAGGAAAACGTTATCAAGGCAAAGAAGCAGGCCCTCAAGCTTGAGAAGAAGACCCGCAAGGTTGACGACGGTGTCTTTGACAGCAACGACAAGCTCGCCATTCAGCAGGGTGAGCAGGACATCAAGGACCTCCAGGCAGACCTTCTCCTTTCAAAGCGCGACTATAAGGAAGCTGAAGCAAAGGTAAAGCTCTCCAAGAAGGCCGTTTCAGACGCCAACAAGCAGATTGACGCCGCCAAGAAGAACGTCGCCGCTGCTAACAAGGAAGTGAGCGCCGCCAAGAAGAACGTGGCAGACGCCAAGAAGGAAGTCAAGAAGCAGGAAGACATCGCCGCCAAGCAGGAAGAACTCCTGAAGGCCCAGAAGGCCGCTGAGTCCGCCGCTGCAAAGGCAGAGGTCGCTTCCGCAAAGGCAGACTTCGCAGCTACCCAGGTGGCAGAGCAGGCAGAGACCGTAGAGCGCGTTGTCAACGAGACAGAGAAAGCCCTCGCAGTCCAGAAGGCAGAAGCCGCCGGTGTCGTGGCGGTTGAGGTTGAAAAGGTAGAAGAGCCTGAGGCCGCTCCCGCAGTTGAGGTCAAGATTGCTCCCGCAGAGCCTGAGAAGGTTCCTGAGCAGCCCGTCCTTGAAGAAGCGCAGCCCGCAGAATAATCCACAATGGGCAGAGTAATACTTACCGGCGACAGACCCACCGGCAAGCTGCATCTTGGCCACTACGTAGGCTCCCTGCGCAACAGGGTAATCCTCCAGAATGAGGGCAATTGGGACCGCATGTTCGTTTTTATTGCGGACGTTCAGGCTCTCACGGACAATGCAGACAACCCGGAAAAAGTTCGCCAGAACGTGATAGAGGTAGCCTTGGACTACCTCTCTTGCGGTTTGGACCCTGACAAGGTAACCATCTTCATCCAGAGCCGCATCCCTGAACTGCATGAGATGACGCAGTTCTTCTCCAACCTTGTAACGGTGCAGCGCCTCCAGCGCAACCCCACCGTCAAGGCGGAGATGGTAATGCGTGGCTTCGGCTCTGAGACAGAGGACGATAACCGCCGCGGCCTCCCCGTAGGCTTCTTCACCTATCCCATTTCCCAAGCTGCTGACATTTGCGCCTTCAAGTCCACCACGGTGCCCGTGGGAGAGGACCAGGAGCCCATGCTGGAGCAGTGCAGGGAAATTGTACGCAGTTTCAACGGCACCTACAAGTGCGATGTGCTTGTAGAGCCGGACATCCTTCTCCCGGACAATCTTGCCTGCCGCCGCCTCCCCGGCACTGACGGCAAGGCCAAGATGAGTAAATCCCTTGGCAATTGCATCTATCTTTCTGACGATCCAAAGGAAGTGGAACGCAAAGTCAAGGGCATGTTCACGGACCCCGGCCACCTCAGGGTGGAAGATCCCGGCAAGGTAGAAGGCAACCCCGTGTTCACTTACCTTGACGCATTTGTGGAGGAAGGTGACTTTGAGCGCTTCTGGCCCGATTATGCCAACATGGAAGAGCTCAAGGCCCACTACCGCCGCGGAGGCCTTGGTGACATGAAGTGCAAGAAGTTCCTCCTCAACGTTCTCAACGACCGCCTGGAGCCCATCCGTGCCCGCAGGCATACGTATGAGCAGGACATCCCCGGCGTCTATGAAATCCTCAAGAAGGGTTCAGAAGCCGCCCGCGAAGTTGCCGCCAAGACCCTCTATGAGATGAAGGAAGCCATGCGCATCAACTATTTTGAAGATTCCGCACTGATAGCAGCTCAGGCGGAAGCTTACAAGAACAAGTA
>JAILJO010000125.1 GCA_024694675.1 Bacteroidales bacterium | reverse complement strand
AGCCTCATTCACATATGACCAGATGGTTATTATCCGGGCCGGCTACCGCTTTGCAAGCGAGTGGTGCGTCATTCCTTCCCACTTTTCACTGGGTCTTGGAGGGAGATACAATGACTTTACCATTGACGCCACTTTCGCAATTCTGCCGTCTTCATACATCAGCTGCGCAAGCATTGGATTCAATTTTTAAGGAATCATGACTATTAATCTGGACAAGAAAGAAATACCGGTGCTTCTTCTCACCGGCTATCTTGGCAGCGGAAAGACAACGCTGCTGAACCGCATTCTCGCAAACGAGAAGGGAATAAAGTTCGCCGTCATAGTGAACGACATAGGAGAGGTCAACATTGACGCCAGCCTTATTGAGCAGGGCGGAATCGTGGGTCAGCAGGACAGCTCCCTGGTAGCTCTCCAGAATGGTTGCATCTGCTGCACGCTGAAGATGGACCTGGTCCAGCAGATCGCAGAGCTTACATCGGCCCGGAAATTCGACTACATCGTCATTGAGGCCAGCGGTATCTGCGAACCGGCACCCATCGCCCAGACCATCAGCACCATCCCTATCCTGGGGCCGCAGTATATGCTGAAAAGCATTCCCTACGTGGACTGCATATGCACTGTGGTGGACGCCCTCCGCATGAAAGACGAGTTCGACTCCGGCGCCGCCCTCCAGAAAGAGGACATTGACGACGAAGACCTGGAGCGTCTGGTCATCGAACAGATAGAATTCTGCAACATCGTCCTTCTGAACAAGGCCGCGGAAGTATCTGCCGATGAACTGGGAAAGCTCCGCTCCATTGTGAAGACCATCAACCCCGGCGCCCGCGTCCTGGAATGCAACTACGGCGACGTTGACCTTTCGGAACTGGTCTATACCGGCATGTTCAACTTTGACGAGGTGGCAACATCGGCCGCCTGGATAGCCACCATCGAAGGAGAGGAGGAAGAGGACCACGAGGCGGAGGGAGAGGCCCTGGAATACGGTATCGACACCTTCGTCTGGAACCGCCGCCCGGCAATGTCGCTCAACAAGTTTGACGATATGGTAGCCCGGAAATGGCCCTCCAACATAATCCGCGCAAAGGGCATCTGCTACTTCTCCGACAAACCTGACCAGTGCTACCTCTTCGAGCAGGCCGGTCGCCAGAAAACCATCCGCGAAGCCGGCCTCTGGTTCGCTACAATGCCGGAGGAAGAGCTCCAGGACATGATGATGCGTGACAAGAACCTCCGCAGGGACTGGGATCCGGTCTACGGAGACCGCATGCAGAAGATAGTCTTCATTGGCCAGAACCTGGACAAGGACGCCATAGCAAAACTCATGGACGGCTGTCTGGAGGATTAAGCCGAAACACACCGCAACTACAAATGGACGGATATCCCTTGACTGTAAGGACTATCTGTCCGTTTTTTTATTATATTTGTAGGAAACTATAACTAGATAGACACAATGGGAAACCTTGAATCCATCCTTGACCGTTTTGCCATAGAGGGCAAGATCAAAGAAGTGAAACCTCTTGGCAACGGCCTTATCAACGACACGTACAAAGCAGTAACAGAGGGCAACGCCCCTGATTACGTTCTCCAGAGGATAAACAACGCCATTTTCCAGGACGTGGACCTGCTGCAGCACAATATTGAGGCTGTGACAAGGCACATCCGCGGGAAACTGGAAGCCGCAGGGGAAAAGGACCTGGACCGCAAAGTCCTCCGTTTCGTCCCCCTCAAGGACTCCCCCAAGACATACCTTCTGGACGATGGAAAATACTGGAGAGTCTCCGTTTTCATCCCGGACGCCTTCACATACGATACCGTAGACCCCAAGTACTCCTGCTTCGCCGGAGAGGCCTTCGGCCGTTTCGAGGCCCAGCTCGCAGACATTCCGGACACCCTCGGGGAAACCATCCCGGATTTCCACAACATGGAGCTCCGCGCCCGCCAGCTGGAAGAGGCCGTGGCCGCGGACAAGGCCGGAAGGCTCAAGGACCCGGAGGTCCAGTCCATCCTTGCTGAGATGCGTGAGCACATGGAGGAAATGTGCCTTGCAGAGCGCCTGCACAGGGAAGGAAAGCTTCCCAAGCGCATCTGCCACTGCGACACCAAGGTCAACAACATGATGTTCGACGCGGAAGGCCGTGTCCTCTGTGTCATAGACCTTGACACAGTCATGCCCAGCTTCGTCTTCTCTGACTTCGGAGACTTCCTCCGCACCGCCGCCAACGCCGTGGCAGAGGACGATCCCGCAATTGAAAAAGTCGCCTTCAGGAAAGAGATTTTCGAGGCCTTCGCAAAGGGTTACGTCAAGGAGGCATCGGCATTCCTGACCCCCGTGGAGAAGGACAATCTCCCCTACGGTACCCTGCTGTTCCCCTTCATGCAGGCCGTCCGTTTCTTCGCGGACTATCTGAACGGTGACACCTACTACAAGATCAAGTACCCGGAGCACAACCTGGTACGCACCCGCAACCAGATGGCCCTGTTCCACAGCGTGCTTGCCAACATGGATTACATGAAAAAGTATATAGCGTCGTTATGAAAAAGATTCTGACCATACTGGCCTTTGCGGCCGTCCTTTTCGCCTGCTGCCCCAAGCAGGCCGTCATCAAGACCAAGGTTCCCCCGCGTCCGGCAGGACAGGAGGACATGCTTCAGTTCGCCGCTGAACCCATTGCCGATGTTGGAATCGGCGTGGTTGGCCTCGGAGACCGCGGTTCAGGTGCAGTCCACCGCCTCACATACGTTCCCGGCTGCCATGTGGCCGCCATCTGCGACATTGAGCCGGACCGTGCGGAAAAGAACCTCAAGGTCCTTGAGGAGCGCGGCCAGACCGCCAAGATTTACGCCGGCGACGACCAGATTTACAAGCAGCTCTGCGAAGACCCTGATGTGGACCTCGTATACATCTGCACGGACTGGATCCACCACGTTCCCGTGGCGCTCTATGCCATGGAGCACGGCAAGCATGTTGCCGTAGAGGTACCATCGGCAGAAACCCTTCAGGCTTGCTGGGACCTGGTGAACACCTCTGAGCGCACCCGCCAGCACTGCATTATCCTTGAGAACTGCTGCTACGACTTCTTCGAGCTCACCGCCCTTGCAATGGCCCAGGCCGGCGTTTTCGGCGAAATCATTCACGCCGAGGGCTCATACAACCACAACCTTGATCCCTTCTGGGACGGCTACCGCAACAACTGGCGCCTGGACTTCAACCAGGAGCACCGCGGAGACCTCTATCCCACCCATGGCTTAGGCCCCGTGGCCCAGGCCCTGAACATCCATCGCGGAGACCGCTTCGAGACCCTCGTCTCCATGGACACCAATCCATTCAACGGTCCCAAGTTGGTGGAAAGCCGCACCGGCAAGCCCTGCACGGACTTCCAGAACGGCGATGTCACCATGACCATGATCCGTACCGCCAAGGGAAAAACCATACTCATCGAGCACGATGTCATGACCCCAAGGCCTTATGACCGCATGTACCAGCTTGTGGGAACTGACGGCTACGCCGGCAAGTATCCCGTGGAGGAGGTCTGCCTCCGTGCAGAGATGCCCGAAGAAGTGAATTACCAGGATCTGGACTTTGAAAAAGTATACACCGGAGAGGAGCTTGAGGCCCTCATGGCAAAGTATCCCAACCCCATCATGACTCCTGAGCTCAAGGCCCTTGCCCAGGAAGTCGGCGGTCACGGCGGAATGGACTTCATCATGGACTACCGCCTTGTCTACTGCCTTAACAACGGCCTCCCCATGGACGAGGACGTCTATGACCTGGCGGAATGGTGCTGCCTTACTGAGCTCTCCAGGATTTCCCTTGAGAACGGCTGCGCACCGGTGGAAGTCCCCGACTTCACCCGCGGAGCATGGAACAAGATAGACGGCTTCAGCTACGCCTTTGCAAAGTAAGTTTTCCAACCTTGGAAATATGACCGGGATGCCCCTTTTGGGCGTCCCGGTTTCATTTTTAATGAAAAAGTAGTATCTTTGTAGGCTTATTGACAATAAACAAAACCAGATATGAAAAAAATCTTAACGGCTATTGCGTGCATCCTGCTGTCACTCACAGCTCTCGCACAGTCTGCAAACATGCTGTCCTTGGCCCGCGCGGAACTCGCCAAGCGTGGTCTTGAAGAAAACGAAGTCCGCACCCGCCTTCTGGAGGAGGGTATTGACGTAGACACAATTCCTCCGTCAGAATACCCCGCCTACCAGACCCGCGTAATGGAAATAATCAACAAGATGGAGGCTGAAAAAGCCACCAGTAATGCCGCCGTCATTCAGGCCGCCCCTGCCGCCGACGCAGCAGTGGTTGCAAACGCCGCCGCTGGTACGGAAATCATAGCGGCAGCAGCATCTTCCGCGGAAACGCCCAATCAGTTGCCTCAGACAACCCTTGGTGAGGCGGCTGCAGAAGAAGCCCTGGAACACGCCCTGAAAGAGAATCACGTATCCACCACAGCCGGAGACGACATCTACGGTCACGCCCTCTTCACTGGCACCTCCATGGATGTTTTCCGCACTACAGACGGCGCCCAGGCTCCTGAAACATACATTCTTGGAGAAGGCGACGAGATCCATATCTCCATCTTCGGCGGCTCCCAGACAGAGATTCACCAGAGAGTTGCTCCTGATGGCTCTATCCAGCCTGCAGGGTCCACCAAGATTTTCCTCAAAGGCATGACTCTCGCCCAAGCCCGCAAGGCCGTCATCGCCAAACTGGCCCAGCACTATTCTTTCCGCCAGGATCAAATTGCCGTTACCATCACAACGGCACGCACCCTTTCCGTGAGCATCTATGGTGAGGTAGGCGTACAGGGCGGGTTCACCCTGAGCGCACTCAACACCGCTTTTAATGCCCTTGCTGCGGCAGGCGGCCCCACCGCTATAGGTTCTATCCGCAATATCCAGCGTTCACGCGCCGGCAAGACTGCCCGTCTGGACCTTTACAAGTACATGAAGGGAGAAATCAAGGACGTTCCGTATGACCTCCAGAACAACGATGTCCTCTTCGTCCCCATCGCCCAGAACATTGTAACCATCGAAGGCGCCGTACGCCGCCCCATGCGTTATGAGATGCTTGACGGAGAATCCCTCAAAGACCTCATTGAATATGCAGGCGGCCTCACCTATAACGCCTCTCCTGACTTTGTCCAGATCGAGCGCCGCGAAAACGGAGAACTCAAGTATTTGGAATATGAACTTGACAAGACTCTCGCCGGTGCCCAGAAGGTCCGCCTTGAGGGTGGTGACGTCATCCGCATCAAGTCCACCAACCGTCCCATGGAGAATTACGTCTCCATCAGCGGCGAAATCTACTACGGCGGAGACTTTGACATTGAGAAGAACAGCAGCCTGAAGGGCCTCCTCGACAGAGTCCAGCCTAAGTACACTGCAAGAACAGACTACGTATTTGTAGAGCGCACCAGCCCGGACGAGACCGTGGAAGTCTTCACCGTTCCTTTCCCCGGGACGGACGGCAATCCTGACTTCGAACTTCAGGCAAGGGACAAGGTGAAGGTTCTCGCACTGGACACTTTCAAAGACACCTGGTCCATAACCGTTGAAGGCGACGTCCGTGATCCGTTCACGCGTCGCTTCGGCATCAACGACTCCATGACCCTTGCACAGGCTATTGAATATGCAGGCGGCCCTCGTACCACCGCAAGGACAGACTACGTTTTCGTAGAGCGCACCAAGCCGGATGAAACTGTAGAGGTCCTTACAGTACCTTTCCCCGGAACAGACGGAAACCCGGACTTCAAGCTCCAGACAAGGGACGTCGTCCGCGTACTCGCACAGTCTACCTACCGTGACACAGAAACCATTTCCGTATCCGGCCAGGTCCGTAATCCCTTCACCCGTAGCTTCGGCCTCAACGACCGCATGACCATAGGCCAGGCAATTGAATACGCCGGTGGTCTGAAGCCCACCGTATACCCCGTGGCCTTCATTTTCCGCACTGATGTTACAAATCCGGCAAAAAAGGAATATATCCCTGTCTCCCTTGAAAAAGATGTGGACCAGCCCCTTCTTCCCGGCGATGAACTCAGGGTCTACGACAACACCACCTACACCAACATAGGCGAAATACGTGTAAGCGGCGCTGTGAAGAATCCCGTAAGTATTACTTACGATCCTTCCGTCTCCCTGCACGACATTATCACCATGGCCGGAGGCTTCACTGTCGGTGCCTCCTATGACAAGGTCCAGGTATTCCGCATGAACATATCCAAGAAAGACGCAGTGACCTTCGACACCATCAACGTTGCGGTGGATGAGAACTACTATCCCGTCAATCCCAACTTCCAGCTCCAGCCGTACGACCACGTGGTGGTCCGCATGACCCCCAATTTCACTCACGGCCGCACTGTAGAAATCAACGGCAGGGTGAAGTATCCCGGCGTCTATGTCATTGAAGACGGCCGCACTCAATTAACGGAGATACTCCGCATGGCCGGCGGTCTTCTAGACGATGCAAGTCCTTATGCAACCCTCTTCCGCACATATAAAGGCCGCGGCAACATAGGTGTAAACCTGGACGATGCCAGAAGGATACACGTGGGCAAGAATTACTTCGATCCCATCCTCATGGACGGCGATGTAATCAATGTCACCAGACTTGAGAATACCGTCATTATTAGGGAGCTAGGAACCCGCATGGCACAATATACCCCTGAAGAGTTCAGCTCTGTTCAAAAGATTATGATCTATCAGGGTCCCCACAGCGCCAAATGGTATATCGACCACTATGCCGGAGGTCTCATCAAGACCGCTGACAATTACAGCGTCACCGTCACCATGTCCAACTCCCAGACGGAAGGCACCAAGCGGTTACTGGGTATACCCATTTATCCTACCGTACAGCCCGGAAGTGTAATCACCGTAACAATCGACCAGCAGAAGAAGCAGAAGATAGAGAAACCGAAGGAGAAGATAGACTGGGAGAGACTGGCGGCATCTACACTCTCTACCCTGACATCCGTCACTTCCATGATCCTCCTCATCGAACGACTCAACTAGCCATGGACCAGAATTACAACTACAACACTCCTCAGGAAGAAGAGGAAGGCATAGACATAATGGCCCTTGTCAAGGGTCTTTGGGACGGCAGGAAAACCATCATCATTGTGACGGCGGTATTCATGGTCCTGGGGCTTGTAGCCGCCCTTACCATGAAACGCACTTACACCGTGAGTACCGTAATGGTACCCCAGATGAACTCCCGCTCAAATTCTTCCCTCACCAGTCTCGCCACCCTGGCCGGCTTTGACCTGGGCATGATGAACACCAACAGCGGAGATATCTCTCCCCTTGTCTATCCCCAAATAGTGAGCAGTGTTCCCTTCCGCAAGGAACTTATATACACTCCCTTCCATTATGAGAAAGCGGACACGGCCGTGACCATGTACACATACGCAAAGGAGTACGCCAAGCCTACTGTCATGAGCTATGTGCTCAAATACACAATAGGCCTTCCGGGAGTCATCCTGGGCGCGCTTCGCAAGGAAAAACCCGAAATGGAGATTCCTTCCGCAGGAGAAGGGAATAATGAGCCCAAGCCCATCCTTCTCACAAAGGACGAAGAAAAACTCATTAAGGTCATATCTCAGAACGTTGGTCTTGCTGTAGATAAGAAGGAAGGTTATATTACCCTTACCGTGGTCGGTTCAGAACCTATCCAGACAGCGGAAATGGCGCTCAAGGCACAGCGGCTTCTCCAGAGCGAGGTAACCCGCTTCCGCACGGAAAAGGCACAGTACAACCTGGACTACATCCAGGCCCGCTACGACGAGATAAAGAAAGAAGCGGAGACCTATCAGGCCCAGCTTGCAACCGTAAGGGACCGTTCCCAGAACATGGCAACAACCCGTGCAAGGATTGAACAGGAGCGCATCCAGAGCAAGTATAACGTCGCCAACACCATCTATGCTGAAATGGCCAAACAGCTTGAGCAGGCCAAGATGCAGGTAAAGCGCGACACTCCCGTTCTTGCCGTAGTGCAGCCAGTCACAGTTCCCCACAAACCCTCAAACAGCCGCGCAAAGACCCTCATAGTATGGACCTTCCTGGGCGGCATACTGGGATGCGGAATTGTTCTTGGAAAGAGCTATCTTCCCAAGATAAAGGAATCTTTTGAGAAAGCCGGGGCTAAGGAAGAGAACTGACTTTAACGTATCTCCTTTCCAGGAAAACGAACCTGTCGGCGGATAGCTGGCAGGTTTCATTTATACCCTTGCCGTCCGTAAGGGTAAGGGATGTACCGCTGAGCTCATATGTTCCGTTTAGGAAAGCATAGACAATAGTGCTTCCTACAAGAACTCTGGTGAAAGTATTGTCAGACGTAAAGATTATAAGTCCGGGATAGCCATTGGTTTCATAAGTCCAGACTGTTCCGGTAAGTATGGAATTGCCGGAGTCCTCTGCGGCAGGCGCTGTCTGCATTACTGCAAGGGTGTCTGTCTGTATGAAATCTTCGAACATGGTTGCGGCAATGCCCCCAACCTGGAGTTTCTTTCCGTTAAGGGTATAGTCCTTCCTGGCAAACTCCCAACCATATTTGACACCTTCCTTATGGGCAACGTTCTTAAAAGTTGCGTCCAGGCAGGTGCCGTCATGGTCGAAGAAAACAATGTTGAGGTTACCAGCCAACATGGTTGTCCAGACGCTTCCGGCAATGGCATCAGGCGCCACGCTGTAAACCGGCGTCATGTCCTTGTTGGTGGAGCTGTTTTTCAAGTGGGTGAATGTACGGACAAACAATATGTCCTTAGGCCAGTTCTCTCCGGAGAGTACAAGTCTATGGCCATCCGTATAATAAGTCCCGTGCAAAGCCTGGAAGGCATTGGAACCTTTGTCCAGCTGAAGCACGGAAGCATGCTTCTGGTCAGGAAAACATACACGTGCGGTCTGGTCATTCACAGAGTATGACCAGTATGTATTGGGAATCTGTATGCGTACAGGTTCCATCATTTTCTTGCACGATACGGATGTAAGGACAAGCAGAATCAACAGTATTCTTTTCATAGTACGAAACTGGCGAAATAACCCGGGAAAAACACATTGGTGATAAGGTATCCCACTATTGTGGACACCGTCACGGAAATGAGTCCCGGCATCATGAAACTATGATTGAGGAGGTATTTGCCTATTACCGTGGTGCCGCTTCGGTCAAAGTTGACAGTGGCGATATCCGACGGGTAGTTGGGGATGAAGAAATACCCGTAAACGCTGGGAAGGACGCCCAGGAGAACCGGACCGGCAATGCCAAGTTCATATGCGAGAGGCAGCATGGCCACCACCACGGCTCCCTGGCTGTTGATAAGGACCGATACCATGAAGAACACGAATGCGATGGTCCACGGAGCGCGAGTAACAAGGTCCGTGAGCATGGCCTTCATCTGGTCCATATAATTACCGAAATAAGTATCTGCCAGCCAGGCTATGCCGTAGATGGCAATGACGGCCACCATACCGGACTTCCACACTGAACCGGAGACGCAGTTCTTGAGGTCCACTTTGCACAGCATAATGTTCAGCGCCGCCGCCACAAGCATAATAATCTGGATGCAGATATTCATCTTGGGGAGGTTGATTGCCTTGGCTACGGTCTCGCCGCCTGACGTATGGATCATCTGGCAGAATGCAAAGGCCACTATAACCAACAGGGCAGTCAGGAAGACGAACACTGATATCTTGGCTTCCTTGGTAATCTCCTTGTCAAGCGTGGTGGCATTGTTCACATACATGTACTTGTAGATCTTGGGATCTGCCTTGCGGGCCTGGAATTCAGGATCGTCGTCAAGGTCCTTGCCGCGCTTGTAAGACGCAAGGGATGCGCACATGAGGCCTATGACGCACGCCGGGATGGTTACCATGAGCACCTGGGGGATGCTTACCATGAATCCGTTGGCATTGGAAATGGTAACGAATGCTACCACCGCGGCGGCAATGGGAGAACAGGTGATACCCACCTGCGAGGCTATGGAAGCCACGCCACAGGGCCTTTCCGGACGGATATTCTTCTTAAGAGCAATGTCACAGATAATGGGCATGATGGTATACACCACGTGACCGGTTCCAACCATTACGGTGAGGAAGAAAGTCACAAGCGGGCCCAGGAACGTAATATGCTCCGGATGCTTGCGGAGAACCTTTTCCGCAATCTGGATCATCCAGTCCATACCTCCGGAGGCCTGAAGGGTACCGGCGCATGTGACAGCCGCTATGATAATGTATATAACGTCCGTGGGGGGCGTACCGGGCTTGAGGCCAAAGCCGAAGACCAGGATGGCAAGGCCTATGCCGGAAATGGCGCCAAGGGCGAGGGATCCGTAACGGGAGCCCACATACAGAGCTGCAAGGACAATGAGCAGCTCTATTATCATGACAAAGCTCATAAATTATTGTTTAGTGCTTTCAAAGATAGTGATTTTTTGGCACAGAAAGTGTATCTTTGTACTCTGAAAACGACAAAAAGAATGAAAAGGTTAGTATCTGTTGCCCTTGCAGCCCTTCTCACGGTAAGCCTCTTCGGCCAGCAAATCCGAACCAACTACCGTTCCAACAACCTTACCCATATTTCCACGGAATACGAAGACATGAAGATTGCCGGCATCCCAAGCCTGGTCCGCGTAGAGTTCGTGGGCTTCGCTGACGGCACGCGCATGTACCTTTTATATATTAATATGGACCAGAAGGAAGCCGTGTCCGCCCCCAAGGGAGTAAAGATGGCCGTGACACTCAAGAACGGGAAGTTCGTACGCCTGGAACAGATAGGCCAGAGCTCCGCCACTCCCCGCCGCTTTGACAACGGCCTGGTCCGCAACCGTCTCAAATATGCGGTTGAGACAAAGGACATGGAAAAGATGCTCAAGGGCGTAACTGCCATAGACATCGTCACAGGCTGGAATCCTGAAGACTACGTCCAGGCAAAATTCCCGGAGGACGAATTCGCAAGCCTTCTGGAACGTCACTGCGAGGCCATCCTGAAGGCATCGGAAACCACCGTGGACCTTACCGCCACCCTTGGCGCATATGACCAGAACAAAAACAGCGTAATGATATCGTCCAACCCCGTCGTGGGCAAGGGAGAGCACTTCGTCTACAACGTCATCCTCTCCAACATCTACTACAAGAACACCGGTGGAGAGGACTTTGACCTGGCTTTTGTGATAGGCTCGGACACTAAGTACGATATTCCGTACGATGCCACCGTCCGCTTCAACCTCCGCGACGGCAGCCTCATCGCCCTCCCCAATGCCCGTCAGGACCAGAACTTCGTCTACGTCTACCCTTCTCCGGAAGAGATTTTCCGCATGGCCTCCGTGGGCATCTCCTCCTTCAGCATAGACTCCGACGGCTCCCCCATCATCGCTGACACTCTCCCGGACGGCCCCGACGGCTTCACCGCCGCCCTCAACCAGCAGCTCCAACTCCTCATGAGCGCCAGCCCCAGATAATGGGCCTTGCCATTTGGTAAAAAAGTAGTATCTTTGCATCCCACTATATTGAATCCGGTCCCGTAGCTCAGCTGGATAGAGCAACAGCCTTCTAAGCTGTGGGTCATGCGTTCGAGTCGCATCGGGATCACGAAAAGCAGCCAAATAGGCTGCTTTTTGCGTAAATACAGCCTCTAACAGTGCAGAAATCAAATATTTATTTTGTTTTTACACAAATAATTTCTAAATTGGCAGCAGAAATACAAATACCACAACATTTATAATCATTTAAACCTAAGCACTATGGAAAAGCTCATTGCTGCAATTAAGGCCCAGGTAAACGCTATCCTGGCAGACATCGACAAGGTTGACAACAAGGCCGCTAAGGCACGTGTCCGCAAGGCCACCCTCCTCCTCGAGAAGGCTGCAAAGGAATATCGTAAGGTCAGCGTGAAGTAATTAATCTTTCATGCAATAAAAAGCCGCCCTCAAAAGGGGCGGCTTTATTTTTACTTGACCATTCCGCCGAATCCCATAAATGCCAGCGCCAGGATGCCGACGCTCACTATGGCGATTGGAACGCCCTTGAAGGCTTTTGGAACATCGTTCAGGGCCAGGTGCTCGCGGATACCGGCGAATATAACCATCGCAAGGCCATAGCCCAGGGATGTTGCAAAGGCATATACCAGAGCCTGACCCAGGTTCAGCATGCCGCCGGGGACGAATGAGAACTCCTTGGTCACCACATTGATGGCAACGCCAAGGACCGCACAGTTTGTGGTAATGAGCGGGAGGAAAATACCCAGCGCCTGGTAAAGGCTGGGAGAGACCTTCTTAAGGACGATTTCCACCATCTGGACCAGCGCGGCGATTACCAGGATGAAAGCAATGGTCTGCAGGAACTCAATCCCGAAGGGAACCAGCAGATACCTGTTCACCAGATAAGTCACCAGCGTAGCCAGGGTGATCACGAAGCACACGGCCATGGACATTCCCGTCGCCGTGGACAGTTTGTTGGATACGCCAAGGTAAGGGCAGATACCCAGGAACTGCGCAAGGACGATATTATTGACGAATATCGCAGAGATAATTATGAGAAAATATTCCATGGCTACTTCTTGAACAGTTTGTTGAACAATACCATAAGATAACCCAGGCAGAGGAAAGCGCCGGGAGCCATCACAAAGGCCAGCATGCCGTCATGCCCGCCAATGAAGTTCCACCCGAAGGCGCTTCCGGAGCCAAGGATTTCACGCACAAGACCAAGCACAGTAAGGGAGCAGGTGAAGCCAAGACCAACGCCAAGACCGTCACATGCGCTCTCCAGCACTCCGTGCTTGTTCGCAAAAGCCTCAGCACGTCCCAACACAATGCAGTTTACCACGATAAGGGGAATGAACAGGCCCAGCGTCTCATACATTGCGGGCGTAAAGGCCTGCATCAGGAGTTGCAGCAGGGTCACGAAAGTGGCTATGACCACAATATAGACCGGAATGTGTACCTTGTCCGGCACAACGGGCGCCAGGGCCGATATTGCCATATTGGACAGCACCAGCACAAACAGCGTCGCAAGTCCCATGGACATTCCGTTTATGGCCGATGTTGTGGTTGCCAGCGTAGGGCACATGCCCAGCAGCAGCACAAACGTGGGGTTGTTCTTGACAAGCCCGTCGGTAATCAGTCTGAACTTACTCATTGTCTTGTCCTCCCTCTTCATTAGATTTCTCGACTTCGCTCGAAATGACAGAAGAATTTCCTGAAATGACAGAGAATGCTTTCAATGCATTATCTACTGCAAGTGTATACGCACGCGATGTAATGGTGGAAGCCGTGATGGCGTCAACGTCACCGCCGTCCTTGGTTACGGACAGTTTCTTGACGGAAGGATTGAAGCCCCTCCACTGGTCCATGAACTTGTTGTCCGACGTGCACTTGGCACCAAGGCCGGGAGTTTCCGCGTGTGAGAGGACGGATGTGTTGTATACGACACCATCAGGGGTAACGCCCACAATCAGGGAAAGCGGGCCACCGAAGCCCACCGTGGTGGACTCTATGGCATATCCCACAACAGCTTCACCGTCCGTTGCCTTATAATACCTACCTTCCTCATTGTATTCCACATCCGTGAAATGAGGCAGCACCTGCGCTATGGCCTTGTTGGTCTTTTCCGCAGCTGCTGCGGCAATTGGCTCCTTTGTAAGCACGTATGCTCCGCCGAGTACCGCGCTGCAGAAAAGGCAGGTAAGTCCCAGCACAAGGACCATGTTGGTAAGATTGGATTTAACTGCCATGGCTACTTCCTCCCGAATTTTTTCTGGTGGAACCACATGTTAAGCAGCGGCACCACGGAGTTCATGATAAGGATAGCGAAGCTCACGCCTTCCGGATAGGAACCGAAGTAACGGATCATCATGGTAAGGAAGCCAATTCCAACACCAAAGATGACTCCGCCCCAAAGGCTCATTGGCGATGTCACATAGTCCGTGGCCATGAAGCATGCACCAAGGACCAGACCACCGGAGAGAAGGTTGAACAGAGGGTCTGTGAACCTTTCCGGGTTGACGCCCCAGAAGATGAGGGCCGTAAGAGCCACCGTAGCAAAGATGCTGAGGGTAATCCAGGGCTTGATGACCTTGCGGATGCAGAGGTACACAAAACCGGCCAGGAGCGCCAGAGCGCACACCTCACCGGCGCTGCCGCCAAGGTTTGCAAACAGCATCTGTGAGTAGCTGTAGCCATTGGAGGCCATGATTTCCTGAACGGTGGATCCCTGCAGCAGGCCTTCCTGGATGGCGCCGAGGGGCGTAGGGCCTGAAACGGCGTCAACTATGCCCTGCGGGGCTCCCCAGGTTGTCATGTAAGTGGGGAACGACACCAGAAGGAACACACGTCCCACCAGGGCCGGATTCCAAATATTCTGGCCGATGCCTCCGAACGTAAGCTTTGCAACCCCGATGGCGACCACCGCACCTATGACCACAACCCAAAGGGGCGTGGTATAGGGAAGGTTCATTGCCAGGAGCATACCGGTAATCACTGCAGAGAAGTCTCCAATTGTGGAAGGCTTCTTGAGCATGAACTTGGTGACAGCCCATTCCAGAAGCACGCAGGAAGCAATGCTCACTGCCATGAGCAGGACCTCCCTCCAGCCATAGAACACAAAGGAGCATATGGCCGCCGGGATAAGTGCGATTACAACATCCAGCATAAGCCTCCTGGTGGAGTCTTTGGAGTGGATGTGCGGCGAAGGTGATATTGTTAACTGACTCATAATCACTTACTTTTTAGACCCCTCGGCTGCGCTCGGGGTGACAGTTGCGGCCTCAGCGGCAGCTTTTGCGGCGGCGGCGCGGGCGCGGATCGCTCCAAGCACGGCGCCTTTGGCCTGGCGGATGTTGTCCAGAAGAGGGATGTGTGCGGGGCATGAATACAGGCAGCAGCCGCATTCTATGCAGTCCTGAGCGGCATTCTGCTCCAGTGCTTCCAGGTCATTGACCTTGGCGTAACGGTAAAGGAGGAAAGGCTCCAGACCCATAGGGCAGGCACCTGCGCATTTGCCGCAGCGGATGCAGGCGGTCTCCGGAGCGCGGAGCGTCTGCTTTGCGGTAAGGAAGAGGATTGCCGATGTGCCCTTGAGGGTACTTGCCTCAAGGTTTGCGATGGCACGTCCCATCATGGGACCGCCGCTGATGACCTTCACGGCATCTTCCGGCATTCCTCCAAGGTAGTCTATGATATACTTAATAGGAGTACCAACCCTCACCTGAAGGTTTGCCTGGTGCGGGAAGCACTCTCCGGTCACGGACAGCACGTTATCCACGAGGGGCTTGTTCTTCTGCACGGCATCATAAACGGCAAGTGCGGTACCGACGTTCTGGACCACGGCGCCAACGCTTATGGGAAGCGCACCCGAGCCCACCTGACGATGCATCACGGCATCTATGAGTTGCTTTTCACTTCCCTGCGGGTAGCGCATCTTCATGGGCATCACGCTGATCCCCTTATAACCCAGTTTGCCGATTATCTCCTGGATGTGGGCGATTGCCTCCGGCTTATTGACCTCGATTGCAATGGTGCAGGGAACATTTCCCATCACCTTGCTCAAGATGGCCGCGCCCACCACCATCTGCTCTCCCTTTTCCAGGAGGACGCGAAAGTCCGATGTAAGGTAGGGTTCACATTCGCAGCCGTTGATAATGACCATCTCGCACTTGGAGCCGGGAGGCGGTGAGAGTTTCACGTGCGTGGGGAAGGTAGCACCGCCAAGGCCCACGACGCCGGCAAGGCGGATCTTCTCGATAATGGCCTTGTCGTCCTCCGGAATCTCCGTGACAAGAGTATCTGAAAGGTCGATTCCCTCTGCCCACTCGTCTCCCTCAACGGCAATCTCAATGCACATCTGGGGATTTCCCGCAAGGTCCGGCCTGGGGGCGATGGACTTCACGGTTCCGCTCACGGAAGAATGGATAAAGGCCGATACGAATCCGCCGGGCTCCGCAATGGGCTGACCCACCTTCACCTTGTCCCCCACCGCCACAATAGGCTTTGCCGGGGCGCCTATATGCTGGGAAAGCTGCAGGTAAACCACGGGAGCAAGCGGCAGCTGCTCTATGGCGCACTCGCGTGAAATCTTGCTGTCATGCGGATGTACGCCGCCTATGGAGAATGTATGTTTACTCATCTTTGGCCTCCTTTTCTTTTAACTGGCGTTCCTTGATGCGGGCTTTCACGGCATCCTTGTCAAGGGGCTTGGGGAAGCCCACGCCATGGATGGCGCCGGTGGGGCACATGGCTTCGCATTCGCGGCAAAGCTTGCACTTTGCGGGATCGATGTAGGCCACATTGCCTTCTATAACGATAGCCTCCTTGGTGCAGGTCTTAGCGCATATACCGCAACCAATGCAGGCATTGGCGCAGGCCTTCTTTGCCACAGGGCCCTTGTCCCTGTTCACGCAGCTCACGAACACGCGCATGCCGCGGGGGCCTTTGGGACGGAGCTCTATGATGTGCTTGGGGCAGGCCTTGACGCAGGCGCCGCAGGCTGTGCACTTCTCCTGGTCCACAACCGGCAGGCCGGTTTCCGGATCCATGGACAGGGCGCCGAACTGGCAGGCGTTCACGCAGTCTCCGCATCCCAGGCAGCCATAGGAACAGCCCGTGTCTCCGCTGTAGAGGGCGGCTTTTACCTTGCAGGAGGCATAGCCGTCGTAGTTATTGATGCGGGGACGGGCCTGGCAGGTGCCGTTGCAGCGGACCACAGCCACCATGGGGGCCTTCTCCTTGACCTCGTAGCCCAGTATCTGGGCCACTTTGGCCATGGTCTCGTTGCCGCCCACGGGACAGAAGTTGTTGTCCAGGTTGGGAGCCTTGACAGCGGCCTCCGCAAAGGCGCGGCAGCCGGCAAAGCCGCAACCGCCGCAGTTTGCCCCGGGCATAGCCTTCTCTACCTCGTCTATGCGCGGGTCTTCCTCTACCTTGAAGCGTTTGGCCACAAGGTACAGCACCAGCGCAAGCACAAGGCCCAGAACGGTCACCACTGCGATTGTCCAGATGATGATTTTAACCATAGGTTATCGTTTTATTGTAAATACATATTCGTTCCT
Source organism: Bacteroidales bacterium (assembly GCA_024694675.1). Classification (GTDB taxonomy): domain Bacteria; phylum Bacteroidota; class Bacteroidia; order Bacteroidales; family UBA932; genus Cryptobacteroides. The sequence continues at coordinate 38,333 of JAILJO010000125.1, read as the reverse complement.
GAGGGAGTCACGGAAAAGCCACAGAAGGAAATAATAGATTCCAACGGCACCTATTCCGGACACTCCCGCAACCACTTCCCCTACTCCAAGGGCAATGAGCCCCAGGATAACGGCAAGAAGGACTATCAGCGGTATAAAGTAAGCAAGCCACACCGCCTTCATGCCCATGGATGCCTTGAGGACCAGGTCCACCTCATCTCCTACGCCATAGGTGGCATAGGGATCGGTGGGCAGTTCAACCGCCTTTTCAGCCACATCCGCCATTCCGCAAAGGCCTGCCGCATGGCAGGAGCCGCACGCACCGTGCTGCTCAATAGCCACAGTGGTTACCTGCGGCGTCATACGCACAATGCGGCCCTTATGGCTTACGTCTCCCTTCATTTAAGGAGGAGTGATGAGAATGGATATTTGAGGTTATCGTATGCTTTCAGCCAGCCCCTCACGGCGCCCACGCGAAGCGGAGCCATGAATCCTACGGGGAGGCGGTTGCCATCGTCCGAAATCCAGAGCACGAACTCTTCCTCTCCGGTGAACATGGCACCGGAAACCACCGTGCAGGTGAAACGCATGCAGCGCACCTTGCCCAGTTTCCTTGCCTTCACCACTTCCTTGCCCCGGTATGTGAGCATGACGTCGAAGACGGAATCGTCAATGGCGAAGCTCATGGGGTACTGGCCGCCCACCTTGAGCTGGGAGGTATCCATGCAGCGGGCGTAGTAGAGGATGGAGCCGATATCGAAGACGCATTCCTTCAGGGGAATCTCCAGGGTCTGGGGGCCCTTGCGGTCGAAATTGACATCGGCATGGATTATCTTCTTGTCCCAATCGTAGTAGTACAGGTTGGTGGCGTTGTAGTTGCCCTCGTGGGTGTCGCGGATGAACTTGAGGGGGCGGATATCGTCAATGGACATCCAGCCCTGGAAATGCTCCCTCATCTTGAAGAACACGTCGAAAAACGGCATGGACTTCACGTGGAGGGCGGAATGGTAGGCGGATTTTCCGTTGAAGGAGGTGGAGTCTATGGCGAGTTCCGCCTGGCCTACTTCCGTATTCACCGCACCCCATTTGAACATCATGGAGAAGGTGAGTTTCTCCCCGGAGTTGAACGCACGGTTCTTTCCCAGGGGAAGGCAGTTCTGGGCGGACAGCGTCATTGCCGCTCCAAGGATCAGGCTTAGTACCAGGACTGCGCTCTTTTTCATTTTTGACCGGTTTTAAAAGTTCTGCTGCGAGTCAAAGTCGTAATTCGAGGGCCCCGGATCGTTGACTGCGCTTGCCACCGGGCCTCTTGAGGCGTAAACGTCAAGGCTCTGGTCCGGCTCTACGAACTTGACCTGGGAGGCCTTGTACTTCATCTCAATGTCGCAGACTTCTCCGTTGCGGTGCTTCGCAATTACAAGGATGGCTTTCTCCTTGTCTTCCGGATTGTCCGACATTCCCACAAAGTCCGGCCTGTGGATGAAGATTACCATATCTGCGTCCTGCTCTATGGAGCCGGATTCGCGAAGGTCGCTGAGCTGGGGCTTTCCAGTACCGCCGGTTCTCTGGACGGCGTTCCTGGAAAGCTGCGAGAGGGCGATGATTGGAACGTTGAGTTCCTTTGCCGTTGCCTTGAGGGTGCGGGAAATGGCCGCAACCTCCTGCTCACGCAGACCGCGGAGTTCCGCGGGGCCCTGCATCAGCTGCAGGTAGTCCACCACTATGAGACGTACGCCCTTCTGCTTCACAAGCCTCTTGGCCTTGGTGCGGAATTCCATGATTGGAATGCCCGGGGTGTCGTCTATGTACAGAGGCGCCTTGGCAAGGCGCTTGAGCGTTTCTTCAAGCTGGACCCACTCATACTGTTCAAGTTTCACGCCACCCTTGATTTTTTCTCCGGAAAGTCCGGATTCCGTGGTGATAAGACGCTTTCCAAGCTGGTCTGCGCTCATCTCAAGGGAGAACACGGCGACGGGCATGTTGGACTCAACAGCTGCGTTGCGGGCAATGTTCAGGGCGAATGCGGTCTTACCCACAGACGGGCGGGCGGCCAGGATAATGAGGTCGCTCTTCTGCCAGCCCTGGGTGACCCTGTCTATGGTGGGGAACCCGGAAGGAACACCCGAGGGACCGGTCATGCCCTGGAGTTCCTGCAGGTTGTCCAGCACGGAGTTGATTATGGATCCGATGTCCTGGACGTCCCTTTTTACGTTGTTCTGGATGGCGGCGAAGACCTTGGACTGGGCGTTGTCTATGAGGTCGTCAACGTTTGTGGATTCGTCGAAACTCTGTTTGAGGATATCGTACGATGCGGTGATGAGGTCCCTCTGGATGGTCTTCTGCTTGAGGATTTTGATGTAGTACTCCATGTGCGCCGCAGCACCTATGTTCTGCGAGAGACGCGCAAGGGCCACGGGACCGCCCACAATTTCAAGATTTCCCTTAGAGCGGAGCTTGTCGCTTACGGTGATGAGGTCTATGGAGACGTGCTCGTTCACCAGGTCCGACATGGCTTCGAAGATCATGCGGTGATGCTGATCGTAGAAGCACGGGGCAGTGAGTTCTTCCATTGCCTCGTCTATGGTGGAGGGCTCCACCAGCATTGCTCCAAGGACGGCTTCCTCTACATCAAGGGCCTGAGGGGGTTTGTTCCCCATCAGGGCCTCGAGGTTCTGGACTTCGTCCACCTTGCGGGAATTCCTGCGTTCCGCCATTGTGACTTACTTTTCGAAATCGGGGTTGATGATGATGCGTCCGCAGTGCTCGCAGATGATGAGCTTGCGGTTGGAGGCGATTTCCACGCGGCGCTGGGGTGTGATGGTGTTGAAGCATCCTCCGCAGGAGTCGCCGTTGTAGATACCGACTACGGCAAGGTGGTTGTGGACACTGGCGCGGATGCGCTCGTATGCGCTCATGGTACGGGCGTCAATCTTTGCGGCGCATTCCTCACGGCGTGCCTGGAGCACGGCCTCTTCCTTTGCAGTGGACTCCACGATGGTGTCCAGTTCCTGCTTCTTGGCGGCGAGGTCCTCTCCGCGGACAGCGAGACGGTCTTTGATCTCGTCCAGGGCGGCCTTCTTCTCAGCAATCTCCATGCGGGTGTCCGCGATGGTCTTTTCGTCAATCTGACGGAGGAGGTCCTGGTTCTCGATTTCCTTGTTCAGGGAATCGTACTCGCGGGAGTTCTGGATGGTCTCCAGCTGGCGCTGATACTTCTCTATGACGCTTTCATGCTCTGCGATGGAGAGCTTTGCATCCGCGATGTTGCGATTGAACTGGTCCACGATGGCGGCGATGGCGGCGCTGCGCTCCTTGAGGGTTGCAATCTCTTCCTCGAGGGCTGCTACCTCTGCGGGGAGTTCTCCGCGGAGCTGGACTATCTTGTCAATCTCTGAATCTGCTGCCTGGAGCTCATACAGGGTCTTGAGCTTCTCTTCTACGGAAATCTCTGAATCGGCAAAATTCTTCTGGAGGGAGACGAAGGTTTCCCTCTTGTCGATAGGTGCCTCCACTTTCTTTGCGGCGGCGGGTTTTTTGGTGGTTGCCATAAAAATTATAAATCGATTTATATTTACTTTCAGCTTTGGGGGCCGGCAATCCCGTAGTACCGGACAGGATTGCTCCCATCCAGCACTGCGGATTTAAGGACTGCAAAGTTAGGAAAAATTTTCCTTATCTTCGATAAGAAAATGTCCACAATCCCAACTTCGCTCTCAAAATGTCCTATATCCATGACCATAAAGCCTTCCGGAGTGAAGAAATTATGGTACGATATGTCCCCGGTGATGTACAGCTGTGCGCCGGCGGCCATTGCCGCAGCGATCTCGCTTCCGCCGCTTCCGCCCATCACAGCTACGCGGGAAATGAGCCCCTTGACGGGTTTTGAATGCTTGATAACCTTGAGGCCGAACGCCTTCCTGACATGCTCCAGGGCCTCTTCTGCCGTCATAGGCCTGGGGAATTCACCCACGCAGCCAAGGCCAGTGCATTCCGCATCCTGTTCCAGGATATGTACGTTCTCAAGGCCCAGCTTTGCGGCCATGTCATAGCTCACGCCGCCAATTACCTTGTCTGCCGTTGTGTGAGCGGCATATACCGCCACTCCGGCCTTGACGGCCTTGATGATAGCAGCCCCCACGGGGTCCTGTCCGTTGATTCTCTTGACACCTTTGTAGATGAGTGGGTGATGGGTGACAACCATGTTGCAGCCCTTCTCCACGGCCTCGTCTACCAGTTCCGGAGTGCAGTCAAATCCGACGAGGACGCCGGTTACATCGTCCTCCTGAGACCCTATGAGAAGGCCGCTGTTGTCCCAGCTCTCCTGGACGGAAAGCGGAGCAAACTCTTCCAGAACGGCAGTGATGTCCTTTACTTTCATAAGACTTTACGGACCGCCTCCAGATCGGCCTTTATGCCTTTGAGGATGTCCAAAGCCTTGACCTTAGACTCCACCCCGCGGCGCTCTTCCTTGAGTACCGCCATGGCGCCGTCCAGCGTCATGCCCTTGGTCTTGAGGAGATACTGAATCTGCTTAAGGACATCTATGTCTTCAGGATGGAACAGACGGTTTCCTTTACCATTGCGCTCCGGCTTCACGAAACGCTCGAAGTAATTGCTCCAATACCTTACTGCGGAAACATTTTCGCCAAGAATCTCAGCGACTTCGCCCATAGAATATATCATCTTTGCCATAGTGTACAAAGATAACAAAATTCTACTGTTTTGCAGCGGGTTGATGGGAGAAACTTCTGCGGGGGCCTTCTACCTCAAGCCAGTGATCCGCGTCGAAGTCCGTGGGGTACACGTACGGGCCGTCGTGGTCTATCACAAAGGCCATATACGTGATTGGCAGCCCCATTTCCAGGAACATCTTCTCATAGAATGTTTGGACACCGGTGACTTCAGGATTCAAGTCTTTTTCAGAATAGACGTCAATACTTGACTTGATTATTGACAAGGCATTGGCCTTGACCACAGACATTGTGTATTCGTACAGGAAGCGGGAGTCGGTTTTGAGGTGGACGATGCCTCCGGGGCGAAGGAAGGAACGGTAGCGGGCCAGGAACATGGGGGAAGAGAGGCGGGAATTCTCTGAGCCGTGGAGCTGGGGGTCGGAGAAGGTAAGCCAGATTTCCGAGACCTCGGAGGGGCCAAAGAAGGCGGTTATGAACTCTATGCGGGTGCGTAAAAAGGCCACATTTGGAAGTGCATTCTCAGTGGCATATTTTGCACCCTTCCAGAGCCGGGCGCCCTTGATATCAACACCTATGTAATTGATTTCAGGATGCCTCTGGGCAAGGGCTATGGTGTATTCTCCCCCGCCGCATCCAAGTTCAAGGACGATAGGATTGCTGTTACCAAACATCTCCCGGCCCCAGTTTCCCTTTATGGGATGGTCGTTCAGGACCAGCTCCCGGGAACCCTTTACCAACACATCCGAAGCCGCCGGCTGGAGAAGGCAGCGGAAGGTCTCGTTTTCTGCAAACTTTTTGAGTTTACCGTGTCCCATTACGGCGGTTCTTGTTCTTGCGGCGCTTTTTCTTCTTCTCAGGATCGAAGCGGTTGATGGCATCGTCACCCACTGCGGAGACGAATTCAGGCGAAGAAACGGCCTCCTCACGCAGCGTGGCGGGCTTTTCACCGCGGCGGTTCATGGCCTGGATCTCGCGGACTTCATCGGCCGTGAGGCAGTGGACGTTGACAAGGGAGCCCTTCTCATAGGAGAAATACATCTTCTGGGCAAGGATGTCAGTCTTCACAAGGAAAGCCTGGCCGTCCTCCAACTCCAGGGGTTCCAGGACGCGGGGAAGCTTTGACTGCGCGTCAAGATATGCCTCAACCTCATAATTGAGGCAGCACTTCAGTTTTCCGCACTGGCCGGCAAGCTTCTGGGGATTCAGGGAAAGGTCCTGGACACGCGCGGCGGAGGTTGCTATGGACTTGAATTCAGTGATGTAATTTGCGCAGCAGAGTTCACGGCCGCAGACGCCCAGGCCGCCTATGAGCCCGGCTTCCTGGCGGGCGCCAATCTGCTTCATCTCCACACGGATATGGAATTCTTCCGCAAAGTCCTTAATGAGCTGACGGAAGTCTACGCGGCCATCGGCAATATAGTAGAATATGGCCTTAGTGCCGTCTCCCTGGAACTCCACGTCGCCAATTTTCATCTCCAGGCCAAGGTTGGCGGCAAGGACGCGGGAACGGATCATTGTCTCCTGCTCGCGGGCTATGGCGTCCTGCCAGCGCTGGATGTCGAAGGGACGGGCTTTGCGGTAGATTTTCTTAAGTTCCTGAGTTTCCGGATCTATGCCGCGGCATTTCATCTGGCGGCCCACGATTGGACCGTCAAGGGTGACTATTCCAAGGTCGTGACCCGTAGCGGCTTCAACCACCACCAGGTCTCCCATCTTGATGCTCTGGCCCGATGCGTTCACGTAAATTCCCTTCCTGGTATTCTTGAAACGCACCTCAAAGTAATTGTTCCACTGCTCCTGGGGGATGCCTTTAAGGACATCGTACACCTCCAGCTTGCAGCATCCGGGCCTGTATTTTATCTCCTTTTCGAGGGTTTCCTCGTCAACGGTTACGCTGCAACCGCGGAAACAGTCGAAATGAGTGGTCTCGCTATCGTATTCCATAAGTATATATTTGACTTACCAAATTGGTAAAGATAATTTTCTGGTTCACATTTCTCTCCAGCATCTGCTGGGCGCGGTCCAGGCAGCCCATGGCATAGCGGGGAAAAGCCGGCTTCACCGCTCCGGCAATCTTCGCTGTCATTTCTTCCCTCTCCGGAGCCACCGACGCCAGGCGCGGCATCTTCTGCTGCAGGAGGAAAATGGAACGGAGTTCCCTGGAAGCCAGAGAGCAGAAAGCCTTCTGCTGCTCCCTCACTTTGAGGTCCGCAAGCGCCTCCCCCGTTTCCAGAGCTCCAAGCATATCTCTGGACAGCACCGCCTGCATAAGGTCATAGAAAAAGTCCAGCAGCACCGTATTTGCGGCGCTTTCCTCTGCATGAACCTCCCTCTCCGCCTCTGCCGAAAGCGGCATTACCCTCAAGTGCAGGCACCGGGACGATATGGTTGTGAGAACCTTCTCCGGAGCGTGCGTAATCATGGCGAAGAGCGTATTCTGCGGAGGCTCCTCAACCATCTTCAGAAGCGCATTCCCCGCCGCGGCGTTCATCTTTTCCGGCAGGTACATGACCACCGTCCGGTAACCGCCTTCCACCGCGGAAAGCGACAGCCTCTCCAATATGGAACGGGCCTCCACCACGGAGATGTTCCCCTGCTTCCCTTCTATCCCGATTGCCTGGTACAGCTGGTTCTCCTTAAAGTATGGATTCTCCAGCGCCAACTCCCGGAAAGGGGCCGCAAACTGCAGTGAAACGGGGTTTTTCTCCCCCGCCACCGGGAACACGAAATGTATGTCCGGATGAATGAGCTTCTGTACTCTGGGCGACCCTCCGTACAACTCCTCCAGGAAGTTAAGGACGATGGGGAAAGCCCCGGCACCGTCGTCTTCATGGAAAAGTATGGCATGCGGAACGCGCCCGCTCTCCACCATTGCGTGAAGGGCGGCAACCACCTCAGTATTCCCGAAAACACGTTGCATCAGACACTACGCTCACCCACATAACGGGCAAGTTTTGCAAGATACAATTTTTCCGGCGAATCTGAAAGAGTTTCCAGGCAAGAAATTGATTTTTCGATGTAAGAATCCAGTTTCCGGGCAGCTGCCGAGACGCCGTCCTTCTCTATCACGAAGGCGCGTATTTCCGCTGAGAGGGATGGATTGTCCATGACGGACTTCACCTTTTCGCGGATGGCAGCTTCCTCCTCCGGCGAGGCCACCTCCAGCGCACACAGAAGCGGCTGGGTTATCTTCTGCTCCAGAAGGTCTATGCCCACCGGCTTCCCAACCTCCGCTTCGGGGGCGGTGTAGTCGAAGATATCGTCCTTTATCTGGAAGGCCAGGCCAAGGTTCCTGGCATAGGCGGAAAGGGCGTTCTCCACCCTGTCCGGAGCGCCGGCAGAAACAGCTGCGGCAAGTGCAGAGGCCTCGAAAAGGGAGGCCGTCTTGCAGTAAATAATCCTCAGGTAATCCTCCTCGGTAGTGCTTGCATCACTGGCCTTCTGGAGCTGCAGGATCTCTCCCTCAGCAAGGTCTGCAAGGGTTTTTGCGAAGATACGTATCACCCTGTCCGCCTTCTGGGACGATGCCAGGATTACCTGCATGCACTTAACCAGCCAGTAATCACCAATGAGGACGGACGCCTCGCTGTTCAGGAGCGAGGAAACCGTAGGCGCACCCCTTCTCTCCTTTGCGCCGTCCACCACGTCGTCATGGAGAAGGGTTGCGTTGTGAAGGAGCTCCGACGCTGCCGCAAAGCGGACGGAGTCCTCGTTGATACCTCCCGCAGCACCGGCAGCAAGCAGGCTCAGAATGGGCCTCAGCATCTTGCCGGGCCTCTGCCTGAGCCATTGGTTGGTGGCGTTCAGGAGCTCGATGTCACTCTGGAGGTAATCTACAATGAGTCGCTCCACCCGTTCAAGATACGGATGGAGCGACTCTTTGATTTCCGAGACTTGCGCCTTGGACTTCATCTGCTAGAAGAAGAAGCCGAGGGAAACCTTGATACCGCCGTAGTTGGAGAGGTCAGTGAGCTTATTGGTATCAGGAATGTCTTCCTTGGAAGCATTGATCTCACCGTCTGCATTGTAGAGAGCGCCAAGGTTCTTGAAAACCTCTACTGAAAGCTGGAAGTGCTCAAGGAGGTCAAGACCGGCACCGATGGAGAAGCCATACTCAAGCTCGTTCTTTGCCTCGTTAAGAGCCTTTTCAGTATCTTCGCTGAACTGTTCTACTTCACCTTCATTAATCCTATAGCCGATGAAAGGCTTTGCGAAAACGAAGGGACGGAAAGCGACGAGGTCAAGACCCCACTGAACACCCAGGTTCAGTTCTGCAAAACCGTCATTGAATTTGAATTCCTCAGCTGCAGCGTCAGCCTGCTTTTCACCGTTGACTACCTGGCCAAGGTCTGCGCCCTTGATCTGATAGAGGAGTTCCGGCTGGATTGCGAAACCGAAGGGGAGGGGAAGCTTGAAGGCGAGACCAAGATGATAGTCGTTAACACCGTTCAGGTTAGCGAGGAGGTCTTCTTCATTGATGGTGGTGGTGCTGGAACCGAAACCGGCTACAATACCAATCTGGGCATTGGCAACCATTACGGAAGCCATTGCAACTGCGATGATAGCAAAAAATTTCTTCATGACAGGTTAGATATTTGAGTTGATTTTTTCTACTAAAACGTTCTTGGGCATTGCACCAACAGTCTTGTCCACAACCTGGCCGTTCTTGAAGAACAGGAGGGTGGGGATGCTCATTATGCGGTACTGCATGGCAATCTGGTCTGCATCGTCCACATTTACCTTGACGACGGAAATTTTGTCTGCCATTTCTTCCTCTACCTCATCAAGGATGGGAGAGAGCATTCTGCAGGGGCCACACCATGTAGCCCAGAAGTCTACCACGACAAGTTTGCTGTCCTGGAGGAGCTCCTGAAAGTTGGTATTTGTTGCGACTTTGGCCATAATTATCAATGCGCTAGTGTGCAAATATAAGCAATTTTTTTTATAACGTATCTTCCACCGGAAGAATATATGCTTTCAGTCCCAGTCTGGGATTTGAAGCATCCACTTCCCTCAGGCTTTCCAGAACCTTCTTTGCAAGGCCGTCTTCCATAACGGAAAACAGGGCGTGGTTCTGTGTTGGCCAGGCGTGGTTCCCAAGGTGCGGTTCCCCGTCCAGGGTACCTCTGCCGCCTGTTTCCTCCCACACTGTGTATCCCCTCTGGCCCAGTTTTTCAAGAAGATCCACTATCTCCTGATTGTAGGCCTGGTTATACGCTACAAAAAGTGCTTTCATATTCACAAATATTAAGATGCAAATTATAGTTGATTCGTTTCAGCGCGCGCCGTTTTTTTTGCTTTTCTCCTTTCAATGTGTTCCGTAAGACCGCAGTAAAGCACCGGAATAAGGATAAGGGTAATGAGGGTAGAGATGGACAGGCCCCACGCAACCGTGGTTCCAAGGCCGTTCCACATTTCAGAGCCTTCGCCGCGTCCAATGGCCATGGGGAGCATGCCAAGGACCGTGGTGAGGGTGGTCATGAGGATGGGACGGAGACGGCTGCGCGCCGCTGTCACCGACGATTCCCTCACGCTCATTCCCCTCTCCTGGCACAGGATGGTGTAGTCAATGAGCACGATACCGTTTTTCACGACGATACCCAGAAGGATGATTATGCCTATCAGCGACATGACGCCCACGGCAAGGCCCGCTGCCATGTTGCCAAGCGCCACGCCCACAAGGGCGAAGGGGATGGAAAACATTATTACGAAAGGACCAAGGAAGGACTCGAACTGCGAGGCCATGACCATATAAACCAGGACAATGATAAGGACTGCAAGGAGTATCATGTCGGAGAACATGTCCTGCTGGTCTTCGTAGTCTCCGCCTATCTGCCAGCTCAGCCCCTGGGGCAGAGGCGCCTGCGACAGGGAGGCGTTGACGAAGTCCACGCCGTCGCTGAGGGATTTGCCCTGGGCAAGTATGCCGGTGACGGAAATATAGCGGTCACGGTTCTTGCGCTGGATGGTGGGGGGAACCTTGGATTCCACTATGCGTCCAAGGTCCTTCACCTTGATTCCGCGTCCCTGGGAGTTGAAGATGGTGATGTTCTCTATGTCTTCAATGCCGGTGCGGAACTCGGGGGCATATCGAACCCTTATATTGTACTCTTCACCGTCCTCGCGGTAGTATGACCCCACGGAACCTGACATTGCCGCAGAAACGGCAGCGGCTGCAGTTACGGAAGACAGGCCGTTCAGTGCCAGTTTTTCCCTGTCGAAGTCTACCTCGTACTCAGGAGTATACTGGTCCCTGGAGAGGATGGCCTGGACAAACAGTCCGCTGGCCATCATCCTTTCGCGCACCTCCCTGGCAGCGGCCTCCGTCTCCCCGAAATCGTAACCGTATATTTCAAGCTGGACCGATGCACGGCCGCCCATGCCGCCGCCTTCGGACACATTGAACTTGTTGATTTCCGGGAACAGGCGAAGGTCCGCCCTGACTATATCGGCAATCTCCGATACGGTTCGCTCGCGGTTCTCCATGGACCCTACGTTGATGTTCATGGTTATGAGGTAGGTGCCGTTCTGGCGCATGGAGGCGAAGGCGTTGTCCGAATCGGCCTGGCCGAATCGGTAGCTCAGGACCTTGATTTCCGGAATATCGGAGGCAAGTTTGGCATAAATCCTGGAGGCGACGTCGCGCGTGACGTCCTGGGCTGTTCCGATTGGCAGCTCTATGGTTGCCTGCATGCGGCCGGCGTCGGAGTTGGGGAAATACTCCGTCTTCATCCTGGGCACGTAGACGGCCATTACCACGGCGAAGATAACCACAGCCACCGCAAGAATGAGCTTCTTGTGGTTCATGCACCAGCCGATAAGGCGTGAATACCCGGCAGAGAGGGCGTCAAGGACCTTGTTCACGGGGCCGAATATAGCCTTGTATATCTTATTGTTGTTTGGCTTGTTATTAAGGAGCACCGAACACAGCATGGGAACAAGGGTAAGTGCCGCCGTGGTAGAGACTATCATGATGATGGACACTATCCAGCCCAGCTGCTTGAACATGATGCCGGCCATGCCCTTGATCATGGTCAGGGGCAGGAACACGCACAGCATGGTAAGGGTGGACGCTATGACGGAAATACCCACTTCAGCAGTTCCGTGCACGGCCGCTTCCTTGGGTTTCTCACCCCTCTCCAGATGGGACGATACGTTCTCCAGGACCACGATGGCATCGTCCACCACCATGCCTATGGCTATGGACAGTGCGCTCATGGAGATGATGTTGAGGGTATTGCCCGTTGCAAAGAGGTACAGCAGGGATGCCAGAAGGGCGATAGGGATGGAAAGGACCACTATCATGGTGCCTTTGAACCTGCCAAGGAAAAGGAACACCACCAGCATAACCACCAGGAAGGTGATGAGGATGGTCTCCTTGAGGGAGTCGATAGTGCGGATAATATTGTCCGAGTTGTCTACGACTGTGGTTATCCTGATATCCGAGGGAAGGTTGTGCTCCAGCCTTTTCATCTCCGCCTTGACCCTCCGGATAACCTCCACGGTATTGTAACCGGACTGTTTCTGGATAATAATCTGGGCGCCGCGCACGCCGTTCGTGTAGGATTCCTGGGACTTCTCCTCAACATCGTCAACCACTCGGGCCACGTCCCTCAGGTATATGGTACCGCCCCCAAAACTGCCCAGGACTACGTCCAGAAGCTCCGACGGGTCCTGGAACTCCTTCTTGATACGTAGTGTATAGGTATCCGAGCCGATGTCGATGCTGCCGGAGGGGATGTTGCGGTTCTCTGCCGCAATTATCTGGGAAATTGCGGGGATGGACAGCTTGTAGGCTTCCAGTTTGCTGGGGTCGCAGTACACCTGGATTTCCCTCTTGGGGGCACCTGCAACACTGATCTGGCCCACGCCGGAGACTCTGGCAAGGGGCGTTGCCACCCTTTCGTCCAGAATCTTGTCCAGGGCGCTCACGCTCTGGTTGGCGGTGGCGGCCATGATCATTATGGGCATGTCGTCCACGCTGAACTTGAAAAGGAAAGGCAGCGAGGCACCGTCCGGGAGAGTCTGGGATATCATGTCCAGCTTGTCGCGGACGTCGTTGGTGGCTTCGTCTATGTCAGTGCCGTACTCGAATTCTAGAGTGAGGATGGAGATGTTCTCACGTGAGTTTGAGGACAGGTCCTTCAGGTTTGGAACACCGTTCAGTGAGTTCTCCAGGAGCTTCGTGAGGTTATTCTCGACGTCCTCCGCCGATGCCCCGGGATACGAGCTCATGACCATTATCACGTTGGACTCCACGTCCGGGAAGTTGTCCACGGGAAGCCGCGTGAGGGCGAATATGCCCAGTATGGCAAAGGCCAGGAAGACCAGCCCGGTTGTTACCGGATTGTTTACCGATGTCCTGTAAATGCTCATAGCACATTCACTTTAATGCCGTCCTTGAGTGCGCTCTGGCCCTTTACCACTATGGTGCTTCCGGGCTCCAGCCCAGCCACCACCTCATACTCCGTTCCCATGTGGCGGCCAAGGGTAATGGGGAGATAGCTCACAGTGGAATCCTCATTGAGCACATATATGAAACGGGTTCCGGTCCCCTCCTGCTTGACAATGGCCATGTCCGGGACAATCACGCTGCGGCGGTTGCCGAAATTTATGACGACCCTGGCGTACATGCCGGGACGCAGCACCCTGTCGGTGTTGGCCACGACCACCTCTACCTTGAAGGTGTGGGTGGTGGCATCAATGGTGGGATACAGGCGTTCCACCTTTCCGCTGAAGGTGCGACCGGGGATGGCATCTGCCGTAAGGGATACCGAATCGCCTTTCTTGACCTTGGTGTACTCGCTCTCGGAAACGCCCACGAGGAGTTTCACCGGGGTCACCTGCTGGACCGTGAATATGGGCGCAGCCATGGAGAACATGTCTCCCTGGTCGAAGTTTCGGGCCGATACATACCCCGTGATGGGGCTGCGCAGGATGGTGTTTTCCTTGACGTTCTGGTAGTTGGACTTACGGACCTTGTAGCCAAGCTCTGCGGCTTCGAAGTCGCTCTGCGCCACGCCGCCCTGCGCATAGAGGGTTTTTAGGCGCTCGTACTCCGCCTCATCGTTCTTTATCTGAAGCTCCAGCTGCTCCATCTGGAGACGGTCCATCTCTGCCAGGACCTGGCCTTTGGAGACATAGTCGCCTACCTCCGCGTTGATTTTGCGTATGCGTCCGCCGGTCTGGGGCATGATGTTGTTGACGGCATAAGCTTCTACAGTAGAGGCATAGACGCTCTCCTGGGGGACGTCCCTTGACTGGGCGACCGCCACTTCCACATTTGGCGTAACGGGAGTTAACCCCTGGACTGAAGACGCCTGCTTCTTGCCACCGTTACCTGAACAAGACACCGCTGCGGCCAAAGCCAGCACTGCAATAAACCTGCTTCTCATATGATATTTACTGTTTTTCTTCCGTATAATCGTAACCTAAAGTCTGCTCCAGGCCGGCCTTGGCCAGGATGAAGCTGTAGACCGCCTGTGAAACCTGAAGGCGTGTCTGGGTGAGCACCAGCTCGGTATTGTTGAGGTCCGTGAGGGTGCTCTTTCCCACCTGGTAGCTCTTGAGGGCTATGTCGAATGCTTTCTCCGCGCTCTCAAGGGCGTCTTTTGCGGCATCGTACGTCTTCATGGCCGTATCCATGGAGGAGATGCTCTGGCGGATGGCAATCCTGAGCTGCCTTTCCGCGTTGGTCCTCTGGAGCTCCAGCTCCCTGGCCTGCACGCGCGTCTGCTTTATGGAATGATAGCGCTGGAAGCCAGAGAAGATGGGGATGTTCAGCGACAGGCCCACATAGGAATAAGGCGTCCAGTTGTAGTTCTTGAATTCCAGGTCTTCCGCCATTGCGTTGTAGTTGTAGGCGAACGCAAGGCTGAGCGTGGGGATATATGCATACTGCTGCATGCGGATCTGGCGCGAAAGCATTTCCGCCTGCTTCTGCAGCTGGATCATCTGGGAATTGTGTTCCAGGGAGGCTTCTCCGCCTTCCGTGATGTCGCGGAACATCTCCTGGGCGTAATCGTCAAGAAATCCTGCAACGTCTATTTCCTTGTCCAGGTCCAGGCCGATCACCGCCTTGAGCTGCCACAGGGCAATCTCTATTGCGTGGTCCGCATTGAAAAGGTTGGGGATGGCGCTGGCAAGGGAGCTCTTTGCGCGGGTGAAATCCAGTTCGGAAGCCTTCTGGGCGTTATACCTCATTTCCGTGAGCTTGTAGTTCTCCACGGCGTTCTGATACACGGCGTCGTATACGTCATACGCCGCCTTTGCAAGAAGCACTGCATAATAGGCCTGCTTCACGGATGCAACCATGCCAAGGCGGGATTCACGTGCCTGCTCCACGGCCAGTTCCACCTGGTCCCCGGATATTGCGAGGCTTTCCCAGAGCTGGAAGTTCACAATGGGCAGCTGGGCGTTGACGCCGGCGCTCCAGGTGTAGTTTCTACCCACCTCGATGCCGCCGCCGTTTGAGGACGATTCCTCCGGGTCCGTTGCCGGAGGGGTATATGGGGCGATTGCTCCGGGATGCTGCTTCATCAGCTCCTGGATATAGTAATTGATTGGATCAAGGGCACCGGAGAGCATGGACGCCATTCCGCCGCCGCTGCCGGAACCGCTTCCGGACCCCGACGACGAACCGCCGCCCATATACATCACCTGCTTCTTAAGGGTGCGCTGAAATGAACCCGAGGCATTGATCTGCGGGAACAAAGATGAGTACGAGCCTTTCTGGGCATACTCCTGCCTTGTTACCTCAAGGTCTGCCACCTTCACGGCAATATTCTCCGACAGGGCTATCCTGAGGGCGTCATCCAGGGTAAGGACAAGCGTACTGTCCGCCTGGGACGGAGCCTCCTGATATTGTGCCGATGCCGCCACCGGAAGGAGGAGCAGCAGCACAAACAACGATTTTCTGATCATACTATAGTATTAAGCGGCATGTTCACTGCAAAAACTGCACCCGCAACGTGGTTAAAAACAAAAAAAGCCGCTAATTCAGCGGCTTTGCATAATGTGTTGCCTCTTTCTTTTTGGAAACCGGCTCCGGATGAACCGCCATGGCGGGTTTCTTCTTCACGAAGGCCCACACCAGGAAGCCTATTCCAAGAAGGATGAACGGGATGGACAGAAGCTGTCCCATATTGAGCGTCATGTTCTCCTCGAAAGCCACCTGGGGGTTCTTTACAAACTCGATCAGGAAGCGGCTGCCGAAGCATCCGATGAAGAATATTCCCACGAAGGTTCCCCTATAAATCTTGGGAAGTTTCCACTTGTAAAGGGCAAAGAGGATAAGGCCAAGGAGAAGATAAGTTCCGGCCTCATACAGCTGGGTGGGGTGGCAGGGAACGGTTTCTCCGTTGCGCTCGAAGACGAAGCCCCAGGGAAGGTCTGTGGGGTTGCCGTAGATTTCGCTGTTGAACAGGTTGCCAAGGCGGATGAAACAGGCGGCGAAGGAGATTGGAATCACAAGATGGTCCATGAGCCACATGATGTCGAAGTGGTTCTTGGGGCCGTATTTCCTTGTGTACCAGATGAGGCCAAGGATGATGGCGATGGTGCCTCCGTGGCTTGCCAGGCCGCCCTTCCATGGCATGAATATCTCCCAGAAGCCCTTCCAGGAGCCAAAGTAATAGTCCGGCTGGTAGAAGATGCAATGCCCAAGACGTGCACCCACGATGGTGCAGATAAGGAGCATGTACAGCATGGGATCCAGCAGGGCCGTATCTATCTTTTCCTTAAGGAAGAAATGCTTCATTATGAACCATCCCAGAATGAACCCGCTCACGAACAGCAGCGAGTACCACCTGAGTTCAAACCCGCCGATATGCAGGATTGCCGGGTCTATATTCCAATGTACTATCAAATATTCCATGACGCAAAGATAGTAAAAAATGGCAAGAATCAGCGGCGTTTTGCTGTGAATGTACAGACAATCAGGGTGAAGACCACCGACAGTATTGCAGCCCCGAACCAGAACCACGACACTACGGAAAAGTCGTACACGGCCGCATCCGCTGCCGCTCCTGCAGTTTTGCCGGACTCAATGGTCAATCCGCTCACGAAGTCCTGAACAGCGGCACCTATGTAACTTGCTATTCCTACCACGCCAAGAGCCGCACCCGAAGCCTTTTTGGATGCGATGTCAACCGCCATCAGACCGCCAAGATAACAGATAAGGGCTCCTATGGCAAGGCCGAAGACCACCATTGAAGCTATCATGCAGAAATGGCTTGATGGGCCGAATAGGAAGAGGCCCACCCCTAGCACGTTCATAAGCCCGAAGATGACGGAAGGGACATTCCTGCTCCCTTTGAAGAACCAGTCGGAGACAAAACCGGAGACAACCGTCCCCACTATCCCGCAGCTTTTTCTTCACGATCCGGAGCGGGAAGCCCGCAGCTCTGCGGAGAATCACGCAACAGCAATGCAAGCATCAGAGCTCCTGCAATTCCCAGAATACCTGCAGCCCGGAAGCCCCACTGCCATCCTGCAGCAGAGACAACGGCGGCAATGATAATGAAAGTAAGGGCCTCGCCAATATTGTGGCTTGCGGACCACACCCCATAGAACCGCCCCCTCTGCCTGTCCGGAATCCATCGTGACTGGGCGACCACCCCGGACGGGGCTCCCATTGACTGCGCCCATCCGTTCACCGCCCAAAGGACTACAAAGAGCCCTGATGACAGATTGAACCCCAAAAGAAGATTCACCAAAGCCGCAATGAGCAGACCTATCGACATGAACCTGCGTATGTTCACCCTGTCTGCAAGGAATCCGTTTACAAACTTGCCTACTGCATAGGTAATGAACAGCGCCGAGCCTACTATGCCCAGTTCGGTCTCGGTGAGAGCACCGGCATCCACCAGCGGTTTTTTTACCACGTTCAGGCTCAGCCGGCAGACATAATAAATACCGTATCCCACGGTTGCCGACAGAAACACCTGCCAGCGAAGCCGCGTATATTTTTCTCCTCGGATGTCATCATGAATTACGCTGTTAAAGATTCACTTCGGCTCTGCTGCGTATATCCATGGACGATGAACCAGCCTCAAGGGTGAATCTGCCCGGGTTGACCTTCCATCCATGGGATTCCGTGTCGTAATACGCAAAAGCTTCCCTCGGAAGGTGTAAACGGACCGTCACCGTCATGCCTTTGCCGATCTGCACTTTAGCAAAAGCCTTGAGTTCACGTTCCGGACGAGGAACCGACGGCTCACACTCGTGGACATACAACTGGACTGTCTCCGTACCGGCACGTTTCCCTGTATTGGTTACGTCGAGGCTTACGTCAAAACCGTCCCCGGCAGGAACAACGCTGACCGGGCCATAGGAAAAGTCAGTATAGTCAAGACCATATCCAAAAGGATATAAGGGCTGAACCTTACCATATCCGCGATAACCCACAAATATGCCTTCCTCATAAACCGATGGACGGACGCTGTGTCCGCGCTTGGTAAATGGCTTGGAAGGGTAATAGAACTGCTGTGAGGGATTGTCCTCAACAGCCCTGGGGAAAGTCACAGGAAGCCTTCCGCTTGGGGATACTTTCCCGTAAATGATTTCTGCAAGTGCCTTTCCGCCCTCCTGACCAGGATACCAGGCCCACAGGATGGCATTCACCTTCGGTTCCAGCCTGCTCAGGTCAACAGCACCTCCTGCGTTCACTACCAGCACCACCCTGTGTCCCCTTTCAAGGGCTTTGTCCACCAGGGACTCCTGGCCGTCGGGAAGGGCAAAAGTCCTGTCGGCATTCTCATATTCAGTGGTTTTGTCAAAACCGACAGCTATTATTTCTACAGGTGCGTCTTCCACCATCTTGGACCCTATGTCCAGCAATCCTTCTTTGAGAGAAACTGCATAAAGGGGATCAACGGAACCGCTGCCACCGCCACACGGGACCACATCCGCCGCAGGCCCGGAAAGGCTTACCTTCTGCCGCTTCTTCAGAGGCAGTATACCGTCGTTTTTCAGAAGTACGATGCTTTCACAGGCGAGTTTGTACGCCACTTCCCTTGAGTAAGGATTGTCTTCGGGAATTGTGCTGTCCAGCTGCGGACGGTCAAGGAAACCGAACGCGATATAGGTTTGTAAAATACGCTGCACCTTCCCGTCAAGCTGAGCTTCCGTCACGACTCCCCGCTCCAGAAGGGGCACCAGCGTTTCCATGTTCAAACAGAAGCCACTGGGCATTTCCAGATCCACCCCGTCCTGCATAAGCAGTACGGGCGAATAGGTGGAAGTCCAGTCGCTCATGGTAAAGCCTTTGAAATTCCATTTTCCCCGCAGGTTGTCAACAATAAGATACTTGTTTTCCGAACTGTGTACTCCGTTCACCAGATTGTAACTTGTCATGACCGAGCCCACACCAGCCCTCTCAACCGCCGCGCGAAAGGCAGGAAAGTAAATCTCGTTCATCGTACGTTCATCGGCAACCGAGTTGACGTGATGACGGTCATATTCCTGATTGTTCAGGGCAAAATGCTTTATCGTAGCCATCACACCCTGAGACTGCACGCCGCCGATATATGCAACCGCAGTTTCCGACGCCAGGAAAGGATCCTCCCCGAAGTATTCGAAATTGCGGCCGCACAACGGGCTTCGGCAGATATTTACTCCTGGGCCAAGAAGGATATGGACTCCGCGGGCACGGGAATCCTGCCCGAGAGCGACTCCCATCTGATGTACAAGTTCCGTATTCCAGCTGGCGGCTGCAGCCACTCCGCAGGCGAACAGAGTGCTTTTGGTATTGTTCCTTACGCCCTGAGGCCCGTCCGCCATCCTTACTTCCGGAATTCCAAGACGAGGAACCGGAGCCGTATGGAATCCGTCATTATAACCCGACACCAGTGAAATCTTCTCCTCAAGAGTCATCCGGCCCACAAGATCCGCCGCACGCTTCTGATGTTCCGGGGTAATCACCTGCGCCGAAAGGTGAAAACAAAGAATTGAAAGCGCAAAGAGAGTATATGCTTTTCTCATCTGATACCGTATTTTTTCAATATCCTGAGTACGGGTTTACGAATACTGCGGGCCCAGAGGGTGTATCCATAATCTCCAGGATGCGTACCGTCAACGGAAGTGTAGTGGTCCGGGGACGTCGCGTTGGTTGTAGTGATAAAGTAAACGTCTTTATACTTTTTGCATGCCTCCTTCATCAGTTTCGCCGCCACATCCATTCTCTCGCGCTCATATGAATCGGCCTGCTTGTTGAAATTGCGCCTTTCCCGATAAATGGTCTGCTGGAAAATGAGCGGTTTCCCGGGATGGGCGGACTGCATAGCCTCTATGAAAGGAAACAGGCGCTCCCGAATCTCTTCGGGTGTGGGATTGGAAAAGGTGTCGAAAAGGAATGCATCTACATCAGGCGCCTGGGCAAGAGCTGCGGCAAAGTAATCCTGAAGTCGGCAGCGGCCGCTAACCCCAAGGTTCAGGAACTGGATACCTGTTTCCCTGGAGAGAATTGACGGATACGCCATTCCGGCTTTTGAGGTAGATGCCCCATGGGTAAAGCTGGAACCGAAAACGGCCACACGGTGACGAAACGGCTGTCCGACAGGTTCCAGAATGCGTCCTTCCTCCACTCCGATTTTCACCGATGAAACTTCACTGCGGACAGGAAGATACAGAAGGCACTCCTTTACGCTGGAATCCATGTCCTTTATCAGGTTCACAGGTTTATCCAGGGCATTGTCATTCTGCAGTCCGGCTGCGGCCCACAGCCATTTGCCGTCTTTCTTTATGTACAGGTCGAAACCGCGCCCGGCAAAGCCCGTGGTTCCTCCGCCGAAATATGGTCTGACATACTTTGGAAGCACCCTTATCGACGGGGAATCGGTCCTGAAAGCTATGGCTATGCCGGAACTCTCCAGCACAAGTTTCAACTCATCCTTGGTGAATCCATGAAAACGCGCCGTATCTATGCGATGATATGGATTAGGCGTATCCGGAAACACTTTCCCGGTAACCGTAAGATCCGATGCTTCCACGTAACGGTACTCCTGCGCCCAGGACGCCATAACTGGTATCAGGGCAAGAAGCCAAAGTGCGATGATTCTTTTCATGATGAACAAATGGGCTGGCCGACTCATGTCAGCCAGCCCGTACTATAACTTAACTTATACCGACAACTATTCAATAGTTACTTTCCTGAGGGTGTAACGCCAGTCAAAGAAGTAGAACACCTTGCTGTTTTCCGGATCGAAAACGATATCCTGAGGTGTGTTTGTAATTTGGCAGGTGGCGCCTACTGATGTAGTATATGACGAGCCGCCGCCAAGAATGGTGGTCACAGTGGCGTCGGACCAGCCGGACGCCCCCTTGGTGATACGGCGGATGGCATAGCTGTCAACCATGTACAGGGCTCCGTCAGGGCCTAGGGTGATACCGTTCATGTTTGCAGAGAACGTTGCATTGGCCGGGGCACCGTCATAGGTCAGGGCAAAAGATGTGGCTTTGACCTTTTTACCTATGGTAGTGACGATTTCTCCGGCGGGCGAGATTACATAAACTGCATAGGCGCTGGCAGAAGTACCCTTGCTGCTTCCTACTGTAACAATGGCATTGCCGTCACCGTCAAATACCATCGCGATAGGCCAGTTGGTATCCTCACCATGATCGAGGGTGGAGAAGTCAAAGAAGACCGACTTGGTGCCTGTAGCGCCTCCAGCAAATTTGTAAACCTTTGAATCATTCCTGCTCGCCACATAAGCGTCGTCACCATAGAAGCGGACGCACATGGGGCTGTTTCCCACAGAAGAGGTCAATGTTGCGAGATCACCGGTTGAAGGATTCCAGGTCCTGATTTGTGCATTACCCTTGTCGATAAAATAGAACAGGCCGTCCTTCATGCAGCCCTGCCATGGTGCATTTCCGCCGAGAGTCTTCGCAGATGTTACTTCCTTGGTAGATTTGTTGAATTTGCGCAATACTTTGCTGCCGTTGGATTCTGTAAGAAGCAGGTTGGAAGAATCGAGCCAGCACAGTCCGCGGACCTGGTTGAATTTGGCAGCCGTACCGATACCGTCTGTAGTTGCATTTGATCCGTCCGTTCCGGCAACGACTTCCACAGAGTACTTGGTGAGGGCGATAGCAGGCATGGGCTTAATATGGGCGCGCTCAATCTGGACATTGTTGGCAGCGCGGGTTGAGCCGGGGACAACAGTATTGTCGGCAAATACAAGGCTCACTTCCAGGCGGGGATAGACATTCTTTCCTCCAACAACTTCAGGACCGACCGGAAGCGGGATGTAAGCGGTGATGCCGTCATCTGACGTGCGCTGGGCGGCAGTAGCCGAAGCAATGTTGACCGTTGTCTTGTATGTTCCGCTGTGGGGATAGGCCTTTACGTATGGTATCTCGACAGGATCAAAACCGCCGCCTGCAGTTGTCCAGTTGTACGTCTTGTTCATGGTAGAATTGATCTTGTAAGTGACATTGCCCGCGGCAATAAGAGCGTCATCCACCACCGGGGCGGTTACGATGATTTTGGCCGCTTTGGGAGGCACGTTCTTGTAGGTCACCTTGAGCAAGCCGCCAAGCTGTTTGAACTCCAGCGGTTCACCCGAGGCCACTTTTGCAAGCATGGGCGCTTCCACATTTTCGTCGAACCAGGTATAAGTATCCTTGAGGACCGGCTTGAGCGAGCCGTCTTCCTCCTTTGGGTATGCACTTGCTCCCGTCCCGCTGGTCTTGGCAGGATAGATAGCAAACGAATCGTTTCCGTACACGATGTTGTCATCCGTATTGGCAACAAAAGTCACCGCGTCGGCGCTGTCTTCTCCGGTATATTTATACGTAGTGTAACCGTTGGCATTGTCACTGCGGACAACCATGTTGTCATTCGTTTTCCACTTGTAAACTCCACTGACGAAAGCCGTTTTGGTTTCTTCATCGGCAAAACGGGCTTCAAGAGTTTTTGTCCCGGCTTTCTGTTCCTCGGGAACCTTAACCTCCTTACTGCAGGAGAAAACGCATGCAGCCATTGCTGCAAATACTATGAATTCAATCTTTCTCATAGAGCATCCTCCTAAAAAATCCATTCACCAGGACCGTCTTCAATCCAGTTTTCGATGCCACCGCTTCCGGATGTGCCTAAATCTGATGCGCAGAAATTGAGCTCCTGCATTGTTTCCAGCAACTCGGTCTCGGGTTGCAAATACATTTTTCTTTTCATGGTGCAATATTATTTATGGTTTTTAGTTTAGTGCAAATACTACCATCAAAGGCCAGTGGTCGGAGGTATAATAACCACCGTACAAGTCGTCGATGACTTTGTACCTTACCACGTCCAGAGGACCTTTAAAGTACAGATAATCAATCCTGTGATACCACTTGCTGCGCTGTTCCTCCTCATAGCTGTATGCATTGTATGTAGCCACAGGGCCTTCCTTTACTCCCAGGTCGGCACTGCGATAATAGGAGTCCGTAAGCTGAGCTTTGAAATAGTCCGTATGGGCGGCTTCGGTTGTGGAACTGTTCATGTCTCCGCCAAGAATCACCGAATACTCACCGGAACTCAACGACGCTATTCGGCTGCAGATCAAATCTGCAGAATTGGTCCGGATTGTAACAGCCTCTTCTTCGCTGATGGAAGTTCCCGAACTCGTCACCTCCAGATGAGTGTTCAGATATAGAATCTTCCTGCCCGACTCCCTGTCTTCAAGCTTTGCCCACTGGCAAACGCGTTTCCGGCCGGGGTCTGTTGAAACCCACCCCGGATAAGGGCTGCTTGCCACATCAGGAGTGGCCGAGAGATAAAAATATCCGCTCCCAAGCAGTACAAACCTGGCGGTCTTCCAAGCCATGCAAGGCTCTTCCGGAGTTTCAAAGAAAGTATAGTCCGGAAGATTATCCTTCAGGTATGTCCGCTGTTCCGGACGGCTTTCCTGGAAGCCGGTTATGTCGAAGTCATAATCCTTGATCAACTGTACCACGCCGGTACGCCTGCTGGTCCAGCTTCGCTCTTCGGTATCCTTGTCTGTCACGAAACGTATATTGAACGTGGCTGCCCTGACAGTTGTCTTCTCGTCAACAGGCCCGTCCGGATCGCCGAGATACAATTCACGCACATGGCCGGTCCCCTGATCGGTAATATAAAGGACTGAACCCTTGCTGTTGAGAAGCAGGCCTCCCATCTGACGGAAGTTTGCCGATGTGCCCACTCCGTCCACAATGGCGGCGCGATTGGCTGCCTGTGAACCTCCGGCAACAGTGCTCACCACGGCGTTGGAATAGCCCAAAGAACCTTTACGGATTCTGCGCACCCTATATGTATCGGCCACATAGATATCTCCGTTGGGCGCAATGGCGATGTCTCCGATTCCGGCGGTGAATTTCGCCGTAAGCGGCGACCCGGCCGTTCCGTCCGCAATTGCCTTTGCATCCAGTATTCCGGCGATGGCCTCATATGTACCCGTTGAAACGTTCACCTTGAGCAACTGGCAGCCGTTCGTTGCCACAATGAGATTCCCGTCGGCATCGAACTCCATGGCCAGCGGCCATTTGCCGGTATTGATTGACAGTGACGGTTCGGCTGTAATGTCACCGCCGCTGAATTTATAAATGGTATTCAGGTTTCGGACTGCAACGTAAGCGTTTCCTTCGGAATCGTAAACAAGATCCATTACACTGTTACCGCTCCAGCCGGCCTGTGCCGCTTCTTTGGTAAATACCCCGTCTGACGGATTGTAAGACCATACCGCGGCAGTTGCCTTTTCTGCAAAATAAACTTTCCCGCCATGCATGTTTCCAAGCCATGGAACACAAGATGACGTGCCGTACGTAACAGGTTCCGAAATTGTTCCCGCATCCATATCCCATAGACGGAGACTCTGGACCTGGTCAAAGATAATCGCCTTGTGATCCTGCTGGGTCCATACCATGCCGCGAGCCGCCCCAAGAATTGCCTCCGAGGAGTTTCCGCCGGCCTTTCCGACGACAGGATTGCTGAAACCTGCGTTTCCAAACAGCGTGGTTACCGTATTGGGCGCCTTAAGCGCGGGATACGCCACTTCGCTCATGGGCTTTATATGAGCCCTGTCGATTCTGACGTCTGCGGCTGCGCGCAGAGTCCCGGAAATGGTACTTCCTGCAGAATCGACAAGATAAATCCTTATTTCCGGATAAGTATGCGTGACGCCGGGACCGACTGGCAGCGGAACATAGAAATCCATGGAAGAAGAAGTACCAGGGGTAAACGATACTCCTATAAGGCCATCCTCTCCCGCATAAGCCTGTACATAGGGTTTGTCCTCAGTGAAAGAGCCGGACCAGCCCTGCACGGGCATATTTTTGGAGGTCACGTATCCTGGAGTCAGGACCATCAGTTTAGCTGCGCTGGAAGGGACGTTGGACAGCGAGACCTTGAGCAGACCGCCAAGGTGACTGAAAGACAGAGACTGTCCTTTGATGACTTTGGAAATCATCGGAGCCTCGGCATTACCCTCGCTCCAGGCATAACTGCTTTTCAGCCCCAGGGTAAGAGTGGATGCCTCAACCCTGCAGTTAGATTCTGCAAGGGATGGATATATGGCAAATCCTCCATCACCATATATGACAGTTCCGGCAGGAGTTTCAGTCTGGGTAAAAGTGGCAGATGCGGATGTGTTTTCTCCCGGATAGCGCATGTCCAGAGTCTTTCCCCCTGAAAGCGCAACGCGGATGCGGTCGCCTGTACGCCATTCAAAGACCGATGAGTCAAAACCGGTTTTTGTAGAGATGTCATCGCCGAATACGGCGGTAAAAGAGAGCTCAGAAGGGGTGGTATCCTGTAAAGGCTCCTCGGTGCAGGAAATGAGCATGAGGAAAGGTACCGTAAGAAATAGAAATCGCTTCATGATACTCAGAATTTAAAATCGACAATTACCGGCTGGTGGTCGGACGGATGCCAGAAACTGGTAACTTTTTCGTCCCTTACCGGTTCTGTATAATCGTCCCGAACTATCCTGGCATCGGTGATAAACGGATAAAGGTCCGGCGTACAGAAGACATAATCGTAACGGGTGTTTGCGATAGTGGACAGGATTACGTCCTCCGGATAACGCCTCTTGATAATATCCCAATAGGGGGTATTGTTGTGCATATAGTCCTGGGCCTGGAACTTGGGGTCGTCTGCAGGCAGGCCATACCAGGCATTGTCCGTTCTGGAAATGGAGTTGAAATCCCCCATCATTAGCCAATAGCCGTCCTTGGCCTGGCCGATGGTATGTTTGCAAACATATTCAACCTCCATCTTCCTGTAAGTGTCTCCGCCATGTTCGGCCTTCGACGCTTCCTGGTCAGACGCATTGTATGCATATTGATGCGGCCAGGTATGCAATGCGACCAGATTCAAAGTCTTGCCTTCGACACTAACCTGGGCCCATACCGCACCGTGGGAAACAACGCTGTCCGGCTCTTCTCCCACGATTTTGGCCTTCCCATGGATGGGAGTCTTGGAAGTAATCACCTGAGGATAATTATCACGCATTCCTCCCACATAAACATACTTATGACCGTATCTCAATGCAAGTTCCGGCCAATTATCCACCAGATACTTTTCCTCCACCGGCATCTTGTCGCGGGTGCCGGTATAATAAATGCTGCGCGCTTCACACCAGACGCACACATCCGGATCCTGATCAGAAACCCACTGGACGAAGTTGTCATAGTTGTTTCCCTGATCCGACCACATGCCGTTCTGTATATTCCAGAAAAGCAGACGGAAAGGCGTTTCCTCCTTTAATGAAGGGTGCGAAGGGCATCCGGTAAGGGCCACCGCCGCAACCAGGAGCAATAATATGCGCTTCATTTGATTGTGACTTTTCGGATTAAACAATTCTGGGAATCGCAGATGTAAAGAGTATTGGCATCATACACCAGAATGCCGTCCACTTCGTTGAACTTGGCATTCAGGCCCTTGCCGTCGGAATAACCCTTGGTGCCGCCAAGTATGGTTTCGACCTTGCCGGTAGCGTAGTTGCCATTCGCATCCGGAGTAAGTTGGCGGACACAATTGTAATTAGCATCGCCGACGTATATCGTACCATCCGGCGCCACGTCAAACCCCTGGCAGGAACGGATACTGGTTTTTAGGGGGTCTCCGTCAGGGTCGTCATACATGGTTTCAACTTTTTCTCCGGTGCCCATGATAACCGTCTGGTTTCCTTCAGAGTCGATGGAAATAAGCCTGTATCCGTGCTGGACAGATACTATCATATTGCCTTTGGGATCGAAACCGATGAATGCCGGTCCCTCGTCGGGAATCTGGGCAAATTCTGTCTTTTCAAGAGTTGAAGGGTTGAATTTGTAGATTACCTTTCCGTTTCGGCAAGGAACGTAGATCGACCCGTCGGCTCCTATTGCCACGTTCATCGGATTGTTCAGGCCGCCCGCAATCATCGTGTTGGTCTTTGTTGACGGGGTAAACCTGTAGAGTTTGCCCTTGGCCTTGTCATTATACCAGTAATTGCCCGCAGCATCGAATGCGCCTTGCCATACGGCGGCTCCTGACTCCTCGATTTTCGCCTCTGTAGTCACGGTCATGTCTGCAGCAATATGACGTACTGCATTGCCGCCGCGGTCAGTGAACCAGAGGGTTCCGTCAGCGGCCTTGTTGATGCCGGTGGGCATATAAGTTGCAGCTCCGGTACCAACGCCGTCTATGCACTTGCGCACTCCCTGCTGTCCGACGATAGTGGAAACCAGATACTCATGGTCAGGAACTTTCAGGTAATTGAATTCCAGCCCTCCGGCCTCTCCTGCAGGTCCTTTGACCGATATTTCCCTGATTCCTGGTTCATTCTTGGGAAGAATGACAAGAAGTCTGTCTTTATAAGCCTCAAGTACCTTTGCCGGTACTCCCCCAACGGTAACCTGATTCTGAAGCGGATCAACGGAAAAGTTTCTGCCAAGAATTGTAACCAAATCTCCGGCATAACCATTCTTGGGGTCCACAGAGACCAGCCTCAGGTCTGTTACCCTGGCCACATAGGTGTCCTTCTGTTGGCAGGATGCCAGCAGGGTGAGGGATAACGCGAATAACAGTATCTTTTTCATAATCAGTCAATTACAATTTCTCGGATGGTAAATGCATTATACTCCGTTACAATGAGCATTTTTCCAGAGGGTGCCATACGTATTTCACCGGGAGAGTCAAAGCGGGCTTCTGCGCCCACGCCGTCTGTCTTGGCCTTCTGGCCGGATGCTCCGGCTATGGTACTGACCACGGCATCTTCATACCCTTTTTCTCCCAGGGTGATGAGCTTGATCACCTTGAACGAATCATCCGCCACAAAAATATCTCCGTCGGAATTTACGGTGAGACCAAAGAGATTGGAACCGAACTTGGCCGTGAGCGGCTCGCCAGGGGTGCCGGGGTCGTCTGCTTTAGCATCCTCAATTCCGGCAATCACAAACTGCTCTCCGGTGGGCTTCACGCCGATTATCTGGCATCCCTGGGTGGAAACTATCAGGTTCCCGTCCGGTGCAAACTGCATTGCAAGAGGGCCTTTGGTGAAGGTCGTGAAAGTGGTCATGTTGGCAAAATCGCCGCCTTCAGCTTTGAAAATAGCCTTGGATCCGTCTCTGACAAGCACATAACCGTTTCCGTCAGCATCAAAACAGATATCCATCGGCGACGTTCCGCTCATATTGGTAGTAACAATCTCGGCAGCGTCTGTCTTGTAATTGTAACGGACTATCCTGTTGTTGCCCTTGCTGGCCATGTATATCCAGTCCCCGTTCAGGCTGCCTCGCCAGGCGGCATTAAGCATAGACTTCGCCGCTACTGAGGAGTTCTCCACCTCCCAGGTTGCCAGATTCATGAATCGGATAGCGTTGTTGCCGTTGTCAAAAATGGCAAGGCGTCCGTCGGGAAGGAACACCACACCGCGCGGCTGACGGAATTTCGCAACAGTTGAAGCACCGTCAACAATTGTTGTGACATCCGCCGCACGTCCGGCCGAACCGCTCATTGTCTTGACCGTATAAGTATGGGATTTGGCGACATAGAGGAAGGAAGGCCCTTCAACTGTCTTTTCTCCAACGGTAACCACTACGGGATATGATCCGCGGGGATTCTCAGGGATTACGATTGAAAGCGCAGAGTACGATGCGGTCAGAACAGTTGCTTCAGTTCCGTTAATGGTGACCTTGTTGTCCTCAGGAGTCTCTCCGAAGCACATGCCGTTCAGGATAACAACATCTCCGGCAGTTCCGGTATTTGGTGTCACAGAGAAGACGGTGAGCTCAGGTTTGACGTTGTATGTAAAACTGGGACCGGTAACCGTTTTTCCGCCCACTGTCACCACGAAGGGATAATCTCCGGCCGGATTGTCAGGCAATACCACCATAAGGCGGGTTTCGTTTGCCTTTTCAACAACAGCAGTTTTTCCGTTGATTGTAACCGTGTTTTTGGCCTTGTCGGTAGAAAACATCGCACCCATGATGGAAATCACGTCACCTTCTATTCCCGAGGCGGGCTGATATGAAGTGATGGAAAGGCCCTCTTCCGGCACTTTTTCCGCATAACGGAAAGACAGGCCTTCAAGAGTAACACCACCTGTGGTAACGCTGACATTCACTTCTCCAAGAGCATGGTCAGGCATTATTGCAGAAATACGGTCGTCGCTAACGGACTTAACCGTAGCTTCCTTGCCGTCGACAGAAACCGTCAGCGGTTCGGTGAAACCATAGCCGGAAATAATTACCTCCGTACCAGAATAACCGGCCTTGGGGATAAGTGACAGCAACTTGGGCAAGGGCTTTGTCTCAGGCTCAAGCTGGTTATTGTTACATGACACCGCAAAGAAAACAGGTGCCAAAAGAAGTATCAGTACTCTTTTCATGATTACGGTTCATTAACTGTTACCATCCAAGTATTCACAACGGGACGCTGAGCCCCGTCAGAAGCCCTGTTGCGAAGCTGATAAATGTCGGCAGAAGGGTGGCGAATCACAAGCTGGGCGCTTCCGCCGCCGTCAAGGTTGGAAGACCAGCTGCAACCCAGGCTCTTCATTATCTCACCCATCTCCCAGTAAAGCATACCGTCCGACCACAGGGCCTGACGGCCATCGACAATCATGAAATAGACAGTGTTGCCGTCGGCAGTATAACCAACGACGTTTCTGGGGTGGCGGTTTGTAGAATAGCCGGAAAAATCTCCGGGAACCTGACCATCCTTAAGAACAATGACACCGCTTCCTGTCACATCCCTGAGGTCCGGCGCAAGCGCACGGTAGGTCACGGTGTCCCTTATCACGGGTTTTCCGTCAAAGTCAAGGCCGAAGAAGCTGATAGCCTGGTCGGTAAGGGTGCTGGAATACACGAACGTATCTTTTAGAATCCTGCCGTTACGATGGATGGGGCCTCGTATTTTACCATTTGAGGTGTCCCAGAAATCAGCGTTGACTACAGCCACGACTCTCTGTCCGGGTTTGTCCACATACTCAATCATGTCTGACGGAGTCTGACGGCTGCCTATGACATAAGAGTCGATGTCATACGGCATTCCTACTTTCATCTTCAGGCCAGGAGTAGTGAGGTCTATGCGGAGGATAAACACGTGTTCGACCTTCGCAAGGGATGTCTGGAGATGGATGTCTGTTTCGTCCACGCCCTTTGCGATGACGAAAGTGGTGTCGGCATAAATATGGCCTACGGAAGCGGCGGTTGCCACCATCTTGCCAAGCTCTGTGCGAGGTTGATAACTGGTGTCGGGAATGTCTTCCGGGCCGGTCGGGAGCGTCTTGCAGGAGCAGACAGTCCCAATTATCAATAAATAATAGAATAACTTGTTCATAGGGCTATTCATTTTCGTCATCTGACTGGCTTGCCACCCACAGAGGGTTCTGTTTCAGTTCTTTGTTCAGAGTAAGCTCGCGGGAAGGGATGGGGAAAACAGTGTACTTCTTGTCAACTCCAACCACCTGCTCATATTTACCGGTACGAACCAGATCAAACCAGCGGAAACCTTCACCGAAGAGCTCCAGACGGCGCTCTTTGAGCACGGCGTCAAGGAAAGCGGACTCAGTTGCCGGAGATACGCTGGGCAGGCCACGGTAGTTGCGAAGCTGGTTCAGCCTGTCAATGCCAAGCGCCAGTCCCTGAGCTTCGGCACTGATCAGATACATCTCGCCAAGGCGTGCAATATATATAGGGTCATGACCCGCGTCGCCCTGACAATACTTGTTGAGAACATTGTTGCTGCCCTGGATATCCACGGAAACCGTACGGCGCTTGTCGATGTGTTCAAACATATCCATCGCCTCCTGGGTGGGACAGAATGTGTAGCTGCCTCCAACAGGAGATTCCTTGGTATAGTAATAGGAACCGATATTGTAACTTCCCTCTTCCAGCAGATTGGCAAAAGAGAAGATTTCCTCCCTGTTGGCAACACCCCTGAATATCTCGTTGAACGGAGCAAGGGAAAAGCGGCCGCAGGTAATCAGCTCCTCGGCCAAGGCGGCAGCCTCTGCCTTCTTCCCCATTGCAAGGTACGTCCTTGCAAGAAGAGCCTTGGCTGCATCCTTGGACACGTAGTTCTTGGTGGAAAAGTCAGGAGCCTGGCTGGCTGCCAGCTTAAACTCCGACTCTACGAACTCCCAGCAGGTTTTTTCGTCACTTTGTCCAACATCTTCAGTAATTGGACCGGTGACGATTGGGACCTCACGCCAGCGCGTTACCAGATTGTAGTAATACAGTCCGCGGAAAAAATGTCCCACACCAAGCATCTCCTTCTTCCTTGCAGAATCCGGAATCTTCTCCACGGAGTTGATGAAATTGTTTATCTGGTACAATCCGGCATAATAACCGTTCCAAGGCCCCGATACCATGCTGTTGTCAGGAGCAATGGCGCCCTGGACAACAAGTGCGGGGGTATTGGTGGAAGTGGCGCCGGGACGGATCATATCTCCGCCGATGATGTCGAACATTGCCCAACCGTTGAAAGTGGGCTTGTACTGGGCAATGTTATATGCCCCGACCATCAGCAGTTCCGCATCTTCCTCGGTAAGGTTGTCGCTGGAAACGGCGTTGTGCGGATACTGATTCAGGTATTTATCACAAGAGCAGAGCGTAAGAGCAACTGCAATCAATACTAAACTCTTTTTCATGGTGCTTAGAATTTGATGTTTACACCGAAAGTATAAGAGCGCGGCTGTGGAATCCACATGCAGTCAAGACCCATCTTGGTGGCGTTCAGCGATGTATTCACCTCCGGGTCAAGGAAACGGAAGGGGCTATAGAGCCAGACATTGTCTCCCTGGACATATACACGCAGCTTGTCTATGCCGATTCTGCGTGTAAGCGTTTTGGGAAGGGTATAGCCCAGGGACAGATTCCTGAGACGAAGATATGAGGCGTCGTGCAGGAAACGTGTGTTCTTGAACATTGTGGAGTTCCAAGTGTATCCGTAAATGGCACGGGGCGTTGTATTGGTGGTTCCAGGACCCGTCCAGCGGGCAAGTGCCTCCGACTCCTGTGCCGGCCAGTTGCCGTTGCCAAGGCGAAGGCCACCAGTCCAATACTCATAGAGTTTGGCTCCGTATGAGAAGGTGAAGAAGATATTGAAGTCCAGGCCTCTCCATGTGAAGGAGTTATTGAGACCGCCCGTGAAATCCGGGTTTGGAGAGCCGACAAACTGGCTGTCATATGCGCTGCTGATGTCTCCGTCAACCGTTCCTTCAGGACCACTGACGTCTTCATAGATGCAGTCACCCGCGCGCACACCGTAGTTGTCATAAAGGTATGCGGGGACTTCATCGTCGCTCTGGTAGATGCCGATCATTTTGATCATGTAGAAACTGCCCACCTCTTCTCCGACCTTGAGTGCATGATAGTCGTCGGTCCTCAGAATCTCATCCTCGCCGATCAGGGATGTGAGCTTGTTGCGCACAAACGAGATGTTGAAATCGCCTTTCCAATGGAAATCGTGCTTTCCAAGGTTTCCACCTACTGCGAACTCCAAGCCCCTGTTACGCATGGAGCCGATGTTGCTGGTGTAGTTGGTAAAGCCTGTGGTGGCACTTACCGGCTTGTCGTACAAAAGGTTGCGGGTATCCTTCAGGAAAGCGTCTGCCGTAAAAGTGAGAGCTCCGGAGAAGAATGACAAATCCGTTCCCACGTCCCATTGGTCCGCCTTTTCCCATTCGAGGTCGCGGTTTCCCTGAGTCATGACGGCAAGGCCGTTCTTATACATATAATTGTATCCGCCGTTGGCAAGGGACTGATACGCGTACGTGCCTATTCCGCCCTGGTTGCCGGTGGCACCGTAACTGGCTCTGAGTTTGGCTTTGGTGGATTCGTTCTTCCAGAAAGGCTCCTCTGAAAGGTTCCAGCCAAGCGAAACTGACGGGAAGAAGCCGTAACGGTGTTCCGGTGCAAATTTGGAAGAGCCGTCAAAACGGGCGTTGACAGTTACCAGATAACGGTTTTTCCAGTTGCCGGTGATTCGTGACATATATGACTGAAGAGCCCAGGTGGAAAGGCCGCTGGTCACATCTGTGAATTCGGCTGCCACAGAGTTCACGTCGAAAGATTTTGAAGGAAATCCCTGGCCTTTTTGCTTTGCAGTGGAACTATTGTCCATCTGGAATGAATGACCGAGCATGGCATCCAGCACAAGGTCTGAGAATTCGTGATGGTAGTCCAGGATGTTGTCTATTACTATTGAAGTAAAGTTCTTCCTGGAGTCCGTCAGCACGCCCACGGAGTTGCCATACATGTGATCAGCCGTATATTGGACGTGGTCTTCGGCAGCCATAAAATCTCCGCCAAAACTGGTTTTGAAATGAAGGTCCTTGCTGAAATTGATTCTTGCAAAAGCCGTCCCGTACGTCCTGTACGTCTTGTTATAGACGTTCTGCTCGTTTATGGCCTGAACCAGATTGTAGTGCAGGAGTTCCGCATTGATGATTGTATAGGAACCGTCCGGTTTGAAAGGCGTATCCCACGGACGGTGCTCAAGTCCATGTGTAAGCATGGATGTGCCGATGCTTCCGTCCGGTACGCGGTTGGCGTTGGTATAGCTGAAACTCAGGGACGCTCCTACTGAAAGCCAGGGGCGCACATCGGAGTTCACATTGGACTTCAAAGAGTATTTCTCATAAAGGCTGCCGATACCCACGCCCTCGTTCTGCTTGGCATTTGCCGACACATAATAGGTGCTGTTCTCTCCGCCACCGGAAATGGACACGGAAGTGTTCCATGTTTTAGCTGTACGGAACACCATGTCAAGCCAGCTGAACTGCGGCTTGCCCGGGTAAGGATTCTCAAGGCGGGCCATTGAACTGCCGGTCTGGATATTATAATTGTCGATTGCCTCATTCTGAACCTCAAGGTAAAGGTCTGCATCAGCCACCTTGAGTTTGTCAAGGTTCGGAAGCCAGCTGAGGCCGAAAGAAGCATCGGCAGAAAGCTTGGGAGCACCCTTTGCGCCTTTTTTAGTGGTGATGATGATGACGCCGTTTGTTCCGCGGGAGCCATAAATTGCTGCAGAAGCCGCATCCTTCAATACCTGAACGGATTCGATATCGGAAGGGTTGATGTCGGTGAGTCCGCTCAAGGATTCTCCGCCCCATGCTCCGGCGTCTCCGGACGTGTTGCTCATGGGAATGCCGTCGATAACGTACAGCGGTTCGTTTCCCGCAGTAAGGGAACCTATTCCTCGAATACTCACACGGCTTTTACCACCAGGAGTACCTGAAGCGGCTGTAACGTTGACACCGGCTATGCGACCTTGCAGCATGGCATCTGGACTGAGGACCTGACGCTCTCCCTCCTCTGCGGGTTTATATGTGGCGATGGCGGAAGTGATGTCACGGCGCTGCATTGAACCGTAACCCACAACCACGGATTCTTCCAGAAGGTTGATATCATCGGCTAAAATCACGATAAGACCTTCGGTCTGACTGTCGAGGAGCAGTCTGGCATCTTTGTAACCAAGCATACTCACGAGCAGGATGTCGCCCTTCTCCGCCACAAGGCTAAAAGAACCGTCAATGTCGGTGACTGCTGCCGCTCCCGTCTTTTCCGACTGTACGACAGCTCCGGCAAGCGGGCCCACTTTATCGGTGACGGTTCCGCTGTAATTCTGCGGTTTGGCTTTTTCCTTTTTAACGATAAGAATCATCTTACCGCTGATACGCGCCTCTGTTCCAGTACCTTCCAGAAGTACCTTCAAAAGCTCTGACAGAGGCTCTCCGCTGGGCGTAGAAACTGTTTTTCCAAGATCCAGCAGGTTTTCGTTGTACGCTATCGAATAACCGCTTTGCTGTTCAACCGCAGAGAGCGCCTTGGCCATTGTCATCTGCTTCTGGGGGAAGTTGACGATAGGCTCCTGGGCACGGACTACCATTGATAGCAGCAGGCCCGACAGTATACAGACAAAAGTTTTTGTCTTACACATAGGACTGAGTGCTTACTTAATGTAAATGGAGTTCTCCGAATGGATGTATTTCATGTGAGGGACAACGCCGCAGATTGCATCCATGAACTCGTCCACGGTTTCTCCGTGAACGAATCGGGCTGTGATGATGGCATTGTCATACTTGTCTGATGACAGATAGACCTGGACACCGTAATGGCGTTGGGCTATCCTGATTATTTCATGAATCGAGGCCGAGCGGAAACACAGGTCTCCGTTGGTCCATGATGTTGATTCCCTGGCTTTTATGCTTGAAGAAGTAATAGCTCCTGTGGCGCGTTCATATGAGAACTGCTGGTCTGGCTCCAGCTTGACTATGCGCTCCGGAGATTCGTTGGGCCAAACGGAAATGGCGCCCCTGCTCAAGGTAGCCTTAACAGTTGGAGAATCAAAATAGGCATTAACGTTGAAAAGAGTTCCGTGAACACTGACGGTAATGTCCGAAGTCTGGACGTAGAAAGGCGATTCCTTAGAGGCGGTAACATCAAATAACGCTTCACCGGAAAGATATACCGTTCTCTCTTTTCCGAAGGTTTCGGGGTAGATCAGTACAGACTGGGCATTGAGCGTAACACGGGAATTGTCCGGCAGTACCAGCTCCTTGATTTCTCCGCAGGCCGTTGCAAACTGAAGCATCCTTGCAGGACTCTGCACCTGATGCACCTGATGCTTCGCAAACCAAATCGACAAAGAAGGCACGATTATCAGAGCCAGAGCAGCTGCAACGGCAAGAATGGAGCGCCTCCAAATCATCCGCTTTCTGCGATGCTGCTGGGCAAGATACTCCTCGATGGCAAAAGCACGAGCCGTGACAACCTGATACGCGGCTTCCACTTCTTCTTTGGAAACCGACGAACCGTCTATTTCGTCCCATCCGGGAAAATGACCAAAACCAGACATATTAATCCATTTTCCCATAAGACGACACAAAACGGGTTTACCCCCAAGCTAACTTACAAAAAAATGGAAATGCAGGACGTAATTTTGCGCAGTTCCTTCAGAACCGCATTTATATGGTTTTCAACTGTCTTCTTGGAAATACCGAGTGTCTGGGCAATCTGGTCGTTGGACATTCCATTTTTCCTGGACATTAAAAACACTTCCCTGCGTTTATGCGGCATTTTATCAACCGCATTCAGATATTGCTGCTGCTTTTCCTTGGCGAAATAGTCCTCGTCCAGGGAATAGGGATCGGGTGTATCATTAGACTCCGTGAAAGGAATCTTGACTTTATGAGTGCGCCCGTAATCTATTGCCGCGTTTTTGCACATTCTGTAAAGGTATGCCCCTGCGGAATGCAGTTTGGCCATAGAGGAACGGATAAGCCATAGCTTCACGAAGATGTTCTGAGCCAGATCGTTCGCATCATCCTCATTGTCAATAAGGGTGAGCATGAAAGTCTTCACCTTCGGATAATAGTATCCGAAGAAAGACCTGAAGGCGCTTTCGTCACCCTCGGAGATCCGTCTGAGCAGTTGTTCTTCGTCCAATAGCATGACTGCAAAGATACTCTTTTATTTTTTCACTCGGACATAAATCGACAGCGGAAGGGCTTTTCCAAAGCTGTCGTTCAGGGCCAGTTCCCCTGAGGTCATTTCTTTGAGGTTGCCGCGGAAGGCTTCGCGGACCACCGTTTCTCCAAGGGCGGCGCTGTAGCCGTTGGAGTAGAGGTTGAGGACCATGAAGGAGTCTCGCTCTCCAAGGATGGCCGCCACGTTCTGCAGGAGGCCGAAGAGGAGTTCGTCCAGTTTCCATTTTTCGCCGTCCGGGCCGTGGCCGTATGCCGGAGGGTCCAGGATTATGCCGTCGTACCTGTTGCCGCGGCGGGATTCCCTCTGGGCAAACTTGAGGGCGTCTTCAACAACCCAGCGGATGCCGTCCAGGCCGCTGCGTTCCATGTTTTCACGGGCCCAGGTGACCACCTGGCGGACGCTGTCCAGATGTGTGACATCGGCCCCCGCACATTTGGCGGCAAGGGAGGCGGCGCCGGTGTAGGCGAAAAGATTCAGTACTTTGGGGGCCGGGAGACCGTTGGCCTTGTGGATGCGGGCTATGCGGGACGTTTCCTTATATATAAACTCCCAGTTGGGGGCCTGCTCCGGGAAAACGCCTACGTGCTTGAAGGCAGTGAGGCCAAGGCGGAGGGAGAGGTGAAGGTCGCTGGCTGCGTGGGTTTCCTGGTCAGGAGCACCGTTATAGACGATGCCCCACTGGTCTTCCATCCTGCCCGTGCGCTCCCAGGTGCCGCTGTCCTCCTTGCCGGCCTTGCCGAAACCGGCGCCCGGCCGGAACACCACGTGGGCGCGTTGGCGCCACTCAGCTTCCGGCAGGGATGGATCCCAGAGCGCCTTGGGCTCCGGCCTGCGGAGGATGTACTTTCCAAAGCGCTCCAGTTTCTCTCCGTGTCCGGAGTCAAGCAGTTCATAATCTTTCCAATAATCGGCAGGATAATCGACGGCCATATCTTTTGAATTTTGACCAAAGTTAGTTAATTTTGCGGACTGGAAAACAAATTATCTCCATATTATGCAACAATTCATCGACAAGTACGATTTCACTGGCAAGAAAGCCATTGTTCGCGTAGACTTCAACGTTCCCCTGAACGAAAATTTCGAAATTACTGACGACACCCGTATCCGCAGGGCAATGCCCACCCTCAAGAAGGTTCTTGCAAGCGGAGGCTCCGTGATTATCATGAGCCACCTGGGCCGTCCCAAGAAAGTGGATCCCAAGTTCTCCCTCAAGCACATCGTAGACCATGTGAGCGAATGCCTTGGCGTTCCCGTCCAGTTCGCGGAAGACTGCCAGAAGGCAGACGCACAGGCAGCTGCCCTCAAGCCCGGCGAGGCCCTCCTCCTTGAAAACCTCCGCTACTACGCAGAGGAAGAAGGAAAACCCCGCGGTCTCGCAGAGGATGCCTCCGACGAGGAAAAGAAAGCCGCAAAGGCTGCCGTGAAGGCCTCCCAGAAGGAGTTCGTGAAGAAGCTCGCCTCCTATGCAGACTGCTATATCAACGATGCATTCGGCACCGCCCACCGCGCACACGGTTCAACCGCCCTCATCGCCGACTACTTCCCCAACGACAAGATGTTCGGTTACCTCATGGAAGAAGAGGTCAAGGCTATTGACAACGTTCTCACCAATGCCCAGAGGCCCCTTACCGCAATCATCGGCGGCTCCAAGGTGAGCTCCAAGCTGGCGGTTCTGAAGAACCTTGTGGGTAAGGTTGACAACCTCATCATCGGCGGCGGCATGGG
>JAILJO010000117.1 GCA_024694675.1 Bacteroidales bacterium | reverse complement strand
GCGAGAGCCTTGCCCTCAGCAGCAACATTTTCTATCTGAACATTCTCCAGAAGGATATCAACTCTGCGTCTTGACATTTGTCTTTCTTTTTACAATTGCAAAGGTAGGGGAATAATTCCATATCCACAACTTAACATAATATAAATTGTGTAACAAGAGGGAATGTATGCCTTTTGCGTGCGAGAATCGAAAATTCACGCGTGCGCGATATTTTTATTGAAAAATTTTTCTATATTTGTATGTTTAATATACCTAAGAGTTGCCTAAACCAGAAACAAAATAAAACAAATAATCAATGAAAAAGTTTCATCATCTAACCCTTGCAGCGCTCTCTCTTGCAGCGCTTCTCCCCCAGGCATGCGGGCTTATTGAGGTTGAAGAGGTCACTGACATCGACACTACTTCCACTCTTGCCAAAGGCACTGAGGTCACCGTAGTTGCAGAGAAAAAGATCACCCTTGGTGATTTTCTGAACTTCGGTGAGGGCTCCGGAGCCAACGGCATTATCCAAGTCAGTGCCGACGGCGACTATTCCATTGAGTACAACCTGGAACCTCAGTCAATCGGTAACGGCTTTACTTTCGACGCCTCCAGTTTCACACTGAATCTGTCAAATCATTTTGACTATTCTTATAAGTTCAGTGATAACACCGTCATTCCTGCCCGTACCCCCATCAGTTGCAATTCTTCGGACAAGGCAGCATTCTCCAGTCTGCTTTCGACGATTGGTGTCAACATTGACCTTGACTTCTTCGAGAGCCTCCTTTCTCAGAATTACAGCTTTGATTTTGACATTGATTTCACGGTGAACAGTTTCCCGGATATGATTAACAGCTTCAAGAAAGCTGATCTTAACGGACAGCTCTCCATGAATCTGGTCCCTACAGGCATTCCTTTCGAGAAATTTGTTTTCAAGCAGGGCTTTGAGATCAAATTCCCCTCTTTCTTCAGGTTCTCAAATTGCGACAATAATCTTTTCGAGATTAAGGACGGATACAAACTGGTTGCCAAACAGGACGTAGATGTTGTCCTTGGCACAGGCATTTCTTTCAATCTGGATCTTGCTTCACTTGACTTGGGAGACGGCGTAGTTACAAACGGCAGCCTTCCCCTCCAGGACAAAGTCGCAGTTGCAGGTGTAATTTCGGTTAATCCTGAGCAGGACCTCATTGGTCAGAAAGAAACAGTAAACCTGACTGATAAGACGTACATCGCCCAGCAGCTTGAAGAGAATACCACCATGATAGATCCTGCCTGGAAGACTCTCCCCAATTATGAGGCTCTGAAAGAAGCAGTTGCTGAAGAATTCATTACCAACACTTTGCATCTTACCCCTGGTGAACCCGGTCATGAAGTAACCATCGTAAAGGATGAAGTTGCAATTGGCAATCTGCTGGTTGTCTGCGGATATGCTGCTAACAATGTGGCCATCCAGAATGCAACAATCAAGCTTTCCAAGAGCGCAATCCCCTCTTTCGACGGCAATTACGGATTCGACATCAGCAATCTTCCCGAAGAGCTCAGTGCTGATGGCAATACCATCGAGCTTTCAGATGTACAGGTAAATCTTTCTGTCAACAGCACACTCCCTTTCGATTTCGGACTCAACGCAAAACTTGATGCCATTGGCGGCAACCACGAGTATCAGCTCGGTCCCCTTAACTTCGCTGCCAACAGTGAGACAAAGTACCTTCTTGGGGATTTTAAACAGGAAGGTCTCATAGACGGCATCAATTATAAGAAGGTCGAGGGCCTTGGCCAGATACTTAACCCTGTTCCTTCACGTATTGAAGTCAAGGACTTTACCATTTCCTTCGACGAGACAAAGTGGATCACCGCAGAAGCCGGCAAGAACTATGGTGGCTCTTTCCAGGCCGGAGTCAAAGCTCCCATCGCCTTCACTGAAGCTACAAGCCTCAGCCTCGGATATGAGATGAATGACCTTGATGTTGACCTTTCCGTTGCCGGAGACTATCTTAAGGGTGACACCAGAGCTGTTATCAAACTCCAGGCAATCAATGAGATACCTTTCAAGTTCGGCCTTTCCATTTCAGCCCAGGATGCTGATAAGAAACCTATCGACGGTGTAAGTATTACACCTGATGTAATTGAGATTGGCGCAGGTACCATTGCAAACCCTGTGACCTCGGCTCCTGAGATTACAATAGTCCTTCCTTCCGGAAGTAAACTCATCAAGGGTATCAGCATAAAATTCAACGCAACCGTTGATTCAGAGCATGCCGGAAAGCCTCTGAACAAGAATCAGAGCCTTACCCTCAAGAACGTCAAACTGAGCCTGCCTGACGGTATTACCATGGACCTCAAGGACGTTGTGAAGAAATAATTTCAAATAATACTATATTATGAAAACCGTAAAACTTATCGCAGTATCTTCGCTGCTGTTGGTTGGAGCCCTGTGCGCAAAAGCCCAGGACTTTGCCACCGGTTACTTCCTGGGCGGCTATCAGTATGCATACCGCATGAATCCTGCCTTCCCCAGTGAGCACAACTTCTTCTCAGTGGGTCTTGGCCAGTTTGGCGCCAACATCCAGAGCGATTTCGGCTTTTCTGATTTTGTAAAGAAGAATGCCTCTAACCAGTACGTCCTGTTCCTGAACAACGACATCAAAACGGAAGATTTCATGAGCGGGTTCAACAACGGTCTCAACAAGTTTGAGCTCAACACCAACCTGAATCTCATCTCACGTGGTCATTGGAACAAGGAAAAGCATGCCATGTCTACCTTTGACGTGGCCATAAGGTCAACAACCCGTCTGGATCTCCCCTACGACCTGTTCTATTTCCTGAAAGATGGTACAGCCACCAGGAAGAATTTCGACTTCAGTGGTACTGGCCTTACTTCAAGGAACTATCTTGAACTGGCTTACGGCGTTTCAAAGATAGTCAAGAATAAATTCAACTACGGTTTCAGAATCAAAGGCCTCCTTGGTTTAGCCAATGCGTCCATGAATATGGAGAACCTCACCGTAGACATGACCACCGACAACTGGCTGATAAATGCAAAGGGAACCCTGTCAGGTTCCGTTCCTTTCGCCACTCTGGGTGTAGACGATGAAGGTTATTATGATTACAGCAAGATTGCTATCGATGCATCCAAGGTCACCAAGAACCTCGGTATTGGAGTTGCCGGAGACTTCGGTCTCAGCATCAACCTCTTCCCCTGGTTCACCATTTCCGGTGCAATCCTGGACTTCGGTGTAGTAAACTGGGTTGATGAGATTGTCGGATCAGTATCAAATGCATCCACCTTCGATTCCTCCAAGGCAACGGACGAGGACCAGTTCAACCAGTTCCTCAAGTCCCTTAGCGGTATCTACAAGTTCAAGGCAGATCCCGCCCCTGCAAATGCAAAGATTGCCGGTGGTACCTGGGAGAAACTCCCCTACCGTGTTAATGCCGGTGCTGAACTCCGCATTCCTTTCGCACAGTGGATTTCTTTGGGCGCCCTGTACACCATGTACAATGGAGATTTCTCATTTAATAAAGACGACCTCCTCCTCTCTGCCAATGTAACGCTCCTGAACTTCCTGAGCGTTTCCGCAAGCTCCAGGCTTGGTAATATTGGAAAGACCTTTGGTGGTGCAATCAACATCCATCCCGGTCTGTTCAATCTATTTGCCGGTG
Organism: Bacteroidales bacterium; assembly: GCA_024694675.1. Taxonomy (GTDB): domain Bacteria; phylum Bacteroidota; class Bacteroidia; order Bacteroidales; family UBA932; genus Cryptobacteroides. The sequence goes on along the minus strand of JAILJO010000117.1, from coordinate 34,776 downwards.
TTGACGTAATCCCTACCAAACTCCTGAACATCGGTGGTCTGTTTGACAGTATCCCTGCATCAGTGAAGCCTTATGTCATGGTTCCTGCGGACGACCTCAATCTCAATGCCTATGTAGGTCTGTCCTTCGCTCTTGGCAAGCGCCAGATAGACTATCGCAAGATGAGCAAGCAGATTATCAAGGAACAGAAGGAGAAGGAAGCTGCTAAGGCTGCAGAGAAGAAGGAGAAGGAAGAGCAGAAGGCCAAGGAGAAAGAGCTGAAGGAATACGAGAAGCTCAAGGCTGAGGAAGCCAAGGCTGCAGAGCAGAAGGCTAAGGAAGATGCCAAGGCTGCAGAACTGAAGGCTAAGGAAGACGCCAAGGCTGCCAAGGAAGCTGAGAAGGCTGCCGCCGCACAGGCCAAGGAAGATGCCAAGGCCGCCAAGATAGCTGAGAAGGAAGCCAAGGAGCAGGCTGCCGCTGAGGCAAAGGCTGCTAAGGAAGCCGCTGCCAAGGCAAAGGCTGACGCCAAGGCCGCCAAGGAAGCCGAAAAGGCTGCCAAGGCCCAGGAGAAGGCCGCTAAGGCTCAGGAAAAGGCTGCTGCAAAGAACGCAGAGCTTGAGGCTGCCGCCGCCAAGATGGAAGCTGAGAAGGCTGCAAAGGCCGCTGCTGAAGAAGCCGCCAGGCAGGAAGCTGAAGCTGCCGCTGCTGCAGCTGAGGAGGCCGCAAAGCAGGAAGCAACCGCTGCTGAACAGCTCCTTGAGACTGTCCTTGAACCCAAGGCTGAAGAACCCGCCACAGAGGCCCCCAAGGCCGAAGAGCCCGCTCCCGCAGCAGCTCCTGCAGTGTTCGAGTTCCCCAACCTCTAAACCTTAACTTGTACTAAACCTAAACCTTTATAATGTCTGTTATTATAAAGACAGTCGAATCTGCAAAGGAACTTCGCGCTTTCGTGAAGTTCCCTTTGCTTCTTTATAAAGACTGTCCCTACTATGTCCCTAACCTGTACCTTGATGAGATATCTGCCCTTGACCCTGAAAAGAACCCCATGGGCAAGTACTCCAAGTCCCGTAAGTTTCTGGCTTACAAGGACGGAAAGGTCGCAGGCCGTGTAATGGCAATCATCAACGAGATTGCAAACCGTGACTGGAACCACGCCGAGGTCCGCTTCGGATGGATAGACTTCATTGACGACAAAGAGGTCTCCAAGGCCCTTCTGGAGGCTGTCATAGCCTTCGGTAAGGAGAACGGGATGACCCAGGTCTCCGGCCCTCTGGGCTTTACGGATTTCGACAATGAAGGCTGCGTGGTTGAAGGCTTTGACGATATTTCCTCCTTCGCTCTCAAGTACAATTACCCGTACTATGCAGAGCATTTCGAAGCCCTTGGTTTTACAAAAGCCAACGACTGGATAGAGTATCGTATCTTCGTACCTGAGCAGGTGCCTGAGAAGATTTCCAGGGCTGCCAAGCTGGTGAGTGAACGCTATGGCCTTAAGGTAAAGAAAATCACCAAGAAGGACGTCAACAAGCGTGGTTACGGCCAGAAGTTCTTTGACCTTATCAATCGCACTTACAGTAGCCTGTATGACTTTACAGTGCTCCCGCCGGAAGTCATAGACAAGTATGTGGAAACATATCTTGGCCTTCTGGACCTCAAGTTCCTCACTCTTGTTGAAGACAAGGAAGGTAATATCGTTGCCCTTTCTGTATGCATGCCGTCAATTGCACATGCCGTGAAGAAAGGAAACGGTTACCTCTTCCCCTTCGGCTGGTGGTATCTTGTTAAATCCATGTTCCTCAAATATGAGGACGGTCTGGAGCTTCTTCTCATTGCCGTAGACCCGGAATACAGGAACCGCGGCGTACACGCCATCCTGTTCAACGAGATAATCCCCCAGATTATCAACTGCGGCTTCAAGTACGGAGAATCCAACGCGGAGATGGAAACCAACAATAGCGTCCAGAACCTCTGGAACGACTATCGCCGCGAGTTCAAACGTCGCAGACGCGTATTTTCAAAGGAGATCTGATGAGCGCATCGTCGGCAATGTTACCACCGCTCCCGGAGCGGCTCAGACCCCGGACGCTGGACCAGTATGTGGGCCAGCGTCATCTTGTGGGTGAAGGCTGCGTGCTCCGCAGGATGATTGAGTCCGGCAATCTGTCGTCATTCATCCTCTGGGGGCCTCCGGGTGTGGGTAAGACAACGCTTGCGCATATCATTGCATCTACCCTTGACAGGGAGTTCTTCACCCTTTCCGCCGTATCTGCGGGTGTAAAGGAAGTGAGGGAAGTATTCGAAAAGGCCGGGCGCTCGTCCCTGTTCAACCAAAAGGGCGCCCCTATCCTTTTCATCGACGAGATCCACCGCTTCAACAAAGCCCAGCAGGATGCCCTTCTTGGGGCTGTGGAGAACGGGACCATCGTCCTTATCGGCGCCACTACGGAGAATCCTTCTTTCGAGGTTATCACTCCCCTCCTGTCCCGCTGCCAGGTGTTCGTCCTGAAATCCCTTGTGAAAGAGGATTTGCAGGTGCTTCTGGACCGTGCACTCAAGGAAGACGTACTCCTTAAGGAAAAGAAGATTAAAGTGGCTGAAACGGAGGCTCTGATGCGTTACAGCGGCGGTGACGCCAGGAAACTCCTGAATGTCCTGGAACTTGTGGTCGATGCCCAGGCCGGGAAGAAGCAGGTGCTGATAGACAACGCCACGGTAACCGCCTCCATCCAGGAGAATATGGCCATTTATGACAAGGACGGAGAGATGCACTACGACATCATTTCCGCCTTCATAAAGAGTATCCGCGGGTCCGATCCCAATGCCGCTATCTATTACCTGGCAAGGATGATTGACGGCGGTGAAGACCCCCTCTTCATTGCCCGGCGCCTATGCCTGTCCGCATCGGAAGACGTGGGCCTGGCCAATCCCAACGCCCTTCTTCTTGCCAACGCATGCTTCGAGGTGGTGTCAAAGATAGGAATGCCGGAAGGCCGGATTCCCCTGGCTGAGACAACGGTCTATCTGGCATCGTCTCCCAAGAGCAACGGCTCATATATGGCCATAGAAAAGGCTCTGGCCTTTGTTAAGGAGACAGGTAACCTTCCTGTCCCCCTCCCCATCAGGAACGCTCCTACAAAGCTTATGGAAGAGCTTGGGTATTCCGATGGCTACAAGTACGCCCACGACTATCCCGGGCATTTTGCCGATATGGAATTCCTTCCGGAAGAAATCAAGGGCACCGTCTTTTACCAGCCGCAACAAAACAGGCACGAAGATGTCCTCCGTGCCTATCTGGAGGCCTGCTGGCCCAAGTATTATCCTAAAAAAGGTTAGAACGGATATCCCACGCCAAAGTGGAACGCGAAGTTGTCCGATGTAAGCCAACTGCTTGGCGCAATCCATCGTGCACCTTCTGCCTGTGCGGGATCGTGTACTTTCATGCCCGCATCCACGCGTATAAGGATAAGGCTGAGGTTTACCCTGACTCCAAGTCCCCAGTCTGCACCAAGGGCTTCCGGGAAGGTCTTGAAATCGAATGTGGCGCCGTCAATTTCAGAGTTGATGTCCCAGATGTTTCCCACATCGGCAAACAGGGCGCCTTCAAGCTTCCAGAACAGCGGGAAACGGTACTCGACATTAGCCTCCAGTTTCATTTCTCCAATCTGGCTTGGAATGGAGAACTCTTCCAGCATTGCCGATGTTCCGGGTCCGATGGTCCTGGCCTGCCAGCCTCTCATGGACATTGCGCCGCCGCTGTAGAACTGCTTTTCAATAGGGAGACTTGCGGAGTTTCCGTATGCGTAACCGGCACCGGCCATTATGTGGAGCGCAAGCGCCTGAAGGTCACGGTAACCGAAACGGAATACCTTGCCGGCCTGGAACTCTCCGCGGACGTACTGTGAATAAGGCGTTTCCCAGATTGTTCTCTGTCCGGAGGCATTTACAGGCATGTACCTGTTGAACATACTGACGACATTGCCTGAAAGGTCAGCGCCAAGCCTTATATAATGATAAGGTGTAGTGGGAACTGAGGAGTTGTCCGTAGTATAATATATGGTACCGCCTACGCCAATGTCAAGGTGGTCTTTATAAGCATTAAGGATGAAGGGATTGCTCTTTGCCAGGCTCTTGTAGAAGTCGCTGTCAATGTTGAAGAGGCGGACGATGTTTGCCTGGAAGGGCGACAGCTGGTACGACAGGCGGCTCCCCCACCGGCCGGTATAGGAAATGGCCGTTGAGATCATGGTTCTCTGGTACTCCGGGCGGTCCTGGTAGCTGAACGATGCGCTGACGTCCGTTCTGGGTATGTACGGGCCAACGAACAGGTGGTTGGGAAGTCCCAGCGCCTTGGGGAAACGTACACTTGACGATACGCTCACTTCCGTAGAATAAGCACTGTCCCCCGGTTTGAACTGGAAGTTACCCTTAAGGCCGATGTTCAGGATTTCTCCTCCGTGGAATACATTCTTGTGGTAGTAGCTGAGCTGCGGGGAAACGCCGAAGAGGCCGGTTGAGTTCACGGATGCCTCCAGCGATGTCTTGAAGCCCTGCAGACGGCCGTTACGGAGAGATATGTCGCAGTCTACCTTATCCCCTACCGGGGTCATGTTGATATTCACTCCGGAGAGCATTCCAACGCTGGCGAAACGGGAATACGTGGTGTTGATTTCCTTTTCGTCGTAAAGCTGGCCGGGACGCAGCATGTTCAGGTTCTCCAGCACGGACTGCCTTATACGCAGCTTTTCAGGGCGTGAAATGGTAATGTCCCCAATCGTATATTTGCGGTGTTCCTGGGCCGATTCCGGAAGGTCTCCAAGGGCATAGTCCCTTATCTCCATCTTGAGCTTCGCCTTACCGTCTCCGGCTAGTGTGTCAGCTTCAAAGGCGTAGAAACTCTTGGTGAATCCGTAGTAGCCTTTGGTCCGGAAATACTGTGCGGAACGGGTGGCTTCCTGGTCAAGGGCGTTTTCAGAGAGATACTGTCCCTTTTTGAGAGTTGTATTGGGAAGGTCCTCTTCAAAATCCTGCCTGAAAGTGCCGTAGGATGGAATCTGATAGTCTATGGCGCTTATCTTATAGCGCTTGCCCACGGCTACGTAATATGTAACATAAACCTTCTGTCCCTTGACTTCCACCTGGCTTTCAACCTGGGAGCCATAGTACCCGGTGCGACGAAGGTGGTTCTCCATGCCAATGACGCTTTCCTGGACTTTGAAGGGGTCATAGATTATAGGGGCTTCGCCCAGTTTCTGGATAAATCTTCCAAGCCATGTCTCTCCCTTTCCGCCAAGGCTGTACATCCACAGGAGCGGATTCACGCCTGCAAAATAGGTGTTTGGCTTCTGGTTTATATAAGGGGCAAGTTCCGATGTGCTGAACGACGGATTGTTTGTGACAATCTTGCTCTCCCTCAGGAGATACTCCCCGTCCCTGAGGGAGCGGGTGGTGCTGCATGCCCATACAAGGGCAAGTGCTCCGAGGTATGCCAAAACTTTCCGTTTCATCTATGCAAAAATAACACTTTTTACGTATATTTGTACACTATTTCTCACTAAGACCAATGAAGAACAAATACATCGACCTTATTGAACAGACCTTCGACTTCCCGCAGGACGAGTTCATGGTTGCCGACGGCAATCTCATGTTCAACGACATTGACCTGATGGACATAATCGAAAAGTATGGTACTCCCCTGAAAATCACATACTTGCCAAAGATATCGTCCCAGATCCAAAGAGCCAAGAGGCTGTTCAAGGTTGCCATGGCAAAGGCCGATTATCAGGGAGACTACCACTACAGCTACTGTACAAAGAGTTCCCAGTTCTCTTTCGTGGTCCACGAAGCCCTCAAGAACGACATCCATCTTGAGACATCGTCCGCATATGACCTGGACCTCGTGGAGGCCCTGGAAAGGGACGGTTCCGTCAATAAGGAGGACCTCTATATCATCTGCAACGGCTTCAAGCGCCCGCAGTACATTGAGAACATTGCTAAGCTTCGCAAGAACGGCTGGAAGAACATCATCCCCGTCCTGGACAACAAGAACGAGTTCGAAGACATTGCGGACCTCATTGAAGAGGATACCATGATGGGTATCCGCATTGCCTCTGAAGAAGAGCCCAACTTCGATTTCTATACCTCACGCCTTGGAATCCGCTACTCGGATATCCTCAAGTTCTACAAGGACACGGTGGCCAAGTATCCCAACTTCCACCTCAAGATGCTGCATTTCTTCATCAATACGGGTATCAGGGATACTGCATACTACTGGAACGAACTCTCAAAGTGCGTCAAGGTATACTGCGAGCTCAAGGCCATCTGCCCGGAACTGGACAGCCTGAACATAGGCGGCGGCCTTCCCAACAAGACTTCCCTGGCCCAGGATTTCGACTATGAGTACATGGTGGAGGAAATCATCAACCAGATCAAGGTCACATGCAATTCCTACGGCGTTCAGGAGCCGGATATATTCACGGAGTTCGGTTCATTCACCGTTGGCGAAAGCGGTGCCACCATCTTCAAGATCCTGGATATCAAGCAGCAGAACGACCGCGAGAAATGGTACATGATTGACAACTCCTTCATGACCTGCCTCCCGGACACCTGGGGTCTTAATCAGCGCTTCATCCTCCTCCCCGTCAACAAATGGAATGATGAATATCAGCGCGTGTTCCTTGGCGGCCTCACCTGCGACAGCCAGGACTTCTACAATGCAGATTATCACGCTAACGCTATCTTCCTTCCCACCATCCGCAGCCGCAGGGAAAACCTTTACATAGGATTCTTCCACACCGGAGCATACCAGGAAGCCATATCCGGCTACGGCGGCATCAAACACTGCCTCATGCCTTCTCCTAAACACATCCTTATTGACAGAGACAAGGAAGGTAACCTTATTACTTCTGTATTTGCTGAAGAACAGTCAGCAGAGTCAATGTTAAAAATGTTAGGGTACAAGGCGTGACCAACACTGAGATAAAATACATCAAGTCATTGTCACAGAAGAAATTCCGTGATGAGTACGGTGTGTTTGTGGTGGAGGGGGAAAAGATGGTGAAGGAGGCGCAGGATTCAGGGTTTGTTGTAGAGAAGGTGTACAGGACAGATGAGATTGGAGAGGCGGCGATGGAGCGGATTTCGGCACTTTCATCTCCTTCTCCGGCGCTGGCGGTGGTGCGGAAACCGTTAGATATAGACAAGGCGGAAGTGCCGTCTAAAGGCCTTTTTCTGGCGCTGGACGGGATACGTGATCCGGGTAACCTTGGGACTATTCTAAGGATTGCAGATTGGTTTGGAATCGACGCCGTTTATGCGTCTGAAGACACTGTGGATATATTCAATCCAAAGGTGGTACAGGCCACTATGGGGGCTATTTTCAGGGTGAAGTTCCATTATTGCTCTGTGCCGGCTTTATGCAAGGATGTGCTGGCGCGTGGAGGCAAGGTCTACGGTACTTTCCTTGACGGGCAGAATATGTACCAGAAGCGGCTGGAATGCGGTTATTCTGTCATCGTCATTGGCAATGAGGCCAACGGCATTTCAAAGGAAACGGCCGCCTGCGTAAGCGACCGCCTGTTTATCCCTCCCTACCCTGCCGACGATCCGGGTTCCGAGTCCCTTAATGCAGCTGTGGCCACAGCGGTCACTGTGGCGGAATTCCGCCGGCCCAGGTGATTGCCGTTTTCTTAAATTTATTTAACTTTGTATGATTTAAGGAATCAAACTAATTATCATATATCATGAAAGACTCTATCATTATTCTCTGTGGAGGCGGTCCCGCCCCGGGTATGAACACCGTCGTGATGTCAGTTGCAAAGACTTTCCTTTCCAAAGGATACCGTGTAATAGGTCTTCACGGTGGCTACAGCGGACTTTTCAGCAAGGCTCCCCGCACAGAGGACATAGACTTCTTCAAGGCAGACGCATACTTCAACCGTGGCGGTTCCTATCTCCAGATGAGCCGTTTCAAACCCACGGACAAGGATTTCGAAGAGAACTTCAACCTTGGTCTTTTCCAGGACAACAACATCAAGCTCCTGGTGACCGTAGGTGGTGACGATACCGCTTCTACCGCAAACCGCATTGCCAAGTTCCTTGAGGCAAAGCAGTATCCCATCCACAACATCCACGTCCCCAAGACCATTGACAACGACCTTCCCCTTCCCAACAATACCCCTACTTTCGGATTCAACTCTGCGAAGAACGAAGGTGCACATCTTGCACGCACCGTCTATGAGGATGCACGCACCAGCGGCAACTGGCTCATCATCAGCGCCATGGGCCGCAGCGCAGGACATCTGGCCCTTGGAATCGGCGAGGCAACCCACTGCCCCATGACCATCATCCCTGAGATGTTCAACAAGACGGAAATCACCCTTGACAAGATTGTTAACCTGGCCCTTTCCGCCATTATCAAGCGCAATATCCTTGGTATCCCCTACGGCACCGTAGTGGTTGCTGAAGGCGTTTTCCACGATCTTGACCCTCAGGAAATCAAGAATGCCGGCGTTTCCATGACCTACGATGAGCACGGCCATCCGGAGCTTGGCAAGATCTCCAAGGCTGTCCTTTTCAACGACATCCTTGACAAGAAGTTCAAGGCCCTTGGCCTCAAGGTGAAGACCCGTCCCGTTGAGATTGGTTACGATGTCCGCTGCCAGGATCCTATCGCCTATGACCTCACATACTGCTCAGAGCTTGCCATGGGCGCATATGAGCTGTTCGCAAAGGGAGAAACCGGCTGCATGGTTTATGTAGATGCTTTCGGCACCGCTCACCCGCTGTACCTTAAGGATCTCCAGCAGGCGGACGGCAAGATTCCTCCGCGCCGCGTGGACATCGAGGGAGGCACTTCCCAGAACTACTACAACCACATCTGCCATTTCGTTACGCCTGCAGATTACGAGGCCGCCAAGAAGTACGTCCCCAATCCTGAGGCATACGACTTCAAGAAAATCCTGAACTGGTAAGATGAAAAGCATAATTTACCAACTGCTTCCACGCCTCTGGGGCAGTGGTAAATTCTCATCCATAGACGCTGAGTCCCTTGACTATATGAAGGGACTCGGCGTTTCTCATGTATGGTATACGGGAATCATCCGCCATGCCTCTAAAAGCACAGGAGAAAAGGTCGTCAAAGGTGAGGCCGGAAGCCCCTATGCCATAACGGACTACTTTGACGTAAATCCTTATCTTGCAGACAATAAGGCCCGCAGGATGAAGGAATTCGAGGCCCTGGTGGACCGTACCCATCAGGCCGGTCTCAAGGCCATCATAGACTTTGTCCCAAACCACGTCGCCAGAGAATACAAGGGTGCATTGGGAAAGGACGATGACACCTCCGTCCACTGGAAAGCGGAGAACGATTTCTACTACTATCCGGGAGAGCCGCTTGTGCTGCCTGTCAGGAGTGAGTACAAGGAATGCCCGGCAAAGGCTTCCGGGAATGCCTTCACAAGCGCACCGGACATCAATGACTGGTACGAGACAGTCAAATTGAACTACTGCCCCTGGCACACTGCTACCTGGGACAAGATGTATGAGGCGGTACGCTTCTGGGCGCTCAAAGGCGTGGACGGATTCCGCTGCGACATGGTGGAGCTTGTGCCACCGGAATTCATGCAGTGGCTCATAGCAAAAGTGAAGGAAGAATTCCCTTCCGTCATCTTTATCGCGGAGGTCTACCAGAAGGAAAAGTACCGCATGTACATAGAGAAAGTTGGCTTTGATTTGCTCTATGACAAGTCCGGTTTATACGATACTTTAAGGGCTGTTACCTGCAGTAACGCTTCAGCAAAGGAAATCACCTGGAACTGGCAGTTCCTGCAGGACCTTCAGCCGTGCATGCTCAACTTCCTTGAGAACCATGACGAGCAGCGTCTGGCCTCTGATTTCTTTGCCGGATGTCCGGAAGCCGGTTATGCCGCAATGGCGGTTTCCCTGCTTCTGAACACGGCTCCTTTCATGCTCTATTTTGGCCAGGAAGCCGGCGAGAAAGGAATGCAGGCTGAAGGCTTCAGCGGCCTTGACGGACGCACCTCCATCTTTGACTGGTGCAAGGTCCCCGCTCTTGAGAATCCGGACAAAATTGTCCTTAGCCGATACAAAGAATTGCTGTCTTTGGCAGAGACTCCCGTGTTCTCTGAAGGAAAGACCTTCGACCTCTGTTACTGTCAGGACGGAGCGTTCAATCCGGACAGGCACTTTGCCTGGCTGCGTTCCCTTGACGGCACTGCTAAACTGGTTGTGGCCAATTTCTCATCGGCCCCAGAAGAAATCACGATACGCATTATCCCTGAGGCACTTTCTTATCTTGGAATCAAGGCTGTGCGCACAGTGTACACGGTTACGGTTCCGGGCCGGGATTATGCCGTTGTTACGGTAGAATAAGCCGTATGTATGAAATTCCCGGTTTATACCGGGAATGACGAAAATGTTGTCTTTGCAGTTTTTTTTCATTATTTTTGCGTAATATGGATAAACTGCAGGCACAAAGGCGTATTGAGGAGCTCAAGGCCGTTCTCAGGGAGAACAGCCGCCTGTACTATGTGGAGAACGCTCCCGTCATGAGCGACTTCGAGTACGATACCCTTATGCATGAGCTGGAAACACTTGAAACAGAGTATCCTGAATATGCTACACCGGACTCCCCCGCACGCCGCGTAGGCTCGGACTTGGAGTCCGGATTCCGTAAGTACCCGCACAAATATCCTATGCTGTCCCTGGCAAACACATATTCGCTTGAAGAAGTTGAAGAGTTTGCTGACAGGGTGGCGAAGTCCATCGAAGATGGTTTCACTTACAGTTGTGAACTCAAGTTCGACGGCACGGCAATATGCCTTACGTACCGTAACGGAGTGCTTTTCCGTGCACTTACGCGCGGAGACGGCATTCAGGGAGACGATGTCACGGCCAATGCCCGCAGGATTGGAAATATCCCTGTGAGGCTCAAAGGAGAAGGATGGCCGGCGGAGTTTGAGATCCGCGGAGAGGTCCTCATGCCCTATGAGTCCTTTGAGCGCCTTAACCATGAAAAAGAGCTCCAGGAGGAGCAGCCTTTTGCAAATCCCCGCAATGCGGCCAGCGGCTCCCTAAAGCTGCAGGACCCCGAGGAGGTCTCGCGCCGTGGGCTTTTCTGCACGCTGTACCATATCCCTGCCGGCCAGGTGGACTACCCTACCCACAACAGCGCCCTTGAGGCCGCTGCTTCCTGGGGTCTTCCGGTGTCGGAACACAGGAGAATCTGCAGGAACATATCTGAGATAGAGCAGTTTATCTCCTACTGGGATACGGAGAGGAAGAATCTTCCGTATGCGACGGACGGAATCGTCATAAAAGTCAACGAACTGGACATACAGACCCGTCTTGGATATACCGCCAAGAGCCCCCGCTGGGCCGTGGCATACAAGTATAAGGCAGAACAGGCACTTACCCCCATACTTTCCATCGATTACCAGGTTGGCCGCACCGGTGCAGTTACCCCTGTGGCCAATCTGGAGCCTGTTTTCATCAGCGGCACAATGGTCCGCCGCGCCACCCTCGTGAACGAGGACCAGATCCGCGCCCTGGACATTCATGAGGGAGACTGGGTATATGTGGAAAAGGGCGGAGAGATTATCCCCAAGATTACAGGCGTGGAGGAATCAAAACGCCAGCCTGGTGCACTACCTCCAGTTTTCCCCAAGGTATGTCCGGACTGCGGCACTCCCCTTGTGAGAGAAGAAGGCGAGGCAAAGTGGTTCTGCCCCAACTCCACAGGTTGTCCCACCCAGATAAAAGGCCGCCTGGAGCACTTCGTTTCCAGAAAGGCAATGAACATCCTGTGCGGAGAAGCCACCATTGAGCAGCTATTCTCCCTGGGCCTTCTCAACAAGCCGTCGGACTTTTACAGCCTCCGTAAAGACCAGCTGTTCAGGCTGGAAGGCTGGAAGGACCGTTCTGCGGAAAGGTTCCTGGATTCCGTAAACTCGTCTAAGGGTGTTCCGTTTGAAAGGGTTCTTTTCGCTATTGGAATAAGGTTCGTGGGAGAGACCACGGCCCGTGACATAGCGCGCCATTTCGGCTCAATGGAGGCCATTCAAAATGCAACCGAGGAGGAACTCCTGGCAGTACCGGAAGTGGGAGACGTCATTGCAAAGAGTGTCTTTGAATACTTCCGCAATCCGGAGAATGTCGCGGAACTGGAGGCCCTGAAAGCTGCAGGGCTGAGGTTCTCCATTGAAGAGCCAGCCCAGAAGGCATCTGACGCCCTTGCGGGGAAGAGCATCGTCATAAGCGGTAACTTCTCCATCTCAAGGGATGACATGAAGGCCCTTATAGAAGCGCACGGAGGCAAGAACAGCTCTTCCGTGAGCGGTAAGACGGATTATCTCCTGGCCGGAGAAAAGCCCGGCCCTGAAAAGATGAAAAAGGCGGAGGAACTTGGTGTCAGGGTAATCTCTGAAAGCGAGTTCTACGCACTTGTAGGCTCCCCCAGTGAGCCCCAGAAACCCCAAATTGAAGAAATTGAACCCACACTTTTCTGATGAAGAAGTTCTTTCATAGGATCAAGGTTATTTTCAGGTGGCTTTCCATCTGGATAAAGCGTATCATGCGTTTCCTGGCCCACGATATCTGGTACCTCAAGGAAGAGGATTTCACCAAGTGGAAAGGCCGCCTGGTGCGTGACCTCAAGACCGTGATCCTAATGTACAACACCTTCATCGACCAGAAGATCAGTTACCAGATTACGGCCCTCGCTTACCGCAGCATGCTCTCTGTGGTTCCGGCAATAGCAATTGGCTTCTTCCTGACTGACGGCATAGGCCTCAGGGACAAGTTCGCAGAAGTTCTGTACGATAACCTCAGCAGCGACCAGCAGATAATAGACAGCCTCCTGCAGGCGGCGGATAACATTGTGGTCACTGCGGAATCCGGCCTTTTCGGCTTCCTCTCCATGTTCACGTTCATCTGGATTGTCCTGTCGCTGATGATGACCGTAAGAAGGGTTTTCAATAACGTTTGGAAGGTGGACAAGGAGCAGAGCTTCCTCAAGATGATAGGTGTCATCGTGGGCATTACCATCCTCTCCCCCTTCGTGGTTATCCTGTTCTTCACGGGATCTGTGGTTTACTCTAATGTCCTTGACCTTCTCTTCCCAAGCCAGTTCTTCCTGTCAGGGGAACTGAAGTCTTTCCTGTCCTGGGTGCTCTTTGCCGCCCTCAGCGTTGCTGTGATGGCTTTGATGTTCAAGTATATTCCTGGAACAAAGGTTCAGATGAAGCATGCCTTCAAGGGTGCCCTGGTCTCAGGCCTTGCCTTCACAGCAGTGCAGTACCTGTACCTTGAGACTCAGGTGATGGTTGCCAAGCAAAGTGCCATTTACGGCGTTCTGGCTGCTCTCCCGCTGTTCATGATATGGCTGAACCTTGGATGGACAATAATGCTATACGGAGCGGAACTCTCGTACGCATTCCAGAATGTAGACAAGCACCGGGTTACCTCGGAAGACATAGACAAGATGAATGAAGACGCTCTCCGTGTCCGCAGGGAGAGAATCCAGAAATCAATGAAGAAGATATGAGTTTTTCCCAGTTCAACGAAGAAGATTTCCGGCTCATAGAGCAGGACTGGAAGGTTCTTGAAGCGTCCGCCGCCAAGAGGTGTGCGAACGATGAGGAACTGGAAGTTGTCCGCCGGGCCTTCGAGTTTGCAAACAGCGCACACATGAACGTGAGGCGCCGTAGCGGTGAACCTTATATGCTTCACCCCATAGCGGTTGCCCAGATTGTCGTGGACAGCATCGGCCTGGGATACAAATCCATATCGGCAGCCCTCCTGCACGATGTGGTGGAGGACACGGACTACACCGTAGAGGATCTCAGGGAAGAATTCGGGGATAAGATTGCAAGCCTTGTGGACGGTCTCACCAAGATTAAGAACGTCCTGGACACGGAGCAGAAGACCAAAGGGACGGACATCTCCCACGAAAGCCTCCAGGCAGAAAACTTCAAGAGAATCCTTCTCACAATGAATGACGATGTTCGCGTCGTCCTCATTAAGCTGGCGGATCGCCTGCACAACTGCCGCACCATAGAGCACATGCCGGAGCACAAGAGGGACAAGATTCTCTCTGAGACCATGTTCATCTTCATCCCCCTTGCCCACAGGCTTGGTCTTTACAGCATCAAGAGTGAACTGGAGAACATCTGGCTGAAGTACAAGGAACCGGAGGCGTATGAAGAAATAAAGGCGCGGATAGACCACAACATCGCGGAGAAGGGCAAGGAGATGGAAGCGTTCTGCAAGCCAATTGAAGAGGCCCTTAACAACGTTGGATTCTCCTTCGAGATTAAGAAAAGGGTCAAGACGCCATATTCCGCATGGCACAAGATGCAGGTGAAGCAGATTCCTTTCGAGGAGGTCTATGACCTGTATGCCATCCGCATCATCTTCGACCCGGACACCCAGTCCAAAGAAACGGAAAGAGACCAGTGCTACAGGATATTCTCCATTATCACAGGCATTTACCGTTACATGCCGGAAAGGCTCCGCGATTGGGTAAAAAGACCCAAATCAAACGGTTACGAGGCGCTTCACTGTACGCTTCTCTCCCCTTCCGGCGTCTGGGTTGAAGTCCAGATACGCACACGCCGTATGGACGATATCGCAGAAAAGGGCATTGCCGCACACTGGGCATACAAGAAGAACGGCTACATCGGCGAAGGCGAGAACGAGATGGACCTTTGGCTTTCCCACATCAAGGAAATCCTGGTGAATCCGGACGTCAATGCCCTGGAGCTCCTTGACATCATCCACAACGACCTTACATCGGCCGACATATACGTCTTCACGCCACGCGGAGAACAGCGTACAATCCAGAAAGGAGCCACAGCCCTGGATTTCGCATACCTTATCCATACGGAAATAGGCAATGCCGCCATAGCCGCAAAGGTGAACCAGAGGCTGGTTACGCTGAACCATGTCCTCAAGACCGGTGACAAGGTGGAGATCATTACTGCGGAGGATGGACGTCCTCAGGCGGAATGGCTTACCTTCGTGACCACCCACAAGGCCAAGACGGTTGTTACTGACTACTTCAAGAACGAACGCCGCCAGACCTGCGACTTCGGCCGTAAGATGCTGGAAGGCCACATGAACGCTCTGGGTATCAAACTTGACGAGTCCGCACTCCAGAAGCTTGAAGGCGCGTTCGGTGCGGAAAACAGGGAAGATCTGTTCTTCAAGATTGGCATAGGCGAGTTCTCGCTTAACAACCTTGAAGGAAGGCTTGTAAACAAGGGGAACAAGATTTCCTGGATACGCAGGGTGCTGGGTATAAAGGAGGAGGCTTCCACCAAGCCGGAATCCACCACAATCATTATTGGAAGAGGGACAGGTTTCTCAATTGCAAGCTGCTGTAACCCCATTCCAGGAGACCCTGTGATTGGTTTCAAGGCTCCGGACGGTACCATTACGGTCCATAAGAAGAGCTGCAGCGTGGCGGAGAACATCGCCGCAGTACACGGAGACTGGGTTATCGTTCCAAAGTGGCAGGACCAGACGGAAGACCATTCCTTCCTTGTACGCATCTCCCTCCGCGGACTGGACCGCAAAGGCCTTGTCAACGAGATTACAAGCTACCTTTCCATAATCATGGGAATCAATATGCGAAGCCTTACCCTGAGTGCCGATGGCGGGGTTTTTGAAGGGTTCATAGACCTGTATGTGAATTCCAAGGAGATTCTGGAAAAGATGATTAAGAAACTGTCCTCAATAGACGGTATAGAAAACGTATCCCGAACCGCATTATGAAGCTGAGTAAACTCCTCCCTCTCATACCTGCAGGCCTGGTTCTGGCGGCCATGATGTTTCCATCGGGCTGTGCCAATACAACCACGCCTCCTACCGGCGGGCCCAAGGATACCATACCGCCGGAGATAACCAAGATATATCCCCTGCCCGGTACCGTGAATGTGCCCGTACATAAGGCCAAGGTGCGTTTTACCTTCAATGAGTACGTAAAGATAAAGGACGCCAACGGCATTTTCCTTTCTCCTCCCCTTGAGAAAAAACCCAAGGCGGTCATCAAGGGTAAATCCGTGGAAGTCACTTTTGAAAGCGACCTCGACAGCAACACCACTTATACCCTTGACCTCACAGGTGCCATTGCGGACAATAACGAGGGCAATCTCTTCCAGGGTTATACTCTGGTGTTCTCAACTGGAGACCAGATAGATTCCATGTGCCTCACGGGCATGGTCCAGGACTGCAACACCCTGATGCCTCTTAAGGGCGCCACGGTGTTGCTGTACAAGGACCAGTCGGACTCTGCAGTATTCCTGAATCGTCCCGTGGCCGCAGCCAAGACTGATGACTGGGGGTATTTCAGCCTACGGAATATTCAGGACACAGTGTACCGCGTGTATGCACTCAAGGATGCCAACAATAATAACAAGTATGAGCCGGAAAACGAGAGCATAGCCTTCCTGGATACCCTTTTCCGTCCCCGTACGGTCTATAACGACTCCATATACGAATTCAAGAAATTCGACATGAAGGACACGGCCCTGTGCCTTGCCAGAAAGGCTGATATAGAACTCAGTGTCTTCCGTGAGAAGCCCACCAAGCAGATGATTGTGAAGAAGGAACGTGTGGGGCTCCGTACGGCCTACCTCACCTTCATGGCGCCCGGAACCAACATCCATTCCATGCGCATCAAGGGCCTTCCCAAGGACAAGCTCATTTCCCAGTTCAATCCCGTCAAGGACTCACTGGAGCTCTGGGTCAACGACCAGCGCAAGATGCCGGACACCCTTCACCTTGTAATTAATTACGACAAGACAGATACCGCCGGAGTCCTTAAACCGACGGAAGAGACCGTTAAGCTGGCCCTGGACAAGAAACTGAGGGCGGAAATGATGAAGACCTCTTCCCGCGACCGCAAGCATGAGGACACCATTGCCGTAATGACCACAAGTGCTGATCCTACCACAATTGAGCAGTACGGTTACCAGATAGAGTTCAAGTATCCTCTTATTGAGGAAGCGTGGGATTCACTGAAGTTCCGTATGGTCAATCCCAGGCAGCAGGAATCGTTCGGAAAGGTAAAGGTAGTAAGGGATTCAACAAACCTCAGGAAGTACAGCATTATGCCGGAAGAGCCTTTCCAGACCGGTTACGATTATTTCCTCAAGGTCCCCTACCGGCGTTTCCGGGACATAAACGGCTTCTATAACGACTCTACGGAGCTCAAGGTTACCCTCCCCACCGACGAAAAGCTCAGTTCAATTACCCTGCAGCTGTCCGGAGTGCATGAGAAGTACATCATCGACCTTCTCAATGATAAGCGCAACAAGGTTATCCGTTCGTTCATCGTCAACGCAGACGGCCCTGTGCTATTCCCTTATCTCAAAGCGGGAACATACTGTATAAGGCTGACGCAGGACGTGAACAACAACAACCTTGTGGATACCGGCAACCTCTTGGAAAAGAGACAGCCGGAAAAGGTGCGTTTCTTCAAGGTGGATGACCAGTTCATGATAAAGGTCCTGGAAAAGGCGGAGATGGTGTGGACTGCTAATCTGGAGGAACTGTTCAAATGAGGAGGCTGGTTCTCATAGCGTCGGCCTTGCTTTTTTCAGCCGTGTCTTTCGCCCAGATCAATCTGGACGAGGAGTTCTTCTCCCTGCCGGAAGAAGTGACCGGAGAGTATCTGGACAGCATGAAGATTCAGTCCGTAAAACCCAACGACTACTGGACAGTGGGTGTTTACGGAGGTGCTTCGTTGCAGTACGGCTATTTCAACCCGCCGCGTTCCGTAAGGTGGAACGTGCAGTATCCTGTTTACGGTTTTTCGTTCATCCGTCATTATACCATGTTTGGCATATTCCCCAACATGGGTCTTGAGTTCGGAGCCCAGCAGAACTATGAGGGCTATGAGTTCAAAGAGAACAAGGAGACCAAATACCGCGCAACGGAATCCGGCGCATACAAAACCTATATAAAGGTGCCTGAAGTCTTCTTCCTGACACATTTCCACATAGATATGGCGGACAGGTTCAAGGTTCTGGCTAAGGTGGGCCTATACGGCGGTTACCGGCAGTCCATAGAGCGTGTCCTGGATCCTGCCTATGCCGCATCGTCCTACACCAAGTATGTAAATGAATTCAGGGACTACGACAAGCGTTGGACTTACGGCGTCCAGGGAGGACTGGGTATAGGCGTTATGATTGATCCTATAGAGATTCACCTTAACGTTCAGATAAAATGGGGCTGGGAGTCATTCTGGGAGCCTGATTATGTTAGCCAGTATTACTATAGGTTCGCCTATCCTCTGGACCTGGCACCCACATTCGGTATCTATTATCAGTTGAGTCCCCGCCATGGCCATACACGTTCTCAGCTTAGGAGAATGGCCAAAGAAATAGTGAAACAGGAAGAGACAAATGGAAACCCTTACAGTCAAAGTCGGTGACGTCCTTATAGGAAGCGCCCATCCTATCGTTGTACAGACCATGTGCAATACGCCCACCCATGATGTGGACGCTACGGTTGCACAGTGCAGGCGTCTTGCCGCTGCTGGTTCGGAGCTCATAAGGATAACAGCCCCCTCCCTTTCGGATGTTCCCCATATAGGTGAAATCCGTTCCAGATTACGCTCTGAGGGCATTTTAGTTCCCATTGTTGCCGATGTCCATTTCTCCGCGGAGATTGCAAAGGCCCTTGTCCCTGTGGTAGACAAGATCCGCATCAACCCCGGCAATTTCCATCCGGACCACCAGAGGGCACGAGAGCTGTTCGGAGAGTTTCTTGATCTCTGCAAGAAGCACGGTAAAGCCATCAGGATAGGCCTCAATCACGGTTCTCTAGGAAAGTATATAATTGAGAAATACGGCAATACTCCCCAGGCAATGGCCCTTGCAGCCATGGAATGGGTCAGGATGTGCATGGATAAGGAGTTCTACAACGCCGTAGTTTCTCTGAAAGCCTCCAATACCGTTGTGATGGTGGAAGCTTACAGGGAACTTGCCCGTATGATGAAGGAAGAGGGTGTGGTGTTCCCTCTCCATGTGGGCGTCACTGAAGCCGGAAACGGCGACAGCGGCCGTATTAAATCCTGCGTGGCCATTTCCACTCTTCTTGAGGAAGGTATCGGCAATACAATCCGCGTTTCCCTTACGGAAGATCCGGAGAACGAACTTCCGGTTGCCCGATATCTGGCGCACCGTTATTCCTCTGCCGCTCAGGCAAAACTTTCAGAAAGGGAGGAGTATATCCTCAAGGCAGCATGCGACTGGGGCGCTCCCCTTCTGAACCGGACGGTGGACGATGTCCCCATTGACGATGAATACCTCCGTGATGAGCTTTTACAGGCCTGCAGGCGCCGTTTCTACAAGCCGGAGTACATTGCATGCCCCGGCTGCGGACGCACCAAATATGACCTGGAAAACACCTTTAATAAGGTAAAGGAAGCGACGTCAGGTTTCAAGGACGTTGTCATTGCCGTCATGGGCTGTATTGTGAACGGCCCGGGAGAGATGGCCGATGCAGACTACGGCTACGTAGGCGAAGGCGCCGGCCTTGTAACCCTGTATCGTAAAAAAGACCCCGTCCTCAGACATATTCCCGAGAACGAGGCTGTAGGAAAGCTTGTAGAGCTTATTACTTCAGATCAGGCAAAATAGCCAGAACAGATTCAACTGCTTTCACCTTGTCCCCCACTTTGACCTTTATCTCAGAGTCTGTGGGGACGAAGAGGTCTATGCGTGAGCCGAACTTAATGACGCCGCACTGGTCCCCGCGGTTTTCCATGTTTCCGGGCTCAGAGTAGCATACGATCCTTCTTGCAAATGTCCCTGCAATCTGCTTGAAGAAGACCTTTCCATACTCGTTCTCGAGGCAGGAACTGGCGTGCTCGTTCTTTTCCGAGGACTTGGGATGGAAGGCAAGGAGGTATCGGCCGGGGTGATACATGTAATATATCACCTTGCCGTTGATGGGCCAGAAGTTGCAGTGAACGTCGAAGAAATCCATGTACACGGATATCTGGATGCACTCTTTCTGAAGGTACTCCTTCTCGAAGACTTTATCCACGATTACCACCTTGCCATCAGCAACAGAAGTGACCAGACGACCGTTTTCAGAGTCCGGAGCCGTGCGGTTTGGCACCCTGAAGAACCAGGTGATGAATACCATGAATACAACCAGTGCAGTTGCGATAGGAATGCTTATCCACAGGTTATGGATAAAGTATGCATCGATGAATATGAGCACGGCGCAAATGCACCAGCTAGTGAGGATGGTACCGTAGGAATCAGTATCTATGCGTATCCACTTCATTATACAAGTCCGTTAATTGCGAGGTAGATAAAGCCGGCTGGTATGGCAAAGATTGCGCTGTCAAAGCGGTCCAGGAGACCGCCGTGACCGGGAATGATACTGCCGGAGTCCTTAAAGCCGAACGTGCGCTTCCACTGGGACTCGAAGAGGTCACCATAGACGCCAAGGACGTTCATTATCACAGCCAGCAGCAGGCAGTGCCAAATTGGGAAAGGAAACATTCCTACAGCCCACAGGATGACAGATGTAATCATGGCCAGGGCCAGTCCGCCCCAGAATCCGGCCCAGGATTTCTTGGGAGAAATGCTGGGGAAAAGTTTCTTGCCATTCTTGCCGAAGAGCATTCCAAAGCAGTATGCACCTACGTCTGAAGCCCAGATGATGCAGAAGAAAGCCACCATGAGGAGCCCCTTGAAACTACCCTCCCTGAATACCACGAAGTTTGTCATGGCAAGAGGAGCGGCAATGTAAAGGATACCGGTGTACAGGAAGGAGTTCAGCTTGAATTCCGTCTTGTCCTTTTCCATAAGCGTGGCAATCATGAGTGCAAGAAGGAGAAGGATGTTGACACCTATAAGCTTATGCGGCAGCTCGTAGCCTACTATTCCCAGGACGGTGAGGAAAAGACATGCTCCAAGTGCTATTGCAATGTACTGAGCGGCCTTGTAATTGTTTCCCATGGTCATCCTGTAGAACTCCCACATCATGACGACGGTCATAAAGAGGAACAGCACTGAGTATGCTATGGGATGGAAAAGGAGTCCTCCCAGCATAATTGCCAGGAAAAGGACTCCGAATATGGTGCGCTTTACGGTAGTATTCATTGCTCTGTCTTCTCAAAACGGTCTTCCTGGGCCGGCTGGGCCTTGGGGCCAAGGATCTTTTCAATGTCTTCCGCAAATATGACTTCCTTGTCAAGGAGAAGTGCTCCCAGCTGGAGGAATTCTTCCTTGTGGTCGTTGATAATCTTGAGTGCGCGCTTGTGAACGCCGTCAACGATTGACTTCACTTCCTGATCCATGAGCTCAGCCGTCTTTTCAGAGTATGGCTTGACCAGGTTGTAACCGCTGGTGCCCGTGGAATCGTAGAAAGACATGGGGCCCACCTTGGCGCTCATACCCATATACTGGACCATTCCATAGGCCATGCGCGTCATGCGCTCAAGGTCATTCAGGGCACCGGAGGAGATTTCTCCGTCAAGCACTTCTTCTGCAGCGCGGCCTCCTATAAGCATGCACATCTTGTCCAGCATGGCAGTCTGAGTCCAGTTCTTACGCTCTTCCGGCAGGCTCCAGGTGAGGCCCAGGGCGTTGCCGCGAGGGATGATGCTGACCTTGAAGACGGGGTCTGCATAAGGCAGCAGCCAGCCAACAAGGGCGTGACCGGCCTCGTGATACGCTGTACGGCGCTTTTCTGCAGGTGTCAGAATTGTGTTGGACTTCCTTTCAAGACCACCTATAATACGGTCTACCGCATCCAGGAAGTCCTGCTGCATCACAAGCTTGTGATCACGGCGGGCAGCTGTAAGGGCGGCCTCGTTACACACGTTGGCAATGTCTGCCCCGGAGAATCCCGGAGTGTGCTTAGCCATGAATTCCACATTGAAATCCTCTCCCAGCTTGATGCCGCGAAGGTGTACCTTGAATATCTCTTCCCTCTCCTTTAGTTCCGGAAGCTCCACATGGATCTGGCGGTCAAAGCGGCCTGCACGCATGAGGGCCTGGTCAAGGATATCGGCCCTGTTGGTTGCGGCAAGGACTATTACACCGCTGTTGGTGCCGAATCCGTCCATCTCAGTGAGAAGCTGATTTAGGGTGTTCTCCCTTTCGTCGTTGGAGGAGAATCCGCCGTTCTTGGCACGTGCACGGCCCACGGCATCGATCTCATCGATAAAGACTATGCAGGGGGCTTTCTCCTTAGCCTGGCGGAAAAGGTCGCGTACGCGGGAGGCGCCTACGCCCACAAACATTTCCACAAAGTCTGAGCCCGATATGGAGAAGAACGGAACGTTGGCTTCACCTGCAACAGCCTTTGCAAGAAGGGTCTTACCTGTTCCGGGAGGGCCCACCAGAAGTGCTCCCTTGGGGATTTTACCGCCCAGAGAGGTGTATTTCTTGGGGTTCTTGAGGAAGTCCACAATCTCCATCACTTCCTCCTTGGCGCCATAGAGACCTGCAACATCCTTGAAGGTTACTTTGACGTCACCCTTCTCTGTCTGACGTGCGGTGGACTTGCCGGTATTGAAGGGATTGAACCCTCCGGTTCCCGGGCCGCCGCCCGCTCCCCTGTTCATTCCGCGGAACATCAGCACCCAGAACAGGACCAGGATAAGCAGAGGAAGGAGCATCTGGAAGATGTCTCCCCAGATGTGTTCCTGGTTCTTGATTATCACTTTGAAGCGGTCCTGGGCCTCAAGCTGCTCATTCAGGGCGCCAAATGTGTTCTCCGGGTCAAACTTGGTGGAAACAAGGAAAAAGAAGTGAGGAGCCCGCTTGGGAGGCACGCCGCCGCGGAACTTGTCCGTGTACTTTGCAAGGCGCTCCGGGCGGACTTTAATCTCTCCTTTAAAATCGTTCCTTATAAAGACTATTTCCTGAATGTCGCCGGCGCGGACCATGTCCTGCACCTCTTCCCACTCTATCTTGGCGGGTTCCGACGAACCTTGGTTCCTGAACAGCATATAACCTATGCCCAGAAATATCAGAAGATAGATCCAGGAAAGGTTCAGGGTGAACGAAAATACTTTTCTGTCCTTATTGTTTGGATTCTTTTTCTTGTCTGCCATCTACTTACTCTCTTTCTTTGCCGTTTTCTTGCGCTCTTTGTACTCTTTCCGGGGAACGTCAGCCCACAGGTCTTCAAGGCGGTAGAAATCCCTGTATTCTTTTAGGAAAATGTGGACCACGATGTTCCCATAGTCCTGAATAATCCAGAAATTGTTACCCTCACCCTGTGAACGGTACATGGTGTGGCCCTCCTCTGCCATTTTCTCGGCGATGTTTTCCGCGATTGCCCCAACCTGGGTTGTATTGGAACCGTCACAGACCACGAACCAGTCCGTGATGGCGCCTTCGATTTCCCGAAGGTCCAGGGATACGACGTTTTCGCCTTTCTTGTCGATGATGGCATCGGCTATGAGCCGGAGGTCATGAGTAATCATATGCGCTTTGACTTTAATCATGCAAATATAATCAAAATTAACGCCATTGGCAATATTGTGACAAAATGTCATATGTTGCTATTTATCGTAATATTTAGTAACTTTGAAAGAATTAAACTTACACGTCATGAATTCAGAAAGCGTTCTCAAGATTTTCAAGGAAATAACCACCATCCCGCGCGAGTCCGGTCACGAAGGCCCCATGACCGCATGGCTTCAGGAATTTGCCAAGTCCCACGGCCTTGCCTGCAAGACGGACAAGACAGGTAACGTCCTCATTACCAAGGAAGCTGCTCAAGGAAAGGAAAAAGTGCCCACACTTGTGCTCCAGGCCCATCAGGATATGGTCTGCGAGAAGAATGCCGGCTTCAAGTTCGACTTCCTCACCCAGGCCATCCCCTATGAGATAGAAGATGGCTGGATGGTCGCAAAGAACACCACCCTGGGGGCAGATGACGGAATAGGAATCGCCGCCTGCCTGGCCCTTCTGGAAAGCGATGCTCATTGCGGAAAGCTGGAATGCCTTTTCACCATATCGGAAGAAACCGGAATGGACGGCGCCTTCGCCATTGAGGAAGGCTTCTTCACCGGGAAAACCCTTATCAACCTTGATTCGGAGGACGAAGGCCAGCTCTTCGTTGGTTGCGCCGGCGGCATGGACACCACGGCCACATTCGCCGTCGAAAGGGAGAACCTCAAAAAGGGATCGTCAATACTGTCGGTGAAGGTGTCCGGAGCCCAGGGCGGTCACAGCGGGGACGATATCAACAAGAACCGCTGCAATGCCCTCCGTGAACTGGTCCGTTTCCTCTATACGGAAATGCAGTACGACTGGCAGCTCCTCAGCATCGACGGAGGAAACAAACCTAACGCAATCTGCCGTGAGGCGGAAGCTATTATCGCCGTCCCCGGAGACGAGGTCCAGGACATGATTGACGATGTCAAAGCCTTCGACGCCCTTCTGAAGGCAGAATATGCATCGTCAGATTCCGGAGTGTTCGCTTCGGCTGCCCCAGCAGAGAGCACCCTGAAGCCCATTTCGGAAGGAGATGCCGCCAATATCATCACTACCCTGCTGGCAGTTCCTCACGGGGTGGAGAAGATGTCCCCGGATATCCCCGGCCTTGTGGAAACGTCCACCAACCTCGCCGCTGTCCATATCAAGGACAATGTGCTTACTGTTATAACTTCCCAGAGAAGTTCCGTGGTGTCTGAGCTCCATGCAATGGCGGAGCGCGTGGAAGCGGTATTCTTCCTGGGTTCCTTCGACGCGGAGCACCACGGTGAATATCCTGGCTGGAAACCCAACCTCAAGTCCCGCATACTCAAGGTGTCGGAATCCTCATATGAGAAACTCTTCGGCCAGAAGCCGCTGGTGCTTGCCATTCACGCAGGCCTTGAATGCGGCCTCTTCCTGGAGAAATTCCCTGACCTTGACATGATTTCCTTTGGCCCCACACTCCGCGGAGTGCATGCCCCCGGAGAGAAACTGGAGCTTGCCTCTCTGGACAAGTTTGTAAAGCACCTGGAAGACGTCGTCGTAAACTTCTCGTAAATGCTCATCGCCCCTTCAATACTGGCAGCAGATTTCCTGCATCTTGATAAGGATGTGGAACTGGTCAACAGGCACGCGGACATCTTCCATCTGGATGTCATGGACGGCATTTTCGTGCCCAATATCTCCTTTGGCTTTCCGGTAGTGGAAGCTATTGCTTTAAAGGCGGAAAAGCCTCTGGACGTGCATCTTATGATTGTGGAACCGTGGAAATACGCAGAGCGTTTTGCCAAAGCCGGCGCGTCCATGATTAGTTTTCATTATGAGGCTGCACTGGATAAGAGTCAGGAACTTATATCGTCAATCCAGGCACTAGGCGTCAAGGCCGGAATAGTGATTAACCCGGACTGCCCGGTAGAAAAGGTATTCCCCTGCCTGGAAACAGCGGACTTCGTCCTCATAATGAGCGTTTTCGCGGGTTTTGGAGGCCAGAAGTTCATCCCGGATAGTCTGGACCGCATAAAGGCGGTAAGGGCCCAAATACGCAAAATAGGGCGCGATATTCCAATTGAGGTTGACGGAGGCGTGGGCCCGGACAATGCAGGAGAGCTTGCTAAAGCCGGAGCGTCAATCCTTGTTGCTGGAAGTTCGGTATTCAAGGCACCTGATCCTGCAGAAGCAATATTCTTAATGAAAAATGCCCGCCTCCGCTGAGACGAGCATTTTTTTACGCTTCCACGGGAACCACTATCATTCCCTCAATGTCTTCCACCCACTGGCGGAACAGCTTGTCCGTAGACTTGAGGTCCTGGACTGTTGTGCAGGCGTGGAGCACGGTTGCGTGGTCCTTGCCTCCAAGCTGAGACCCAATTGTAGAGAGCGAGCAGCTGGGAATCAGTGCCCTGCACTCATACATGGCAATCTGGCGTGCCTGAACAATCTGGCGCTTGCGGGAAGTGGAGAGCATAATCTCGCGGGTAATGTTGAAATACTCGCAAACCGTATCCACGATTGTGTCAATGGTGACAGTGCTTTCCTTTTCCTTCACAATCTTTCCTGTGATGCTCTCTGCCAGTTCTACCGTGATTTCCTTATGAGCAAGGGTGGCGTGCGCGAGAAGCGACGTCAGTGTGCCCTCAAGCTCACGGAAATTTGTTGTGATCCGCGTCGCAAGGAAGGTGAGAACATCTTCCGGGAGGGTAACACCTTCCCTGCTTGCGCGGGAGCGGAGCATGGCAAGCCGAGTCGCGAAGTCCGGCTTTAAGAGCTCCACCGAAAGACCCCATTTAAAGCGATTGAGAAGACGTTCCTCGAAGTTCTCCAGTTCTGCCGGGGAACGGTCCGACGTAAATATCAGCTGCTTCCCGCTTTGATGCAGATGGTTGAAAACGTTGAAGAACGCATTTTGGGAACCTGCGCCCATGAGGTCCTGAATATCGTCCACGATAAGGACGTCTATCCTTTGGTAGAATGCCACAAAGTCCACTATACGGTTGCCTGCAACCGCATTCATGTACTGGGTCTTGAATTCATATCCGGATACGTAAAGGACCACCAGATTCTGGAAGCGCTCCTTGATGTCGATGCCTATTGCCTGGGCGATGTGAGTTTTGCCAAGGCCTGGACCTCCGAATATGAATAGAGGATTGAAAGGGGTTTTCCCGGGAGAGAGGGAGATGGTTTCTCCTGCCGATACTCCAAGGCGGTTGCACTCGCCTTCCACGAGGTTGCTGAAACTGTACACCGGGTTCAGCCTGGGGTTTATCTTGAGACGCTGTACGCCGGGATAAACGAACGGGCTGGGATTGCCGGTTGGTTGGTAAGTGTTGAGCGATACGGTGTCGTTGACCGGGGTGGACGATTTCTCCGAAGGGAGAACCATTCCCTGGCGGTCGTGGACAGGACGTACCAGATAGTACAGCTGAGCCTCTGTGCCAAGAGCGCGGCGGAGTGACATCTTGATGAGGTCTTTGTAAGCTCCTTCGATGTACTCCCGGAAGAAATCCGTGGGAACTTCAACAACCAGTTTAGAGCCCTCCAGGGAGACAGGCCTGATGAGCTTGAACCATGTGTCAAACTGCTGCGGATCAATGTTGTTTGAAATGATCTGCAGACAGTTATTCCACACCGCAATATGTCTTTCCTGGTCTGTCATGACTGGATACTTGGGTAAAACCGAACTGTTTACTGGTTATTGGGAATGCAAATATGGGTGAAAAAAAATTGATAAAAAAAACAATTTGCCCTTGTTTTTTATTTTTTTTCTTTTTATATTAATGGGAAGAGCCTCCTAAAATTGCCATTTATCAAATGCTTGTTTTTAAGCACTTTACAATACCGAATTGCGATTTTACGCCCTTCTAAAAACTTTCTTTTTTAGAATAATTACAAAATAGACAAATGCGGAAAATTGGCTCTACACACGCCTGAAAAGCATTATTATTCGGTGAATTTTATAATAAATGCATCGGGGAAATTCTTCTGCACTTTTGCGAAGGTTTTTTTAACCTCTTCCTGCGATGTTGAAACCCCAATTGCATATTTATAATATTTGCCCGATTTAATCATTGTTGGCTTGTATCCTGCAAAGAAAGGATCCTTGGGATCCATCTCCCTTGAGGTAACCAGAACCTGCACTCCGTATTTGACTTTTCCAGTTGTTGCCGCCGGCTTAGGTTCCGGAGCTACAGCCGGTGTTTCTTCACTCTTTGCGATGTTTACAGAACCATCGTACCTTGACTTGAACGTGCAGAATGCCTTGAAGATATTCTGGGCGATGCCTTCGCGGCCGGCTTCTGTACGGAGTATGGCAAGGTCGTCAGGATTGGTGATGAAGCCTATTTCTATAAGGACGGAGGGCATTGCAGTACGCCAGAGCACCCAGAACGGGTCCTGGGACACTCCCCTGGAGTTCTTGATGGGATATGAACCCATGGCCGCAGCAACATCTTCCGCAAACTGTAGGCTGTTGCCAAGATGGGCGTTCTGCATCAGGTTGAAGATAATTGACGACTGAGGGTCGTTGGGGTCGAATCCCTGGTATTTGGTTTCGTAACCCTCTTCCAGCATGATTACGGAGTTTTCCCTCTTTACCAGGTCAAGGTTCTTTGAATAAAGGTCGTTTCCCTTGATTCTGGACTGGCCAAGGCAGTGTATAGAATATCCGTTTGCCGTAGTCCCCTTTTCAACCGCGTTCACGTGTATGGAGATGAAAAGGTCCGCGCCGGCCTTGTTGGCTACCACCGCACGGTTTTCCAGTTCTACGAAGGTATCGTTTTTGCGGGTCATGAGGACAGCCACGTCCGGGTATGCCGATGAGATTTTCTCCGCAAGCCTCTTGGACACGTCCAGGACGATATTCTTTTCATAAGTCTTCTTGTCCCGGCTTATACATCCGGCGTCTTTTCCGCCATGGCCCGGATCTATTACCACGGTTTTCAGCGACATGGGGGCATTGGAACCTGACTCCTGTGCGCCGGCGGGCACGAAGATTGCCAGTAAAGCGGCGGCAGAGACAAACAGGCTTAAAACTCTATTCATGACAGCTCGGTTTTGAAAATTGTGGAAATAGTCTTAATTTTGTACCTTATATAATTGCAAATTTAGCAATATTATTTTAATGTCAACCAAGTTCGTAAAATATCTGGCTGCTGCGGCTCTCCTTCTTTGCGGGATAACCGTTACCGCCTATTCTCAGGTTGACACTACAGCAACAAGTGCGCCAAGGCTTGAAACTCAACTGGATTCACTTGTGGCCCAGCGTGATTCCCTTGGAATCCAGAGGGATTCTCTGCGCATCGCAGACTCCCTTGCACAGGCCAGGCGCGACTCCCTGGACCTTCTTGGAAAGAGCTCCCTTGAAAAACCGGCTTTCACCACTGCCAAGGACTCCATTATCACGGACTTCTCCGACGGTAAGAGGATGATTTACTATTACGGCGGCGCCACGGTATCGTACCAGAACATGAAGCTCACGGCGGATTATATTGAGTACGATATGACCACCAACACCGTCTTCGCCAGGGGCCGTAAGGATCCCAATACCGGCGAATGGGTTGGCCAGCCGGAGATGACGGAAGGCGGCCAGGAGTACAAGATGGAGGAGCTCCGCTACAACTTCGACACCCAGAAAGCCCGTATCACCAATATGATTACCAAGGAGGCGGAGGGCCTCCTCCAGGGCAAGAAGATTAAGATGATGCCGGACAAGTCCATCAACATGCAGGATGGCGTGTACACGGTTTGTGACCTCGAGGAACCTCACTACTACCTTAAGCTGAGTATGGCCAAAGTGGTCACCCAGCCGTCCCAGAAGACGGTTTTTGGCCCGGCTTGGCCTGTTGTGGCGGGCGTTCCATTCCCTCTAATACTCCCCTTCGGATTCGTTCCCAAAAAGCCTTCCAGGGCTACCGGCCTCCTCATGCCAACCTTCGGTGAAGAGCAGGCCCGAGGCTTCTATATCCGCGACGCGGGCATGTACTTCGTCTTCGGAGATTATTTCGACCTGTCTCTGACCGGAGACTACTATACGCTTGGTTCATGGGCAGTTGACCTGAATTCCCGCTATAAGGTGAATTACAAGTTCAACGGACAGCTGGCCCTCACCTTCTCCAACGACCAGACCGGTGAAAAGGGCAGCACGGACTTCGTGAGGTCCAGGAACTTCGGTTTCCGCTGGTCACACTCACAGGATTCCAAGGCACATCCCGGTACTTCGTTCACGGCATCGGTAGACTTCTCCAGCCCGTCCAACAACCGCTTCAACGCAACTTCCGTCACCCAGGCGCAGCAGAACCAGGTGGGATCGTCAATATCCTACTCCCACAACTGGAACGGAAAGTTCAACCTTAGTATAAACGCCCTGCACAAGCAGAATTCAAGGGACTCCAGCTACTCGTTCACACTGCCTAACCTCACCTTCTCTGTGACACGTTTCTATCCTTTCAAGAGGAAGACACGTGTAGGTAAGGAAAAGGCATACGAGAAGATATCGTTCGGTTATTCCACATCTTTCCAGAACAGCGTTTCCTTCAAGCTCAGGGACATGCAGGACTATGTAATGGACGAGAACGGAAACTACGTTACTGAGACCAATTCCCTTACCGGCCAGACATACCGTATGAAGGAGTTCGGCGATTCGCTTGGCATCAAGGCCATGAACTACATGCGGAACGGCATGAACCACAACTTCCAGATTGGCCTTCCAAGCTTTACGCTATTCAAGTACATAAACGTTTCGCCAAGCGTGAGTTACGGTATGAACTGGATGTTCTCCAGCGGTACGCAGACACTTGTTCCGGAGTACGATGAAAACGGCAGTCCGATAATGGTCACGGACAAGGACGGCAACCAGGTCATGGCGCAAAAGGTGGAATCGGATCCCGGAACCGCCTTCAACGACTTTGGAATGACCCATAACTACTCCGGTAGCATGTCCATGAGTACGCGTATATACGGCATGTACAACTTTGGAAAGCACCGGAAAATACAGGCCATAAGACATGTCGTGACCCCGTCGCTTTCAATGAGCTACAGCCCTGAAAAAGGCACTGGTTTCAATGGCTGGCGTACCCTGGAGCCGTATTATGACAAGCGCGGCACCTTCCACGACGAGACCTGGTATAACATCTACAGCATAAGCGGCAACCATAACAACGGCAGCCCGCCCGGACGCGGAAAGACCGGTTCAATCTCCGGCTCCATCGGCAATAATATCGAGGCGAAGATCCGCGACGCAAGGGATACCACTGGCACCGGCAGCAAGAAGGTTAAGCTGCTGGACCAGTTGAGCATACGTTCCGGCTACAACTTCCTGGCGGACTCCCTGAAGATGCAGGCTATAGGCGTATCGGCCTCCACCAACCTTCTGGGGAAGATAAACCTCAGCGGAAACCTCAATTTCGATCCCTACGCAATTGACGAGAAGGGAAAGAAGATAAACAAGTACAATATCATTGCCACGGGTGTTCCTGCGCGTCTTACCAACGCTTCCCTGTCGGCATCGTACTCAATCAACGGAAAAGGTTCCATTGACGGAAACGACGGTACCAAAGGAGGCGGAGAAGGCGGCACGGGTGGTCGCGGCGGCGGTTCGGACAACACTTACCAGCGCATATACTACCATCCTGTTACCGGAGAGTATATCCCCGGAGGATATCTGTATTATATGAACCCCAACGCCCCGTGGTCCATCAATTTCAGTTACTCTTTCAATTACTCAAAGAGTTACTCATATCAGAGCGCCACAAAGGAACTGCTTGAGAACAAGAAGTTTACCCAGACGCTCAACATGAGCGGCAACATAAAACTCACCCCCAGGATGAACATCCAGGCCACTTCCGGCTTCGATGTCATGGCCGTACGCTTTACCACCACGCAGATAAGCGCAACCTATGACCTTCACTGCTTCAACATTGCAGTGTCCTGGGTTCCTATGGGTATGTACAAGTCCTACAGCTTCAGAATCGCCGCCAACGCAGCCGCCCTGGCAGACCTGCTAAGGTTCAAGAAATCTGACTCCTACATGGATAATATGTTGAGATAGGTCTATTGCATAAGTAGATTATTATTCCTATCTTTGCATCGGCAAACCCGTTCGGGTAGCCTTCTTTACTTGAAATATATCTTTCATTATGCCTCACAGCTTATTTGAATTGAACAATATGAGCGAGCAAGAGCTTAGGAATCTTGCAGATTCGCTCGGTATAAAAGGAACTAAAAAAATGGACAAGGCCGGTCTTGGTTTTTCCATACTGGACCAGGAAGCACTTCTGGAGTCCCAGAAGCCCGCTCCTACCCCCAAGCCTGCTAAAAAGCGCGGTCGTCCCAAGAAAGAGGAGAAGAAGCCGGAAGAGAAGCCCGTAGAAAAACCTGCGGAGAAACCGGCCGCAAAGCCCGCTCAGGAGAAGCAGAAGGCGGAGAAAAAGGCGGAAAAGCCCGCAGAGAGCAAGGCTGAGGCTCCTGCACCCCAGGAACAGCAGAATGCCCCTAAGAAGCGCGGCCGCAAGCCCAAAACCGCCCAGGCGGAAGAGACACCCAAGCCGGAGGCACCTGCAGAAGTGGACGGAAAGCAGTTCATCCATGACCTTTTCGAGGACCTCAAGGATGACGATGTGGAAAAGGAAGAAAAGCCCGCTCCCGCCCCTCAGCAGCAGCCTTCAAAGAAGGAAAAACACCAGCAGCCCCAGCAACAGCAGGCACAGCAGCAGAAACAGCCTCAGCCGCAGCAGCCCAAGATTGAATTCGAGGGTTCCGTAGAGGCTACGGGCGTGCTTGAGATTATGCCTGACGGCTACGGCTTCCTCCGTTCATCGGACTATAACTATCTCAACTCTCCGGACGATATTTACGTCTCCCAGCAGCAGATAAAGCAGAATGCACTCAAGAACGGAGACACCGTCACCGGAGAAATCCGTCCTCCAAGGGAAGGAGACAAGTACTTCCCTCTTGTCAGGATCAAATTCATCAACGGACGCACCCCTGAATTCGTCCGGGACCGCATTCCGTTCGATTTCCTTACTCCCCTCTTCCCTACTGAGAAATTCAACCTCCTTGGCCACGGCCATGAGAAAGACATGAGCATCCGCGTGGTGGACATGTTCACTCCAATCGGAAAGGGCCAGCGCGGCCTCATCGTCGCACAGCCTAAAACCGGTAAGACCATGCTCCTCAAGGCAATTGCCAACGCCATTGCAGACAATCATCCGGAGGTTTATGAGATTGTTCTCCTTATCGATGAGCGCCCTGAAGAGGTCACTGACATGCAACGCAGCGTAAAGGCAGAAGTGGTCGCCTCCACCTTCGATGAGCCCGCAGAACGCCACGTCAAGGTTGCCAACATGGTCCTTGACAAGGCCCGCCGCCTGGTTGAATGCGGTCACGATGTGGTTATCCTCCTGGACTCCATCACCCGCCTTGCACGTGCGTACAACACCGTTCAGCCCGCTTCTGGTAAGGTTCTCACCGGTGGTGTTGATGCCAACGCTCTCCAGAAGCCCAAGCGCTTCTTCGGTGCCGCCCGTAATATTGAAGGCGGCGGTTCCCTCACCATCCTTGCCACAGCCCTTACTGAAACCGGTTCCAAGATGGACGATGTCATCTTCGAGGAATTCAAGGGCACCGGCAACATGGAACTCCAGCTGGACCGCAACCTCTCCAACAAGCGTATCTTCCCTGCCGTCAACCTCATCCTCTCCAGCACCCGTCGTGACGATCTCCTTTATGATGCGTATTCCAATAACCGCATCTGGATCCTGCGCAAGCTCCTGGCAGACATGAACCCCGTAGAGGCCATGACCTGGATGCAGCAGCACATGGATGAGTACAAGACAAACAAAGAGCTTCTGGACAACATGTCCAAGTTCAGTCGCTATGACTGATTGTCATTTCGAGCCTAGTCGAGAAATCTCATGAACAGCATGTATTCAGATACAATAGTTGCTCCGGCCACCACTCCTGGTACCGGAGCAATTTCCATTGTAAGAGTCAGCGGCCCGGATTGCTTTAAAGTAGTTGATGCAGTTATTAAGTTAAAAAGCGGAAACCTTTCTTCTGCAGCGGCTTATACTATTAACTATGGTGAAGTTCTGGAGGCGGACGGCTCTGTTTTGGACCAGGTCCTTGTATCTGTTTTCCGTGCCCCGCACAGCTATACCGGAGAAGACTCAGCAGAGATATCGGCACATGCTTCGTCATACATAGCCAGTGAACTCGTAAGGCTTTTGATTGCCGCTGGTGCCCGCTTTGCGGAACCAGGCGAATTCACTCGCCGTGCATTCCTTAATGGCAAAATGGACCTTGCTCAGGCAGAAGCTGTTGCAGATGTCATATCATCCACTACTTCAGCATCTCACAGAGTTGCCATGAACCAGCTTAAAGGAGGCTTTTCGCAGGAACTGGCCGGTCTCAGGACTGAACTCCTTGACACCGCTTCCCTGCTTGAGTTGGAATTGGACTTTTCGGAAGAAGATGTCGAGTTCGCAGATCGCAAGCGCCTAGGTGAGCTTCTTGACACTGCGCTTGAACACGTAAACCGCCTTTCTGCTTCCTTCAAGCAGGGCAATATGATTAAGAACGGTGTTCCGGTTGCCATAGTAGGTGCTGCAAATGCCGGCAAGAGTACGCTCCTCAATTCACTTCTGGGAGAAGACAGAGCCATTGTCTCTGACATAGCCGGGACCACCCGTGACACTATTGAAGAGGCCCTTAACCTTGGCGGAATTCTGTTCCGCTTCATTGATACTGCCGGCATCCGTGAATCCTCAGATACCATTGAAAAGATCGGTATTGACAGGGCATTTCAAAAGCTTTCACTGGCGGAGATTGTCCTTGCTTTAGTGGATCCTTCTGCCGATATTCTTGACCAGGTAAAGCTTCTTTCTGATAAGGTTGACCCCACTACCCAAAAGCTGTTTTTCCTTCTTAATAAAGCCGATTTGTTATCGCAAAACGATATTAACAAATTTGTTACTATACTTAACAATTCTGTTTCGCACGCTGATATAAAGTGCAATATCGTTAAAGTGTCTGCAAAGTCAGGAATTGGCCTTGAAGAGCTAAAAAAACAGCTCGTAGAGTCGGAAAAGGACCTTATTCCTAACTCGGATTCCGTCTTCGTCACCAACGCCAGACACTACCAGGCACTCCAGGAAGCCTCCGCTTCCCTCACCCGTTGCCGCGCTTCCCTGGACAAAGGCCTCCCCACTGAATTATTGTCAGAAGATTTGCGTAGTTCAATCTCCTCAGTCAACACCATCCTTGGCACTTCCCTCCTTGATCCGGAAACTATACTTCACTCTATATTCTCAAAGCACTGCATCGG
>JAILJO010000106.1 GCA_024694675.1 Bacteroidales bacterium | reverse complement strand
CTTTGCCATGCGCACAAGGCCGCGGTAGCTGTTCTGGCTCTTTCCGGCCGATATTCCCTTGGAGACGATGCGGCTCTTTGTGCCGCGGCCAATGTGGATCATCTTGGTTCCCGTATCGGCCTGCTGGTGGTTGTTGGTGACGGCCACGGAGTAGAACTCCGAGCTGGAATAATCGCCCTTCAGGATAGTTGAAGGGTATTTCCAGGTGATTGCACTGCCGGTTTCCACCTGCGTCCAGGAGAGGTGGCTGCCGCTTCCCTTGCAGATGCCGCGCTTTGTGACCAGGTTAAGTATTCCGCCCTTGCCGTCCGCGTCTCCGGGGTACCAGTTCTGGACGGTGGAGTATTTGACATCGGCATCCTTTTCGACGATGATCTCAACCACGGCGGCGTGGAGCTGCTGCTCGTCGCGCATGGGAGCGGTGCAGCCTTCCATGTAGGAGACGTAGGAGCCTTCATCGGCCACGATTAGGGTACGCTCGAACTGGCCGATGCCGCGGGCGTTGATGCGGAAGTAGCTGGAAAGCTCCATGGGGCACTTCACACCCTTGGGGATGTAGCAGAAGGAACCGTCGCTGAAAACCGCGCTGTTGAGGGCGGCGAAGTAGTTGTCCGACGGGGGGACGACGCTTGCGAGGTACTTGCGAACCAGATCCGGATGCTCCTTGACGGCCTCTGAGAAGCTGCAGAAGATGATTCCCTTCTCCGCCAGGGTTTTCCGGAAGGTGGTGGTGACGGAGACGGAATCGAAAACCGCATCCACGGCCACTACACCCGCCAAAACCTCACGTTCATTGAGCGGAATGCCCAGTTTGTCAAAGGTTTCCTGGAGTTTGGGGTCTATCTCTTTGGGGCGATCCTTGTCCTTTTTTGGCGCAGCGTAGTAGATAATATCCTGATAGTCGATTTTTGGCATATCCAGGTGCGCCCACTGAGGCTCCGGCATCTTCTGCCACTTCCGGAAGGCGTCCAGACGGAACTCCAGCAACCACTCCGGCTCCTCTTTCCGGGCCGATATCTGCCGGATTATGTCCTCACTGAGGCCTTTGGGGATGAATTCCTGCTCCACATCGGTCACGAATCCTTCCTTGTATTCCCCGGAGGTGAATTCCTGGATTATCTTGCTGTCTTCTGCCATAGGGATGCAAAGATACGGATTTTTCCTCAGCGGAGGAAATCGGCAAGGACGATGGCGGTCATGGCCTCTACCACAACGGGTGTGCGAAGGGCGAAGCAGACGTCGTGACGGCCGGGAATACCGCCCTTGGGTATGCTGGAAGTGGGTTTGAACGCCACACGGAACACAAGCGGATTACCGTTTGTAATGCCGCCGTTCACGCCTCCGGCATGGTTTGTCAGCGGCGGAAGAATTTTCTTGTGGCATCCGCCCTCGCCTTGACAGCACTCATGGTCTTCACCGCCATGTTCTCCATGACAGCACTGGTGGTCGGGATCGTCGTGATGGCAGTGATGTTCTCCACCGTCTTCGTGGTGGCAGTGGTGCTCCGGGAAGGGGTCGTTATGCTCTGAGCCGCGCATGGCCGATGCCTTGAAGCCGTCGCCGAATTCTATGCCGCGGACACCGGGAATTGCAAAGATGGCGTGGGAAATCATTGACTCCACGCTGTCCCAGAAAGGCTCTCCCATGCCTATGGGAAGGCCTCCGGCTACACATTCCACAATTCCGCCAAGGGAGTCTCCGTCCTGCTCAGCTGCGGCAAGGAGAGTGCTCCAGGCGTTAGGGTTTGAACTGCCGCCAACCTCAACAAGATGGGCATGGATGCTTGCAAAATGCACCATCCTCTTGGCAATTACACCGGCAGCGACAATGCCAAGGGTGAGCCTGCCGCTGAAATGGCCGCCGCCGCGGGGGTCGTTGTACCCGCCGAATTTGAGATTCGCCGTGAAGTCCGCATGTCCCGGCCTGGGATGCGCCCGGAAGTTCTCATAGTCCTCTGAGCGAGTGTTGTCGTTTCTGAAAACGACAGTCAGGGGCGCTCCGGTGGTGTGGCCTTCATAAACGCCGGTGAGGATCTCCGGCGCATCGGCCTCCAATCTGGGGGTGGTGCCGGGCTTTCCGGGCTTGCGACGGAGGATATCGTCATAAAAGTCTTCTTCGCTGAGGGGAATTCCGGCGAAAACGCCGTCTACGGTTACTCCTACCACTGGGCCGTGAGACTCACCGAAGATACTGACCTTGAAGTTGTTACCAAATGTATTCATAGTTTTGAGAAAATATCGTTGAATGTGGGGAAGGACTTTGCGACGCAGGAGGTATCGTCAATTATGACCGGGCCGTCGGCGCCAAGGGAGGCGAGGCTGAGAGCCATGGCCATACGGTGATCCGCGTGGGAGCTGTAGTTGCCGCCCTTAAGGAGCTTTCCGGTAAGGATCCGCTGCGTGAGGCCCATGCCGGTAATGGTCATGAGGTCTTCTTCGATGCTTACACTGACGCCCATCTTTGTGAGCATCTCTTCTATTGCGGCGGCGCGGTCCGTTTCCTTGTGGCGGAGGCGTTCTACGCCCCTCAGATGCGTTTCGCCTGGGCAGAAGGCGGCAAGGACGGAGACCACCGGGAAGAGATCCGGGCAGTTGTTCAGATCCGCGTCGAAGGAGCTGAGAGGGGCCCGGGCAACGTGTATGGGGCCGGAGGGCTCGTCCAGCTGGGACATGCTGGCGCCGGCCTGCATGAGGATGTCCATTATGGAGATATCGGCCTGGAGACTGCCTGTATCAAGGCCTTCAACCTCAACCTCGCCGAAGATTGCTCCGGCGGCAAGGAAGGGGGCGGCTCCGGACCAGTCTGCTTCTATGGCAAAATCTGCCGCCTGGTAGCGCTGGCCGCCTTTTATCTTGAAATTGATGCCCGTGCAGAGGTTCCAGTCCTGGGTTTCCAGGAAGTCTTCGCCGCCTTCCATCTCCGAGCCAATCTTTATTCCGAACTTCCCAAGGACGTCCATCGTAATGAAAAGGTAGGGAATGCTCCGCGGGTCGCTTACGTAAAGCATTGATTTTCCGTCACATAGCGGAAGCGCAGCAAGTAGGCCGGAAATGAGTTGCGAGCCGCCTTTCCCGGAAACGTCCGCCCTTCCCGGAATAATTGGTCCGGCAACCCTGAGAGGAAGGTAACAATCTGATTTTCTGCGGTCAGAAACAGTGCCGTTACCTGATTTGGCCGGCGCCGGGTCAATTGAAACAGATTTGTTTGCTTCCGAATAAAGCCTTACTCCGTAAGCCGCCATAATGTCGTGGGCATCCGACAGAGGGCGGTTGAGGAGGGTCTTCTCTCCTGTAACAAGTACCTGATTCTTAGCAATTTCCGCCAGTACGGGTATTATCAGGCGTGTCAAAAAGCCGGATTCTCCGGTATGGACAGCGTCTATATCCAGGCAACCCGGCGTGGCGCCTATTCCATTGATAACAATAATGTTATCTTCTATTTCCACCTTGGCTCCCAGGGCTTTAGCTACGGCAATGGCGGACTCATTGTCCCCGCAGGGAGAATAACCGCTGAGGCGGGATGTCCCGTTTGCAAGAGCGGCAGCGATGATGGCCCTCTGCGCAAAGCTCTTTGAAGCAGGCATCCTGAGGGTTCCGGCCCTTACCGGACGCCAGTCACCGTACACGGCCTTTCTCATTTCTGCCCCTGTCCACTGCCCCGGAGCCGCCGCCTCTTCTTCCGAGATACAGGCGTATGTAAACGGGGCTCCGCGTTTCAGCGCCTCAAGGCGGGATTCGCGGCCCTTGTCCCCCATGCAGAAGGCAATCAGGGTCCCGGGAGAGGCCTTGGTGTAGAGGCTCATGACGGCATCGACATCTGCCTTAGAATGGGCTGTGGTGACGATTTTCACCACTTCTCCGCCATACATGCGGGCCCTTTCCAGCAGGCCTTCCAAAACCTCTTTTTGTGGAGTTTCTATATAGTTGTGGTATGAGCGGATAAGGACCGTTCCGTAGTTCCGGCAGGCCTCGCGGATGCGTCTTCCAACTGCGGCAGGAGCCTCCATTTCAAGGTCTACGTATTTTGCTCCGGCCTCGATGGCAAGCTCCAGAAGCTCCGGAGCCTGAGGCTCTTCACCCAGGCGGCAGGTTGCCACCAGAGGAAGGTCCGTGTTCTGGAAAAGGGTCTGGATATCCTCTTCCT
Organism: Bacteroidales bacterium; assembly: GCA_024694675.1. GTDB lineage: Bacteria > Bacteroidota > Bacteroidia > Bacteroidales > UBA932 > Cryptobacteroides. The sequence continues at coordinate 1,921 of JAILJO010000106.1, read as the reverse complement.
CAAGGGCGCAGCGGTCCAGGCGGATTTCCGCCATTTCCTCCGTCTCAAGCGCCTTGAGGATCCCTTCCAGCTCTCTATTCTGTATCGAGGTGCAAATCATACTCTTTAACTGTAACCTCCCCAATCCTTACGGGAAGCACGAATTTCACTTTGCCTCCGGCCGCCTTCTTGTCTTTAAGCATGGCTTCTTCCAGGCCCTTGTAAGGGCATTCCGTGAGAAGCCCCAGGCTCCGGAAATCTGTCTTCAGGCGCGCCACAAGGCCTTTTTCTGCAATCCCTTCACGCTCCGCCATCTGAGCCGCCATGATTATGCCCATAGCTACCGCCTCTCCGTGCAGGATATCGTCTCCCTTCTCCATAGCCTCATGCTCAATAGCGTGCGCAAAGGTGTGGCCAAGGTTGAGTTTGGTGCGTTCGCCCTTCTCAAAGGGATCTCGCCCTACGATGGCCTCTTTTATGGCGGCCGCCTTCATTACTAGCTCTCCGGTTACACCGGACAGAGCCCGATTATAGGCCTCCGCATCAGCAATGATGAAGGTTTTGAGCATTTCTGCAAGACCGGCTTTCCGCTGACGGACGGGGAGGGTTTTCAGCACCTCCGGGCAGATGGCGGTGAACTCCGGCATGCGGAAGGCGCCAAGCATGTTCTTGTATTCCAGGAAGTTCACGCCGGTTTTTCCGCCGATTGCGGCATCTACCTGCGCCAGGAGCGTTGTGGGCAAGTTTACATACCTGATGCCGCGCTTGTAAATGGCCGCCGCGAAGCCGGCCAGGTCCGTGGTGATGCCACCGCCCACGGCCAGCAGGAGCGCGTTTCTGGAGGCGTTGTTGTCCAGAAGCCACTTGCAGATTTCCATGACGGTCCCCATGGTTTTAAGAGACTCTGACGTGTCTATGGACACTGCCCCAACAAATGTTCCTGCTTCCCAGGCTACCCATTCCACGTTGCGGTCACACACCACAAAAACCTCCTTCTCCCCTTTCAGGAGAGCGGAGATATCGGCAATATGGGCCAGTTCCTTTATCATAGATTACAAAGATAAGTTAAAAATCTGTATTTTTGCAGCATGATGCACGTAATAGCCCTGGCGGTTCTTCCCGCCATCATCCTTATCTACTATACCTATCAGCAGGACAAGCTGCAGAGGGAACCCGTGAAGAACCTGGTAAAGGCGTTCTTTTACGGGTGGATGTCCGTGTTCGCATCGTTCCTCATCTCGATGCCGTCTCTGAAGCTGGGACTTTTCACCCATGAGTTCACATCCATCTGGGACGCGGTCCGGACGGCGTTTTTCGGGGCGGCGATACCGGAGGAATCGGCAAAACTCTTCCTGCTGTGGCTGTTCCTCAGGAAATGCCCGGACTTTGACGAGAGGATGGATGGCATTGTATACGCCGTGTGCGTAGGAATGGGTTTCGCGGCCTTCGAGAACATCGAGTATCTGTTTGCCTCCGGGACGGATTGGGTGACGACGGGTATCGGCAGGTCTCTTACCGCCATCCCCGGCCACTTTGCGTTCGCGGTAATCATGGGCTACTACTACTCCCTGAACCATTTTGACAAGTACCGCGCCCCGCTCGCCGGACTCAAAATGTGGCTCTACCCTGTTCTGGCCCATGGTCTGTACGACACCATTGCAATGTCTGCAGCGGTGACTCCGGAGATCAGCGGCGCCGTCACCATCGTCATACTCCTTGGGTGCTTTTGGGCCATCAAATGGGCACGCAAACGTATGCAGAACCACCTCCTGGCAGACACCTACGACACATTCACAGGCATTGACGAGCAATAATTTGGCAGATTCCGCTTTTTAGCTTAAATTTGCAGTCCCATCGGCCCTGATGGCGGAATTGGTAGACGCGCTGGACTCAAAATCCTGTGGTAGCAATACCGTGGGGGTTCGATTCCCCCTTGGGGCAC
>JAILJO010000098.1 GCA_024694675.1 Bacteroidales bacterium | reverse complement strand
TCCAGCAGCGAGCACAGGAAGGAAATTCCCATGGTCAGAAGCAGATATACAATAAGAAGTGTCATCGGTCTTTCAAATAACTTACAAATTTACTGATTTTTTATTATTTTTGCATAATATGAAAGAAGAACAGATACTTATAAGGATATCGGGAAGGGACCGCGTGGGCCTCACCTCGGAAATAATGGCAGTCCTCGCCAAGTACGATGCCAGAATCCTGGACATAGGCCAGGCAGACATCCATTCCACGCTTTCCCTGGGAATCCTCATCCGCATAGACGAGAAACTCTCCGGCCAGGTAATGAAGGAACTCCTTTTCAAGACCACGGAGCTTGGCGTCACAATTGGCTTCGAACCCATTTCGGACGATGATTACGAAGCCTGGGCCGGCCGCCAGGGACGCAACCGCTATATCCTTACTGCCATTGGCAGAAGCCTCAGCGCCAAGCAGATACAGATGGCAGCGCAGGTAATTGCCCTCCACGGACTCAACATAGACGCCATCAAGCGCCTCACCGGCCGCATGAGCATCAAGCACCCGGAACGCAACGTCCGCGCCTGCGTGGAGTTCTCCATCCGCGGCACCCTGGAGGACAAATCGGCCTTCCACAAGGAACTCATGGCCCTCTCCGCGGAATCCGGTATGGACTTCTCATTCCAGAAGGACGATATGTACCGCCGCATGCGCCGCCTCATCTGCTTCGACATGGACTCCACGCTCATCCAGGCGGAATGCATTGACGAACTTGCTCGCCGCCACGGCGTCTATGACAAGGTCGCGGCCATCACGGAACGCGCCATGCGCGGTGAGATAGACTTCAAGGAGAGTTTCACGGAGCGTGTAGCCCTCCTCAAGGGCCTTGACATATCCGTAATGCAGGATATCGCAGACCATCTGCCCATAACTGAAGGCACGGACCGCCTCATGAGTGTCCTCAAGACCTGCGGTTACAAGATTGCCATCCTCTCCGGCGGCTTCACGTTCTTTGGAGAATACCTCCAGAAGCGCTACGGAATAGACTACGTGTATGCCAATGAGCTGGAGGTAGGCGAGGACGGCAAACTCACCGGCCGTTATGTAGGCGAAGTGGTGGACGGCCGCCGCAAGGCTGACCTTCTGCGCCTCATCGCAATGACAGAAAAGGTAAACATAGCCCAGACAATTGCCGTAGGAGACGGCGCAAACGACCTTCCTATGCTGAACGAGGCCGGTCTGGGCATTGCATTCCATGCAAAACCCCGCGTCAAGGAAAGCGCAGGCCAGAGCCTGAGCACAATTGGCCTTGACGGCGTACTATATTTCCTGGGATTCAAAGACAGCCATCTTGGCGAACAAGGCAAATTATGAAAAAACGCATCCTGATTGTTGCGCTGCTGGCGCTTCTTGCCATACCGGCAATAGCGGTTTTCAAGGAGAAAGACCTCAAGCAGACCCTCCTGGTCCTGCTTTCAGAGCTAAATGCAGACTATAACAATGTGGTTCGCCGGAGTGAAGCCGGGGCCATGAGGATCCAGAGTCAGCATCAGAAGCTCCTGAACCTGGTTGAACAGTCCAACGAGCTCTCCCTGATGCTGTATTCCCAGCCTCAGAACTACACCTTCGACCTCACTTACGCCCTTCATCAGGTAACGGACCAGTATGAGAAGTTCGACTCCAACCGCCTGCCCTTCGATGAGATTATCCAGAACATGACCATAGAGCTGGACCGCTACTCCAAGCTTGCCCAGACCCTTAGGAACATGCCTCCGGTAAAAATCAATCCTTCGCTGGTTCCCCAGCTGGGCGCCGTCATGGATACCATAGACGTAAGTGTAGACACCCTTCTGCATCTGCCGTCCTTCGCCCTCAAGGAAGGTTTCAGGATGGACAGCACAACCGCTGTTATCCGGGACAGCTGTCTTGTACTTGCAGAGGCTATGGTGGACCATTACATGGAAACCATCCACAAGATAGAAGTCGATGCAGAGGACTATTCGGCTACGGACAAGCTTCTTAAAGAGGCCTATGATTATGCCCAGAACCGTTATCACGTAGTCCAGAGGAAGGTGTTCTTGGAAGGCCAGCGCAACTATTTCGTGGTGCTGAAGGGCCTTGGCCGCAATATCAAGCGAGCTTTCAGTGACCTTAAACTCAAATATGGCCCCGGTGCCGTTGACGAACGCGGAACTTACAGCGCCTGGAGAGGTCCCATCGTTGCGGGATACGCATTCGTGATGCTGGTAATCCTGATCTTTGCCATGATCCTGGCAACCTTCGTCGTGAAGCTTACGGTAAAGAAGGTCAAGTTCTTCCAGATGCCTTATTTCCAGCAGCATAAGGGAATGCTCATAGCGCTCACAGGTGTTGTCATATTCTCCATTATCATACTGTTCAATTCCCATTCAAAGGGCGGAACGGACACGTTCATAAACCTGGCCTCCAGGATGATGGGAGAATTCGCATGGCTGCTGGCGGCAATCTTTACATCCATGCTTATCCGCCTGGATGAATTCCAGACCAAGCCGGCCCTCAGGGCATATCTGCCCTCGCTGATATTTGCGTTCATCCTGGTGTTCTTCAGGATTATCTTCATCCCCAACAGCGCCCTTAACCTGGCATTCCCGCTGCTTGCCCTGCTCTTTACGGTCTGGCAGCTTGTGGTGAACTTCAGGAATCTTGAGAAGGTTCCAAGAAGCGACCGCATAATGCTATGGATATCCAGCGGTGTGATGGCATTAAGTACTTTCATTTCATGGTACGGCCTTGTAATGCTGGCGGTCGTGGTCATGATCTGGTGGTTCTTCCAGCTGTCTCTTGTGCAGACAATAATGGCCATCTCAAACATCCTGGACCGCAATTTCGAAAACAACATCAAAAAGCATCAGGTCAATTACCGGAAGCACAATCCACGTATGCCGCTCTCTTCCGGCAAGGGTGCTTTCATTGAGATAACATGGTTCCATGACCTCATGGAAATGATGGTCATTCCGGTGCTTGCCATCTGGTCAATCCCTCTGGCCATAAGCCTTGCCTGTAACGTGTTCAACCTGACAGTTGTTGCCAGCGATTTCTTCATGAATCCGCTCATCAACGTTGAAGGCGTGGTCCATCTGTCGCTTTTCAAACTGGTAATGGTTGCCAGCCTGTTCTTCCTGTTCAGGTATCTGGTATACGCCATCAAAGCTTTCTACCGCGTCAACCGTACCAGGATGATAATTGAAAAGATGGACGAAAACACCGTATTCAAAGAGTCCGACGTCAATTTCAACCTTGCCAACAACATTATTACGCTTGTACTGTGGGGCATTTATATCATCACCGTGTTCGTGATGCTCAAGATTCCTACATCGGCCCTTACAATCATTACAACCGGTCTTGCGACGGGTATCGGCTTCGCTATGAAGGATGTCCTGAACAACTTCTTTTACGGTATTCAGCTTATGGGCGGACGCGTGAGGGTTGGTGATACCATCGAATGCGACGGAATCCGCGGTATAGTCGAGGGCCTTAGCTACCAGAGCACCCAGGTGGCCGCGGAAGACGGTTCCATCATTGCTTTCACTAATGCAGCCCTGTTCAACAAGAACTTCAAGAACCTTACCCGCAACCACCATTATGAGATGATCAACTTCACGGTTGGCGTCAAGTATGGAACGGACGTTGAGAAAGCCCGCCAGGTTATCCTGGAGGCCATCAAACCTCTAATCGTCAAGGATAAATACGGCAGGGAAGTGGTGGACGCCAAGAAGGGAATCAACGTGAGGGTAAAGAACTTCGGAGACAGCGCCGTAGACATGCAGGTTGTGCTGTTCGCCACGGTTGATGCCCATTACACCTTTGCCGCCCAGATGAAGGAGGCTATCTACAACGCCTTTGCCCAGAATGGAATTGAGATTCCGTTCCCGCAGCAGGATGTTTATATCAAAGAGTTACCAACAAAATAGTTGTTTATGAAACGTTTTTTAGTCTGTTTTGCGGCAACCGTTTTGACCTGTCTGTCATTAAGCGGTCAGGATAAAGACATTGTCATCCCTTACATTATTGTTGAAGAGAAGCCCGTATTCAAGGCGGGCGATGAAGCTATGGATTTCTCACAATGGGTCGTCAGAAATCTGATTTATCCTGAAGAGGCCAAACAGGTAGGCGCCCACGGCCGGGTAATCGTCAAGTTTACCATCAAGCCAGACGGCGAAGTGGCAGATGTAATAGTTCAGAGAAGTTCGGGGAATGCCGCCCTTGATGCGGAGGCAGTCCGCGTAGTGTCTCTCTCTCCCAAGTGGGAAAAGCCGGGTCGCCAGGAAGGTCATCCTGTATCAGTTGCTTACTCATTCCCGTTATCATTCCGAATTCCTGATCAACAGTCCCAGCCTGTTGTAAAACCCGCCGCGGCCAATTCTGATGAAGAGGCTATTCCGTTCCAGCTTGTGGAACAGAAACCTTCTTTTAACGGTGGAGATGCAAATGAGTTCTCCAAGTGGGTTAACAGCCATCTTAAATACCCCGAGGATGCTAAGAAGAACGGTATCTCAGGCAGGGTAGTGCTTCAGTTCTCAATAATGCCCGATGGCAGTGTTGCAAATGTCAGGGTGCTAAGGAGCTCCGGAAATGATGCGTTGGATGCTGAAGCCTTCCGTGTGCTTTCCGGTTCACCCAAATGGAAACCGGGATACCAGAAAGGCAGCCCGGTCAAGGTTACTTATACTTTCCCTGTTATTTTCGGTCTCAGATAAATCGAAGGAGGGCTTCGTAGACCCTTTGGACAGGGAAGCCCACGACGTTGAAATATGAGCCCTCGATACGGGTTATGCCAATGTGGCCAATCCACTCCTGGATGGCGTAGGCGCCCGCTTTGTCGAAGGGCTTATATTTGTCTACATAATAGCTGATTTCGCTTTCCGTCAGGTCTTTGAACCAGACCTCCGTGGTGACCGTGAACGTTTCCTTCTTGTATATATCGCGGATGGTCACTGCCGTGATTACATGGTGGGAACGCCCGGACAGGTCACGGAGCATCCTCATGGCATCTTCACGGTCCCGGGGCTTGCCAAGAATCTCCTTGCCCGGGAGTATAACCATGGTGTCTGCGGTAATGAGGATTTCTCCTTCTTTCAAGGGCCTGTGGAAGCCGTAGGACTTGCCTTCGGACATAAGGCGGGGGACATCGTCAAAGGGGGTGTCAGGGCTGAAGCTCTCCTTGAAGTTGTTATTTGTATCTATCTCGAAGTCAATGTCCAAACCCTTAAGCAGCTCCCTTCTTCTTGGGGAGCCGCTTGCAAGGATAATATGATTTCCTTTAAGGTCCATTCCGTCTAGAACAGTTTCTTGTACAGGCCTGTTTCAAAAACCCATTTGTCCTGACTCCTGAGGGTGGCCTCGATGGCGTTTCTCAGGCAGCCCTTCCCGCCCGGGAAATCCGACACCCAGTCTGCGATGTCCTTGACCTCTTCAACTGCGTCGGAGGGGCATACGCCGCAGCCGCTGACCTGCATGCACTCTATGTCAGGGACATCATCCCCGAAGTACATAACGTCCTTGCGCTCCAGGCCGTAACGGGCGCAGAACCTGTCCAGGTCTTCAATCTTGTTGCGGGAGTGAAGGAATACATCTTCCGACTTTACCCCGCTGGCAGCCATGCGTTTACGGATGCTCTCCGAACTGCCGCCGGTGATAATGGCAACCGGGAATCCGTTCATGACGGCCATCCTTATTGCAAAGCCGTCCTTGGCATCATAAGTGCGTAGAAGATCCCCGTCCGATGCGCAGAAAACGCCACCGTCCGTCGCCACTCCGTCGATATCGAAGGCAAACGCCCTGATACCGGTAAGAACAGTCATTTCCAGCATATCTGTCATTTCGAGCGAAGTCGAGAAATCTCTATGACTTGTTGCCGCCAAGCGGCCCAAAATCTGCCAGATTGAACGTTCCGCCGCCCTGTGGGCCGTTCTTGTTGCCGCTGAGGTCAATCACTCCGAACTGGGCTTCGTACTTGGAAATGTTGTCGAACAGGGCATTCATGAGGCGTTTTGCATGTTCCGGCGTCATGATAATGCGGTCGCTCACCTGGGCCTTGGGAAGGCCGGGGAGGGTGGTGGCGAAATCCAGTACGAACTCACTTCTGGAGTGGGATATGATGGCCAGGTTGGAGTATGATACCTTGGTTGTCTGGGGATTAAGCTCTATGCTTAACTGGTTCTGGGGTTTAGGCTGGTTGTTATCCATATATAAACTTGTTTTCGCAAATTTACGAAATCTTTTGCTATATTAGCAAGTTAATTGTTATTCCGTATATGAGAGTTAAACCGTATTTGTTTCTGGTTCTGCTGCTTACAGCCTGGTCCTGCCTGCAGACAGAAAAAGAAATAGCCGTGACCGGAGTCCTTCTCAGCTCCCTGTCTCAGGAAATGATAGTTGGTGATACTATGGACCTTACGGCCAAGGTTACCCCGGAAAATGCCAGCAATAAGAGTGTGACCTGGTCATCATCGGTACCGGAGGTGGCCTCTGTGGATGAGCAAGGTCATGTGACGGCCATAAAAGAAGGGACGGCGGATATCATTGCCCGGGCGGGCGCTTTCAGTGGTATTTGCAAGGTGCAGGTGAGCGTCCCTGCTCCAGGCATTTATGTGGTTGGACAAAAAGTCTATAAGTATAATTCCAGAGAGGAGCAGATAAGCATCTACAGTGCGGAAGGAAACAGCTGGTACCGTTTCCTTTTCCCCTCCACTCTCACTATGTATCAGATAGGTCCCGTTCCTGACAATGTGGCCACAGGGGACACGTTTGATGTGCTTCTGGAGACCTATTCCTCAGGCGTACAGTCCACAGAGCCCTTGAGCCTTCAGCTTAAGGTGAAGTATATGGACAGCGCCGTTATGGTTCTTTCCTCCGCCGGGGGTGATATGATTGTTCTTAGGTACTAATTGCCATGAAAAGACTTGTAGTAATAGCAATATCGGTCTTAATGACCACCATGGCATGGGCAGTTCCTGCAGACAAGACCAGGTTTCTCTACAGGCAGCCTGACGGCACCACTATCCTTCTCCAAAGGCATGGAGACGAGTTCATGCACTGGACTACGGATGAAAGGGGACAGGTAGTTGAAAAGAACTCCAAAGGCTTCTATGTGCGGTCCTCGATGGAAGAGGCGGAAAAGAAGTCCGGCATGCGTAAATCTGTCATAATGCGTGGTATGTGGGCCAGCTACGATGAGCAGCGTGTAACCAACTTCGGTGACAGGAAGATTCTCTGCATCATAGCAAACTTTACGGACTCTACCTTCGTGATAGATAATCCAAGGGAGAGGTTCCAGGCCATGCTGAACAGCCATAATTATTCTTACAATAATGCAATTGGCTCCGTCAGAGATTATTACATCGACAATTCCAACGGTCAGTACAGGCCTGAGTTCGATGTATTCGGCCCCGTCACCCTTTCCCATTCATCGGCATATTATGACGGCGACGGAGGTTCTGTCGCGGAGGCAATCCTGGAGGCGTATGAACTGATGAGCGACCAGATAAGCATCGACGATTATGATACCGACGACGACGGTGACATAGACATGGTCCTGTTCTATTACCCCGGCCACAACGAGGCTGAAGGTGCCTCCGAAGAGTCCATATGGCCTCATCAGGCGGGGCCTTCCAATTTCGGGAAGATGGGAGGGAAGAATTTTGTCCGATACTTTTGTACATCGGAACTGAGAGGCGCCACTGGCACCACCATGTGCTCCATCGGCACCACATGCCATGAATTCGCGCACTCCCTGGGCCTGCCGGATTTCTATGACACGGACTATGAAAAAAGCGGCGGTAACAATGAGAACAACGTAGGCCAGTACGACGTCATGGACGGCGGCTGTTACAACGACCTTGGACGTCGTCCGCCATATATGAATGCCGTTGAGAGGAATATGCTTGGATGGATGGAGTCTCCTCAGGAGATTAAAGACGGCGGAGACTATTCCCTGGAGCCCGTAACCCAGAACAAGGCCTACATGTCGTTGACAGAGATGGAAGGGGAGTATTTCGTATATGAATACCGTACCTCTCAGGGCTGGGATTCCGGCCTTACCAAGACCGGGCTGCTGGTATATCATGTGGACAAGTCAAAGCGTAAGATCCCCGGATATACCATTAATGCATCACAGTTATGGGAATATACCAATAAAATTAATGCATATTACGGTCATCCCTGTTTCCGCCTGCTGAAAACAGAGGACGGGAGTGCCGTCTATCCTGGCCCTTCCGGCGCCACCAGTCTCAGGCTGACATCCTGGGACGGAGTTGTTTCTGACCTGTATATAACGGGTATTGTAGACAGTGGGAACAGGGTAAGTTTCAAGGCAATCAAGTCCTCCGGAGGACGTACAATCGTCGGTATGGTCAAAGACTCTGACGGAAAGCCCGTGTCCGGAGCAAGTGTAGTCCTTTCCAAGGCCGCATACCGCTTCCAGGCCCCTCCTCTTCTCAAGGACGATGTCTCCGCCACCACAGATGCCTCCGGCTGCTACCAGTTTGTCCTTCCGGACGGATTCCCCTCCATAGGAATCCTCACTGCCTCCGCCGAAGGCTATATTCCCCTGAGTTATAACATCAATATCACCGACTCTTTCACGGGGCAGGATATCACCATGGTTAAGCTTGGTGAGAATGTGCCGTATGCCTTGAGGCGTTACAATCCTTCCGGAAGCGGCGCCACCACGGATTTTAACGTTCCTGATCTGCTTCTTGCAATGAGATATTCTTCTGAGGAAATGAAGGAGTACGTTGGAAGGACAGTCATGTCAATGAGTTTCATGGCATATGCTGAGCAGTTCACCGACGTTTATGTCACAATTGACTTCGGCACGGAGAGGGCTCTGACCAAAAAGGTGACGGAACAGTACCGTCGCGGGGTACTGGTAACCATAGACCTCAGCGGGGACAATATCACCATCCCGGCAGGGAAGGATGTCTATTTCGGTTTCGGTATTACCGGGATGAAGAACGGGGACGGCACTGTCAATTTTGTGGTGTTCAAGACGGACAGTTCCACCCAGGGCAACTATTACACGAAGAATGTGACTACTGGAACCACAAAATGGGGCCAATATTCCTTTGGTGAGGAATTGTATTATGTTCCGGCAATTGAAGCCGTCATAGGTGTCCCTCTGAAAACTGACTTCTCCGTGCTTGGAGTAAGCTATGTGGCGCTTGAGAACAACGTTCCTGTCGTGTATCCGGCTTCAGGAAAGACTGTGAAGGAAATAAAGTGGACGGTAGACGGTTACGCCGTTACTGATCCCACCCCCGTATCCGGCCTTCCAAGCGGTACCCACACCTACGTAGCCTCGCTAGTCTATTATGACGGCACTACCGAAAGGGTAATCTACGATTACGTCAGGTAGCTGTCCCTTTGCAGAAGAACATAAAAAGTCGTATATTTGCATGATATAGCAGATATACGATTTTTTTATGAACGAACTAGCAGCCAAGTACAGTGCTAAAGATGTGGAAAACAAGTGGTATGCCTGGTGGCATGAGCACAAGTTTTTCCACAGCGAACCCAACGATAAAGAGCCATATACCATAGTAATACCTCCGCCCAATGTGACCGGTATCCTTCACATGGGCCATGTCCTTAACAACACCCTTAACGACGTCCTCATCCGCAAGGCCCGCATGGACGGTAAAAACGCATGCTGGGTGCCCGGAACGGACCATGCCTCCATTGCAACGGAGAGCAAGGTGGTGGCCAAGCTCAAGGCCATGGGCATCTCCAAGGAAGACATCGGCAGGGAAGAGTTCCTCCGTCACGCCTGGGAGTGGAAGGAAGAGCACGGCGGTATTATCCTGGAACAGCTCCGCAAACTGGGCTGCTCCTGTGACTGGGACCGTACCCGCTTCACCATGGAGCCGGAGCTCTCGGAGGCCGTTATCAACACCTTCGTCTATTTCTACAAGAAAGGCTGGATCTACAAGGGCGTACGCATGGTAAACTGGGACCCCGAGGCCCTCACCGCCGTTTCTGACGATGAGGTCATCCACAAGGACACCAAGAGCCATTTCTACCACCTCCGCTACTTCATCTCTGACGGCAACGGAAACCCCACGGACAAGTTCCTGGTCATTGCCACAACCCGTCCTGAGACCATTATGGCCGATGCCGCCATCTGCGTAAACCCCGCAGACGAGCGCCATCACTGGCTCCGCGGAAAGAAAGTCCTCATCCCGCTTATAAACAAGGAAATCCCCGTCATCGAGGACGATTATGTGGAAATGGACTTCGGTACCGGCTGCCTCAAGGTTACCCCGGCGCATGACGTCCACGACTATGAGATAGGCCTCCGCCACAACCTTCCCGTCCTTGAAATCATCGACGACCACGGCAAACTGAACGAGAAGGCCCAGATCCTGATAGGGGAAGACCGTTTTGTGGCCCGCAAGAAGATTGTCAAGATGCTGGAAGAGGCCGGAAACCTTGTGAAGGTTGAGGATTACACATCACCTGTGGGCTATTCCGAGCGCACGGATGCCGTAATCGAGCCCAAACTTTCCGCACAGTGGTTCCTGAAGATGGAGCAGCTGGCCAAGGTTGCCCTTGAAACTGTGGAAAGCGGCCGTACCAGGTTCATCCCTGAGAAGTATGTGAACACTTATCGTCACTGGATGGAAAACGCACGTGACTGGTGCATCTCCAGGCAGCTCTGGTGGGGCCAGCGTATACCCGCTTATTACCTTCCTGACGGTTCATACGTGGTTGAACCCACACCTGAAGCTGCACTTAAGGCAGCACAGGCTATCAATCCTTCAATCAAGGCGGAAGACCTCCATCAGGATGAAGATGTCCTGGATACGTGGTTCAGCTCATGGCTGTGGCCTATATCGGTCTTTGATCCCCAGATGCCCGGTCATCCGGACCATAAGCCCAATAAGGACCTTGCATACTATTATCCCACCAACGACCTGGTAACCGGTCCTGACATCATCTTCTTCTGGGTAGCCAGAATGATTATGGCAGGTGAGGAGTTCATGGGCAAGGAACCCTTCTCCAATGTATATTTCACCGGCATTGTCCGCGACAAGATTGGCCGCAAGATGTCCAAGACTCTGGGCAATTCGCCTAATCCTCTGGACCTTATCAATACTTACGGCGCAGATGCAGTCCGTATAGGAATGCTTCTTTGCTCCAGTGCGGGCAATGACATCTTCTACGATGAGGCCCAGATAAAGCAGGGTGCTGCTTTCTGTAACAAGATATGGAACAGCTACCGCCTGGTCAAGGGCTTCAGCGTGGATCCTTCTGTAAAGCAGGCACCTGCAGCCGCCGCAGCAGTGGAATGGTTCCGTGCAAAGCTCTCAGATACGGTTAACCTGGTAGAGGACCATTACAGCAAATTCCGCATCTCAGATGCCCTTATGACCATTTATAAGCTGTTCTGGGACGACTACTGCTCATGGTACCTTGAGGCTATCAAGCCCGCTTTCGTGGACGGAAATGCCCAGCCCATGGACAAGGATACGCATGCTGCAACGCTGGAGTTCTTCGAGGCTCTGCTTAAGCTTATCCATCCCGTTATGCCTTTCATCACGGAAGAGCTGTGGCAGGATATCCAGCAGCGTGGAGAAGGGGAGACAATCATGTATGCCCCCACTCCCAAGGCAGAGGCCTTCAATCCCGATGTACTTGCCGGCTTCGCCCTTGCCTCGGAGGCAATCAACGCCGTCCGCGGAGTCCGCAGCCAGCGTAACATCCCTCCCAAGGAGCAACTCGCCCTCAAGGTTAAGGCCGCTTCGTTCCCTTGCATTCCTGTCATTGAAAAACTGGCGAATGTCAAGTTGGAGCTGGTAGGGGATTTTGGAGATTCCCAGGGTGTCGGACTCATGGTAAGAACTACGGAAATGTTCGTCGTCCTGAGCTCTTCGGTCAATGTTGAAGAAGAGCTTGCCAAGGCCCAGAAGGACCTCGAATACATGCAAAAATTCCTTGCGGGAGTACGTGCAAAACTCTCAAATGAGCGCTTTACGGCCAACGCACCTGCTGCTGTGATAGAAAATGAGCGCAAAAAAGAGGCTGATGCACTCTCCAAGATTGATTCTCTTGAAACTAAGATTAATCAGTTAAAAAAGAGCAGATAAAACAATTTAGTTATTGTCTGTAACATTTTTGTTATGAAGGTTTTTTCCACATCTTTCCCTGTAAGATACTATGAAACGGACCAGATGGGCATAGTCCATCACTCAAATTACATCCGTTTCTTCGAGAATGCACGCAGCCAGATGATGGTGGACCTCGGATGTCCCATCGAAGAGTTCGAAAAGCAGTTCGGGGTGCTCATTCCCATTGTGTCTGTGGAGTGCCGTTACCGCCATCCGGCCAGGATGGGCGATGTGCTTACGGCAACCGCCTCGGTGGTGAAGTCTCCCATGGCAAAGATGGAAGTTGCGCAGACAGTAGTGAATCAGAGAGGCGAGGTTTGTGCTGAAGGCTTGGTTGTCCTTGGCTTCATTGACAGCAAGACCTTCCGTCCGGTGCGCTGCCCGGAAGTTATTGTCCAGATGTTTGAAAAACTGCAATAGTTATGAATATGCTTGTTTACCCTATGGTTTTCGGTACATGGGAAATCATTGCCATTGTACTGGTAGTTCTCCTTCTGTTCGGCGGAAAGAAGATTCCCGAGCTCATGAAAGGTCTGGGCAAAGGCGTAAAGAGTTTCAAGGAGGGTATGAATGAGGTGGAAAAGGAAGTAAGCGGAGAGCCTGAGTCCAAATCTGAGTATAACAAGGACGAAAAGTAAGGTGGCTTCGAAGGACAAGGAGATGTCCTTCTGGGACCATATTGAAGAATTGAGGGGAACCCTTTTCCGCTCGATTCTTGCAGTGGTGTCGGTATCCCTTGTCTTCATGTGCTTCCCAAAACCGCTGTTCCAGGCGGTTCTGTGGCCTACATGTCCGGATTTTCTGCTATATCGCCTTCCGGGTGTAGATTTCTCCATGGGGCTTATCAATATTGAATTATCGGCACAATTCTTCGTATACCTCAAGGTCTCGTTCCTTTGCGGTGTTGTGCTGGCTTTCCCTTATATAATATGGGAGATATGGAAATTCATTGCCCCGGCGCTGTACGACAATGAGAAGAAACCGGTCAGGAAGGCCTTCCTGCTGTCATCAGGACTGTTTTATCTGGGAGTGGCCGTGGGTTATCTGGTGGTGCTGCCGGTGTGCCTGATGTTCTTTGTAAACTTCTCCGTGAGCGATACCATTGTGAACACCATCTCCCTGGGGTCATATATGTCTCTGTTCACATCCATGGTGTTCCTGATAGGCATCCTGTTCGAGTTTCCTACCGTCATCATGGCCCTTTCAGGCCTTGGAATTGTGGACCGGACCATGCTCAGGAAGGGGAGGAAGTACGCCATCGTCACAGTCCTTGTCCTTGCGGCCCTGATAACGCCAAGCGATCCGTTCTCCATGTTTGTCCTGGCCATACCTCTGTACGGACTGTATGAACTCTCCATGCTATTGTGTAAGAAAGAGTCATGATTTCCATCAATAACGTAACGGTTTCCTTCGGCAGTTTCACTCTTCTGGACTGCATCAGCTTCCATATAAGCGAGCAGGACAAGATTGGCCTTGTGGGAAAGAACGGCGCCGGGAAGTCCACCGTCATGAAACTCATCACCGGAGAGCAGCAGCCCACGTCCGGCTCTGTGGACAAGCCCTCGGGCATACGCATAGGGTATCTTCCGCAGATAATGGAGCATCACAGGGGCGTGAGCGTGATTCAGGAGGTGCTCTCTGTCTTTGACTATATCCATGAGATGGAAGCGGAGTTGGAGACGCTGTCGGCAAGGCTCTCGGAGAGAACTGACTATGAGTCAAAGGAGTATGCCTCCCTCATAGACAGGATGAATGTCATTAATGACCGCCTTTCCCTTGAGTCCGGAGAATCTCCCAGGACAAGGGCCCTAAAGGTACTGAAAGGGCTGGGGTTCAAGGAAGAAGAGCTGGACCGAAACACGGAAACCTTCAGTCAGGGATGGAACATGCGCATGGAACTGGCCAAGATCCTGCTTGGAGAGCCTGACGTCCTTCTTCTGGACGAGCCCACAAACCATCTTGACATTGAGTCCATCCAGTGGTTCGAGGACTATCTGAAGGCATTCCACGGCTCTGTACTGCTTGTTTCCCATGACCGCAAGTTCCTGGATAATGTCACCGGACGCACCGTTGAAATAATGCTGGGACACATAACGGATTACAAGGTCCCTTACAGCAAGTATGTGGAACTCAGGGCAGAACGTATCGCACAGCAGACGGCCGCCTATGAGAACCAGCAGCGAATGATAGAGAAGACTGAGGACTTCATAAACCGGTTCCGTTACAAACCAACCAAGAGCAACCAGGTCCAGTCCCGTATCAAGGCCCTCGAAAAGCTTGACAGAATAGAGATAGATGAGACGGAGAACGCCAGGATCAATATCAAGTTCCCTCCTGCCCAGCGCAGCGGAGACATAGTTTTCAAAGGAACGGACCTTACGGTAGGTTATCCGGGCAAGATTGTATTCCGTGATGCCCAGATAGAGATAAAGCGCGGAGAGAAGGTTGCGCTTGTGGGCAGGAACGGAGAGGGAAAGACAACGCTTATGCGCGTAATAACCGGCGAATTGAGCCCCCTCGAGGGAGAAGCCAGGATTGGCCATAATGTGAAGACGGGGTATTACGCTCAGAACCAGGAAGACATCCTGGACGGCTCAGTAACCGTTTTCGACACGCTTGACAGGGTTGCCGTAGGGGAGATAAGGACCAAACTGAGGGATATCCTTGGGGCGTTCCTGTTCAAGGGAGAGGATATTGACAAGAAGGTATCCGTGCTTAGCGGAGGAGAGAGGGCCCGGCTTGGAATGGCCCGCCTCATGCTTTCTCCGTACAATGTCCTGGCCCTTGACGAACCCACCAACCACATGGATATCCTTTCCAAGGACAGGCTCAAGCAGGCGCTGAAAAGTTTTGATGGCACGCTTATTGTCGTATCCCATGACCGTGACTTCCTGGAAGGGCTTGTTGACAAGCTGTATGAGTTCCGTGACGGACATGTGAAGGAGCACCTTGGAGGTGTTGCGGAATTCCTGGAGAGAAGGAAACTGGAAAGCCTCCAGCAACTGGAGGTGAAGCAGAAGGAGACCGGGAATGACGCACCCGTGAAAGACAATGCGGCAGCTGAGTCTTTCAAACGCCAGAAGGCTCTCTCCAAGGAGGACAGGAAGATACGCAACCGTATTTCTTTCCTTGAGAAAGAGATAGCTCAAAAAGAGGGGAGAATGCAGATTATTGAAAAAATCCTTGCAAATCCCGGAAATAATGAGGATATTTATGAGTTAACTCGTGAATACTTGGAACTTAAGCTTGGTCTTGACTCCCAGACGGACGAATGGACAACGCTTATGGAGCAGATAGAGAACTAAAAATTTTAACATAAAACTAATTGATTATGAAAAACTTCTTCAAGGCTATCGGAACCATCGCTTCCGTTATGGCACTTTCTGCAACCGTGGCTCTTGCCCAGGAGCAGCAGTCTTTCACCATCCAGCTCGAAGACAAGGTTCTTCCGGTAAGTGACTTCAATTCCGTCAGCGTAGCTAACGACTTTGAGGTTACTCTTGACAAGGGTGAGTGCGGCGTCCGTCTCACCGTGGACAATGCCCTTTCTCCCTATGTCCAGGTTTATGTAAGGGCCAAGACTCTTTACATCGGTTATGATGACAAGTCCGTTCCCAAGGATATCAAGAAGCTTTATAAGGCAAAGAATGCAGCCCAGCCCACCTTCAGGGCGGTTGTAACCATGCCTGAGGTTGCCGCCATCACCATGGCAGACAACGCCAGCATCACTTCCGCAGTTGAATTCCCCGGCGAATTCCTGCAGCTCACCCTTGGTGACAGGGCACAGATCAAGAGCCTTTCCGTAATCGCAACCACAGCTGCCATCACCATGACAAAGAACGCCCAGGCAGTCCTTTCCCTCAAGGCAGATGACAAGATTGAGATTACCAACGACGCCAACACCAACCTCAAGCTTTCCGCAAACACTGGCAACCTCACCGTCAACGGAAACGGCAATACAACCATCTCTATCGGCGCTGAGACTCCTACTGCAAATGTGAACGGCAACGGTAATGCCAAGATGGCCCTGGCCGCAAAGGCAGAAAACATCAATGTCAACGCCGCAGGCGGCTCCAAGATTGTCCTTTCCGGCGAAACCCTTAACCTCTCCGTACGCGGTGAGAAGAATGGTGACATCGACGCTGACGGCCTCATCGTCAAGGATGTCGTTGCCAATATGAACGGCAATGCCAAGGCTACCGTGAGCTCCGCAGAGACCGTGGATGCTACCCTCATGGGCGGCAGCACCCTGTTCTATTCCGGTTCTCCGGTCTTCAAGATTGGCAAGATTGTCAAGTCTACGCTTGCTCCCAAGGGCTCACCCCTCAAGTAAGCAATGATTTACGACTCTCATGTCGATACCCCCTCCGAGCTTCTCCGCTCCAGGGATATCGGTATTGACAACAGCAACGGGCACGTCGACTTTCCCAAGCTAAGGCGCGGGGGAGTCGACGGCTCCTTTTTTGCCCTCTATACCCCCGCTGAGACCGCTCCTGATGCAGCAACCGTACATGCCCTGGAAATGATTGCAGCCGTGCAGGATGCCATTGAAAAGGACGGCAAGGCTGCCATTACGGTATCGCCAGAGCAGGCTGAAACCAACAGGAAGAATGGCGTCTTTTCCGTTTTCCTTGGTATGGAGAACGGCTCTCCCATTCAGGAGTCCCTCTCCCTTCTGAGGCAGTTCCACCGCCTTGGCGTGAGGTATCTCACGCTCACTCACAACGGAGACAACGCAATTGCGGACAGCGCTGCTGAGGCTAAGACCTGGGGCGGGCTGAGCCCGTTCGGAAGGGAAGTGGTCCGCGAAATGAACCGCCTTGGGATGATGGTGGATGTGTCCCACTGTTCCGACGCCACTTTTTACGACTGCATCAAATACTCAAAGGCCCCGGTAATTGCAACGCATTCCTGCTGCAGGGCCCTTTGCGGCCACAGGCGCAACCTCAGTGACTATATGCTCCGCGCCATTTCCGACGTGGACGGTTATGTGGGAATCAACTTCTACCCGTTCTTCCTTACGGACGATGCCAGGCCGTTCCCCGGAATCAGGGAAATCATAGACCACATTGACCACGCCGTGGATATCTGTGGCATAGATCACGTCGGAATAGGCTCTGATTTTGACGGTATCGAGGTAACGCCCACAGGACTTGACGACGTCTCCTTTATGCCCCGCCTTTTCGAGGAAATGAAACTCAGGGGCTATACCGGAGAACAGGTTGACATGATTTCCGGGAAGAACCTTATGGATGTCCTTGCAAGGGTGGAATCTGTAGCCGGCTAGTCTTCCAGAATATATAACCTGAGAAGGTTCAGGGCAGATGCCGCGAAGCGCTCAATGTTGCGCTTGCGGTCGTTGTGATAGCAGTACTTCTGGGTGATGGTCCCGTGTGGGCCTGTTACTCCAATCCAGACAGTACCTACGGGATTAATCCCGTCTCCGGAAGGCCCGGACAGACCGGTAGTGGCTACAGCGTAGTCGCTGCCGGTAAGCTTTTTCACTCCCTCAGCCATAGCAGCAGCCACTTCGCTAGACACTACACCGTACTTTTCTATGACCTCAGGGTCTACGCCAAGGACCTTTTCCTTGACCGAAACGGCATATGAGGTCACTGAGCCAAGGAAATAGGCCGATGAACCCGCGACAGTGGTGAACATATGGGCAATCTCTCCACCGGTACAGCTTTCCGCGCAGGAAACGGTCTTTCCGCGCCGTATCAGGAGTTCTCCAAGGGCCGTCT
This sequence comes from Bacteroidales bacterium, assembly GCA_024694675.1. Classification (GTDB taxonomy): domain Bacteria; phylum Bacteroidota; class Bacteroidia; order Bacteroidales; family UBA932; genus Cryptobacteroides. Next base: position 11,308 of record JAILJO010000098.1, on the reverse strand, counting down.
CCAGATTGCTGTCTTTGTCCGAGTACACTTTATTGCCCAGAATGGCCTTTAATTTGGCTATCTGGGCCTTCTGACGCTCTAGGGTATCAGATGTATTGTCCGAGTAGGTGGAAAGCCTCAGGCGGATTCCTGTGAGCGTATTTGGAAGGTATGCCAGATGCATATCCTGAGGAAGTGCATCTTCCCAGGGGGCGATAAGGTCTGACAGGGCGGATTCCGCTATCCCGTATACCATGACGTTTGTGTGAACTATCTGGCTTAGACTGAAATGCTTTTTGATGTCTTCTACGATGTCCGGAATAGCTCCTACGGCTTCGTGCGGGACGCCGGGCAGAGAGTACAGGGTACCTTTCCCCAGCAGATCCCTGAATACCATGATAGGAGCGGTTCCAAGCTTGTTCACGATGACCTCCGCCCTGTCAGGAACCATGGCCTGGGCCATGTTTGAAGGCAGTATGTCCAGGCCTCTTCCGTGAAGTATCTTCTTTACCATCTCCAACTGCCCTGGATTCTCCACATATCCTTTGCTTCCTGAGATTTTCAGAAGCGTGGCTTTGGTAATATCGTCCTTGGTGGGGCCAAGGCCGCCGGTGGTGATAACAATGTCGCAGGAGGTCAGGAGGGCCGTGAGCGTCTTCTCTATCTCACCGGCATTGTCCGCTATGGAATACATCCCGGCAATCTTTACACCTGCCTCTTCAAGGGCCTGGGCTATATGTGAGGAGTTGGTATCGACAATCTGGCCAATGAGAATCTCATCGCCTATAGTGACAATTGATGCTTTGATCATGACTTTTCCAGTATTTTAACTGTCTTCTTTACAGCAAGGAGGCCTGAATTGAGCTCAACCAGGGAAGCCCCCGCTTCAAGTATCTGAAGGGCTTCCTGAGGGTTTTCCGTACAACCTATGACGGGAAGGCGGCCCTGAGTAAGCTCCAGAATGTCCTTGACTATTTCCAGTCCTTGTACCGCCAGGCCGTCTATTCCGGATAACCTGCTGTAAGAGAGAAGGGTATTCAACTCGTCCGGGGTGAGTTCATTGGAGAGCCTCAGATACACGGGCGTATACTTCTCATAACAAAGACGGAGAGATAACAGGGAATCCAGCATTGAAACCGTATCTGAGATATCCATGGCGTTGATTCCGCCGTTTTTGTTGGGATTGAGGACCAGAATGTCCGCAAAGTCGTATGAGAGGGAGAAGTTCCGCTGTATGTCTTCGGAAACGTCAACTATGACAGCCTTGCCTTTAAACTGCTGTCTTACTGCTGATATCCAGTTTATTACATCCTCTTTAGGGGGAGTAAGGACAATGAAAGAGGCGCTCTTGCATGGCATTGACGAGCCTATGGGATGGCGGAAAAGAACTCCTGAGACCTCTTTTGCAAGCTTTGTGTTATTCTTTTTTCCGAACGGCATATTTGCAAATATACAAAAATTATTGCTCAGCCGTGTAAATCTTGTAAGTATTGTCTTTAAAGAATACCATTATATGATCAATTTCCGGAGCTTGTGACACCGAATAAAGGCTTCCGGTAAGCTCCTGAGGCATATTATCCTGAGTTGAAGCATCCTTGTACATGGATCCTTTTCCCGTAAACAGCCAGTCCATATTCAGGGTGGGGTAGTGAAGAGCCAGGCTTTCCAGGAATTCGTACCCCGGTTTGTTCCTTCCGGACAGAATATGGGAGACAGATCCGCGTGCTACGGAAAGAGTGTCCGCAAATTGCGACTGCGTGATGTTCTGGGCCTGCAAAAAGAGCAGAAGACGACGATTCATGATTTACAACAATGTTTTTACAAATGTAATCAATATGCGGAACAATTGCAAGATAATGCAGTTGCCTTTTTTGAACAGGAAGTAGGGAATACTGTTTATTAGTATATGCAATTTTACTTTATATAAATATAATTAATATATTGATTATGAATAATAAATTAGCTTGAAACACTACAAATACAGCCAAAATTGTAACATTAGTGTTTTTGTGCTTCGGGATATTCTTTTACATTACTATATATTAGATTAAATAACTAACTGATTTAGAGCAATATATTAAAAGCGTAGAACATTTGAATAATTAGCTCCCTGAATCAGTTTAGCGTCATTTTTCGAAATATTGAACATTTTGCGATTTGTTTACAATAATAAGCATTGACGCGAGCAGTCGGTATTCAAATTTGTAAACTTGTTTTATGTTTAAAACACACTTTTCGCCCGCATTTAAGTATTTGCGATAAAATGGTTAACTTTGTACAAATATTGAATTCTCATGATACCTGAGATACACATAGAAGATTACAATTATCCGCTTGAGGATGCCCGTATAGCCAAATACCCGCTTCCGGAGCGTGACAGCTCCAAACTGCTGTATTATAAAGGCGGAAAGGTGTCGCAGTACATTTTCAGGGAACTTCCTTCACTTCTTCCTGATAATGCACTTATGCTGTTCAACGACACCAAGGTGGTACCTGCGAGGCTGCATTTTGTAAAGCCCACTGGCGCCCATATAGAGATTTTCTGCCTTGAGCCGGTATTTCCTGTTGAATATAACACTGCCTTTGCAGCAACTGAAACTACAACCTGGAAATGTGTCCTTGGCAACGCCAAGAAATGGAAAGGAGACGTCCTCAGCTTGCTTAATCCCCAGGATTCGCAGGAAATCAAAGCTCTTTCAATGACTGCTGAACTTGTGGAAAGGGATGGCCAGACCGGGCATGTCCGCTTTGAATGGAAGGGCGGGCTACCTTTCTCCAGGGTGCTGGAAATCTGCGGGACTATCCCCATTCCACCATATCTGAACCGCGAATCAGAGGCTTTGGACGTGGAGCGGTATCAGACGCTTTATGCGCGTATAAGAGGCTCCGTGGCTGCGCCCACGGCCGGTCTGCATTTCACTGAAAGGGTACTGGGGGAGATCCGTGCTAAGGGAATCGACACTGAAACCGTGTGCCTTCATGTTGGCGCCGGAACCTTCCTTCCTGTGAAGGGCTCGCTGGTGAGCGAACACACAATGCACCGGGAGCCGTTCGTTATATCAAAAACCCTTATTGAGGCTCTGAGGGACGGGAAACGCAGCGTGATTGCGGTAGGAACAACGTCGGTCCGGACACTTGAATCGCTTTATTATGCGGGAGTTTCCTGCATCGAAAAAGGGCATCCGGAGGATGTGGAGCAGTGGGCGCCCTATACAAGGGAATACACTTATTCTACGCGTGAGGCGCTTGATGCCATCGTCAGTTATCTCATCCAAAATGGTCTGGAGAGCCTTTCCCTGGGGACCAGGATTATCATCGTCCCGGGGTTCAGGTTCCGCATCGTGGAGCGTCTGGTGACCAACTTCCACCAGCCTGAGAGTACGCTTATTCTTCTGGTATCGGCCTTCGTGGGAGGGGACTGGCGCACCATTTATGACTATGCCCTGGCAAACGGATTCCGTTTCCTCAGTTACGGTGACAGTTCTCTTTTGGAAAGGGCGGAATAATTTGCTAACTTTGTGGATAAGTTAATACGAAAGTGTATGGATCCGAACAATGAATTCAACGATATCGCCCCCTTCGGGGACGAAGATGCTTCCGCCGGCCTTTCCAAGGTGGCTAATCATCCTGCAGTTCCGTGGGTGTCAAAGTACATTTTCCCCAATCAGCCTGAAACGTATCTCAGGGACATTCTGCGCAGCATCAAGACCGTAGACCAGTTCCAGTCCGTGGTTATGTCAAAGGCCGTGGAATGGGTGATTAATACCACGGTAAAAGAATTCTCTTTCGACGGCCTTGAGACTCTGAAGTCCATTGACGGCTGCTATCTGGCAATGTCCAACCACAGGGACATTATCCTGGATCCGGCATTTACCCAGATAATCCTTTACAGGAACGGTCTTCCCATGACCCAGATAGCAGTGGGTGACAACCTCCTTAAGGATCCTACCGTAGAGCTTCTTATCCGTTCCAACCGTATGATCAAGGTAATCCGCGGAATATCGGCCCGTGAACTTTACCTGTCATCACAGCTTCTTTCCAAATACATCAGGGAAACAGTTACCGGCGGTACCTCTTCCGTCTGGATTGCCCAGAAAGAAGGCCGTACCAAGAACGGTCTGGACATCACGGAACAGGGTCTCCTGAAGATGTTCAACATGAGCGGCAGCGGAGATTTCGTAAAGGACTTCAGGGAGCTCAACATCGTCCCCATGAGCATTTCCTATGAATATGAACCCTGCGACATCCTTAAAGCCCGTGAAATCCTTATCTCACGTACCCAGAAGTACGTCAAGACGGAGCACGAAGACCTCCAGAGCATCATGGTGGGAATAAAGCAGTACAAAGGCAATGTCCATCTCCATATAGGCGAACCCCTCACGGACGAAGAACTTTACGAGGCCTCCCTCTGTGACAAGAACGACCGTTTCCAGAGTATCCGCCACGCCATGGACCGCCGCATCATTAGCGGCTACAAGCTGTGGAAGACCAACTACATGGCCTACGATATTGTAAACGGCGGTTCAAAGTATGCAGACAAGTATACTCCGGAAGAACTCTCTGCTTTTAAGAAATATATTGAGGGCCAGCTCACAAAGGTGGAACCGACCCTCAATCAGGAAGACCTCAGGGACATCCTGCTGCACATCTACAGCAATCCTGTCCTTTCCAAGGAAGAACTCTAGTTCTTGATGTGGATGTCCATCTGCGGGAAAGGGAATCCAATTCCGTACTTCGACGGCAGCTTGGAATAGAAGTTCTCGTTCAGGAAGAAATACGCATTCCAGTAATCCGCAGTTGAAACCCAGCTGCGGGTTACCATATTGATGCTGTTGTCGCCAAGGCTCATCACGGCCACAAACGGGTCCGATGCTCCGGGAGTGGATGAATCAAGGACGTACGGGCATGTCCCGATAATCTCCAGAAGGGCTTTCTTTGCGGATTCGGCATCTGTTCCATAAGGGATGCTTACATTTATGTCCACCCTTCTCAGTGGCATTGTGCTGATGTTGTTGATATTGCCGTTTGAAAGGGCTCCATTGGGGAGGACTATGCGGCGGTTGTCCGTTGTGAGGAGCTTTGTGCTTACAATGTTGACATCGGTAACAGTTCCGCTGTATCCAAGCGCCTCGATGAAATCACCGGCCTTGAAGGGCTTGAATACAAGGATCATGATTCCACCTGCAAAGTTCTGGACAGTGCCGCTTAAGGCCATGCCGATGGCCATGCCTCCGGCGGCCAGGAGGGCTGCAAGCGATGTTGTATTGATGCCAAGAGTGCTGATGGAGATTATGATTACCAGAACCCACAGTCCTATGCTTACAAGGCTGAGGGTGAAGGACGCCAGCGTTTGCTCAGTATTTTTCCTGGCAAAACCTCTCTTGAGCCCGTTCTTGATGAGTTTTATGATCCATGCGCCTATTATGAAAATGAGAAGCGCGGCAAGGACCTTGAGCCCGAACTGGATGGCCTGAGAGAGGAGATTGTCTATGAGCTGATCGGTCGGGGTGGTCTTTATGGTTTCAACCAAAGCCTGGCGTTTTACGGCGAGGGAATCGGAGTTCAGTTTTCCGGATATATCGCCGGCTGCTGCGGCTTGAAGTGTATACAACAGTTTCATACTTTCTACAAATTAATAATCAGATAAGCCATGTATACTGCCCATATAAGCAGGAACAGTGCTCCGTCCAGGCGGTCCAGCTGGTTTTTCTTCCCAACCACAAGGCTGGTGGCAAGGGCTATTGCGCTGACCAGGAGTGCACCCATATCAATGAGGTTGATGCTTTGGAAAGATACCGGGGCAATCACGGCGGAGGTGCCCAGTATGAGCATGATATTGAAAATGTTGGAGCCGATGATGTTGCCCAGGGCCAACTGGCCTTTCTTCTTTACGGCCGCGGCCACGCATGTTGCCAGTTCCGGCAGGGAAGTGCCTCCGGCAAGAATGGTTACGGCAATGAATTTGTCGCTGATTCCCAGGGCGGAAGCGATTCCGGTGGCATTGTCCACGAAAAGGTTTCCGCCGATGACAAGCGCCGCCAGGCCGCACAGGATCATCAGTATGGACAGCCACAGCTTCTGACTCTTCTGTCCGTCCGGCTCAGGCTTTTCATCCTTCCCGCTTCTGAAACTGATGAACATGTAGACCACAAAAAGGAGCAACAAGACAGCACCGTCCAGGCGACTGAGGCCGTCAGTTCCAACTCCGAATATTGTCCTTTCCAGGCCAAGCAGCACCAGGAGGAGGGTGACTGCGATGTTTACGGGGATGTCCCGTTTCCTGTTTGTGGCGGTGATTCCAATGGGAAGGATAACAGCCGTCAGACCCAGTATCAGGAGGGTGTTGAAAATGTTGGAGCCGACAACATTGCCTACTGCGATATCTCCGTTCCCTTCCAGTGCACCAAGCACGCTCACAACCATCTCCGGGGCCGATGTTCCCATTCCTACAATGGTGAGGCCTATGATAAATTCGCTGAGTCCGGCGCGGCGGGCCACCGATGATGCTCCGTCCACCAGCCAATCCGCCCCTAATACCACGAGGGCCAGGCCAGCCAGAAGGAGTATGGTCATCAAAAACATGTCACATCACATTTGTGGTACAAAAATAGCAATTCTTTGTGAATTATAGTATATTTGTACGATAAGAGGTATTGTTTTATGAGCATTAAACAGTCGGTCTTATTACTTCTGGTCATGTTGCCTGTGTGCTGCTGCCGCCCCAAGGAGCCCACTCAGGAGCCTGAGGCCGGCTACCTGCTCATTGACCGCCAGGTGACGGATTTCTCTAAGAGCATATCCCCGGACGGTACGGAGGCTGATTTCAAGGTAATCTGCGATGCGTCATGGGAAGTTAGCGTCCCGGAAGACGCAACCTGGATAAGCATAGGGGAGAAGACTAAGTCCGGAAAGAACGCCTGGACGCTTCCATACTCTGTTGCTTCAAACGAAAGCATTTATCCCAGGACCTCCAGTATCCTTTTCAAGGCAGGGGAGCACTCAGTCCAGGTTACCCTGGAGCAGGGTGTACCTGATCCGCTTACCCTCAATAAAGTGCCTGGCTTTTATGGCATAGAAGGCGTCAATGTCATTGCCACAGGCTCCAGGCAGTCATCGTCATTCCATTTCGGCAACAGCTGGATCTATCGCATTACGGAACCGTCTACACTCACAGTGATGGCACTTGGAAACATCCCCTGGAACCTGAAATCCGGGGAGCATATCAATGTGAGCTACAAGGTGGTCCGACAGGGTATGGAAGAGATGTATGTGCCTTCCGTGGATGTTGAAGTGGTCAGGGTTACAAGTACGCTTGTCTGGCTCAGGAAGAATGAGTCAGAGTATTTTATTCTTGAAAGATGAGACGCCGCGCTGTCATATCGCTTGTTGCCGCCATGCTCTTCTGGGCAGTGGCGTATGCGGGCCCGGCGCGTCCCGGCGTGCATCAATACCGCCAGCCTGACGGCACCACCATCAGTCTGACCCTCCATGGCGATGAATTCTGCCACTGGGCCACTGACGCCGCCGGAAATGTCCTGACGCCGGATTCGAAGGGCTTTTACAGAAAAACGGCTCTGGCCGTAAGGCCATCGTCCTTGAAATCACCTCGCTTCCGCACCGGGCACAGCTCTCCCTCCAAGGCTTATTTGACAACCGGGGAGCGGCATATCCCCGTGGTCCTGGTGGAATTTGCCGATGTCTTTTTCTCCTTCGAAGACATTTCGGACAAGTTTGACCGTATGCTCAACGAGGTGGGGTATTCGGACAATGAGGCCAACGGATCAGTCCGGGACTTTTTCGTTGAGAATTCCCACGGGCAGTTTACCCCGGTATTCGATGTCCTGGAGCCCGTGAGGCTGGAAAAGAACATGTCCTTTTACGGGGCAAACAACTCCAACGGGGAGGATAAAGCCCCGGAAGTCGCCCTATACGATGCCTGTGTCCTCCTGAACGAGACCGTTGACTTCTCCGTCTATGATGCGGACGAGGACGGCTTTGTTGACATGGTTCTATTCTATTTCGCCGGTTATGATGAGGCGGAGTCGGGTCCTGCAGACGCCATCTGGTCGCATCAGTCGGATGTTCAGGAGGCGGACAATACCATCATCAAGAAGCCTGTTTTCGACGGGCTGGCCCTGAGCCGGTACTTCTGCACATCTGAGCTCAGCGGCAATACGGGTACAAATTTCACTGGAATAGGATCCACCTGTCATGAGTTCTCTCACTCGCTTGGCCTCCCGGACTTCTATGACACCGATGGCAGCCTTAACGGCAATACTGGGGGAATGTACGATTTCTCCACAATGTGCTATGGCCTTTACAACAACGATGGCCGCACCCCGCCGTACTTCAATGTCCTGGAACGCTCAATGCTTGGCTGGATAGACATGGCCGATATCCCCGTCATTCCGGATGGCGACATTCTTTGGCATCCGGTTCAGGAAAACGCCGCCTACATAGTCCAGTCCGGTGTGGAAGGGGAGTATTTCATATGGGAATACCGTAACGGGCAAGGCTGGGATGCACCTTTGCCAAAGGGGCTTCTCCTATACCACATAGACCGTTCGGAGAACCTTGCATTTGACGGGCAGAGCGCATTATACTACTGGGAGAACTGGGAAGAGCTGAATAACCTGAACACCGTTTCCTCCCATCCTTTGGCCTACATCATCCCTGCAGCAGCCCCTGCATCCACAAACTATATTGGAAAGAAGGCTGGCATCGTGTTCCCGGGTGCTTCCGGGAAGACTCATTTCGATCCTGTGGGATGGAATGGCTCAGGCACTGAATTTCAGGTTGTTGATATAAGGCTCTCTGAAGAAGGGGCCATGGCGCATGTCCTGAGGGGACACGGTACAAATGTAAGCGGCGTGGTGACCAGCCTGGACGGGCTTCCTGTAGCAGGCGCCGTTATCGCAATCGACATATCTGAAAGCCGTACGGTCACCGGCAGTGACGGAAGGTTTGTCCTTGACCTGGAAGATACTCCTTCCGGGACACCGTTCGTCCTAAGCGTCTATGGCGACGGATACCGGAAAACCCAGGTTGAAGGGGTTATAGACTGGAGAAGTGCATATGTCCCTGTCTCCATCATGAAGGCAGGGGAGTCCTCCATTGAAACGCTCCAGAAGTACGATGCCAACCAGACCAGGATATTCTACCCGATGCCTTCCACTGATTTCGGAGACTGCATGGGCGCGGTCCGGTTCACATCGGACGAGCTGTTCCGCTATTCCGGCAGGAGGATAGAGAGGGTGTCGTTCTCCATTTTCAGCCCCAATCCGGCCGAGGCTGTATATCTTATTATCGATTCCGGCGGAAAGAGGATATTCACCAGGGAAGTGGAAGAGCCGGTCTTTGGCATCAATGAACTCAATGAGGTGGATATCTCGGATGCAGATATCCGTATCCCTGAAGGCACTGACATCTATGTGGGATATGGAATCAAAGGTTCTCCGTACGTATACCCGCTGGGTGTTGCCATGCTCGGGCACGAAGGGAACAGTTTTTATGCAAAACTGAGCCTTGAAAAGTCTGATTGGGTGCCGATGGCATCGGACAGGGTCAGTACCGGTTATATGGACCTTCTCCTGACTGCAGGAGTTAGGGAAGTAACTGACGTACATTCACTTGCAGAGATGGGATATGCGTCCATAGACCTTGGCGGCAAGACCTGGAGAGCAGGGGAGACCCTTCCTCTGAAGGTATCCCAGGGTACTTTTGAGCCGACGACCATAACATGGCTGTTCGATGGCGAAATAACCTTCGATGAGAGCGTACTGCTTACAAAGGGCATACACTCCATCCAGGCCATCGTTGACTACGGCGGAGGGAATAAGGAGACTCTGAGGGCGGTTATTACCTGCGAGTAAGCACAACTACGTTTTCTACGTGCATGGTGTGGGGGAACATGTCCACTGGCTGCACGGCATCTATCTTATAGTCTTTGCACAGGATTGCGAGGTCCCTCGCCTGTGAGGCTGGGTTGCAGCTTACGTATACCATCCTGTCCGGTGCGGCCTTCAGGATTACCTCTGCAACTGACGGGTGAATTCCCGCACGGGGAGGATCCAGAATAATTACATCCGGTCTTCCGTGTTTTTGTATAAACGCCTCATTCAGAACGTCTTTCATGTCCCCGGCGAAGAACTCGCAATTGCTTATACCATTGGCCTTTGCGTTGGCTTTGGCATCTTCAATGGCTTCAGGGACATACTCGATTCCAATTACTTTTGAGACTTTTCCGCTCACGAACTGTGCAATTGTTCCGGTGCCGGTGTAAAGGTCATATACCACTTCCTTTCCGGTTAGGGCTGCAAACTCGCGGGCAGCGCTGTAAAGGCGGTAAGCCTGGCGGGAATTGGTCTGGTAGAAGGATTTGGGGCCTATCTTGAAACTCAGGCCTTCCATCTTTTCTTCAATGACAGGGGAGCCTTTATAAAGGACAGGGGAGAGGTCCGCTATTGAGTCGTTAAGCTTCTCATTTACAACGTAATAGAGGCTTGAGATCTGGGGGAATTTGGCCGCTGTGGCATCCAGGAGGGCCTTGATGCGGGGTTTATCGTCCTGGGCGAAACAGACAATGAGCATAACGTCTCCGGCTTCGTTGGTTCTCACAAACATATTGCGGAAAAAGCCGTGATTCTCCCTTATGTTGTAGAATTCGTATCCGTTTTCTATGCAGAAACGTTTGATAAAGAGACGGATGGCGTTCGAGGGCTCTGTCTGAAGGTGGCACTGCTTGATATCCAGCACTTTATCGAAGAATTTCCCAACGTGGAAACCAAGTCCCATGCGGTCGTTTTCAGGAATACTGTCCGGATCTTCTCCGTTAAGCACCCAGCGGCGGCATGAAGCGCTGAATTCCAGCTTGTTACGGTATTCCTGAGTCTTTTCGGAGGGGAGTGTGGGCCTTATTTCCGGTACTTCCAGGTGTCCTATCCTGACAAGCTGGTCTTCAACCTGCTGGCGTTTGGCTTCCAGCTGCATTCTGTAAGGCAGCGGCTGCCATCTGCATCCTCCGCAGACGCCAAAATGCTCGCAGAATGGCTCCAGACGGTCTTTTGAAGGCTTTATTATGCGTTTAATGAAGCCTTCCATGTAGTTTTTCTTTTTCTTTGTGACCTGAATGTCAACGATGTCTCCGGGAACGGCGAAATCTACGAACACGACCATCCCGTCAACATGTGCGAGAGCCTTGCCCTCAGCAGCAACATTTTCTATCTGAACATTCTCCAGAAGGATATCAACTCTGCGTCTTGACATTTGTCTTTCTTTTTACAATTGCAAAGGTAGGGGAATAATTCCATATCCACAACTTAACATAATA
>JAILJO010000027.1 GCA_024694675.1 Bacteroidales bacterium | reverse complement strand
ATGCCCACGCCGATGTGGCCTTCGTATTTCTTGAGCCAATAGCTTATGTGCTCGATATCAATGGACTGGTTCTCCATGGAGATGGCTTTCTCCACGGGAATAACATGCATGCCGATACCGCTGCCGCCCATGGGCACCATGGGGGTGATCTTCTCCAGCGGGAGGAAAGTCATGCGCTCAAAGAACATGGCCAGCTCCGGATGCTTATCCATAAGCTCCACGTTCATATTGGTGTATTCCGCGCTGCCGGGAACGAACATCGGCACCCAGTAGATGCGGTCTTCGCGGTTGAAAGTGGTGCCGGGGACGGGGCCGTCCTTGGTGTATTTGTCACCGTAGTCGTACTCCAGCATGCCGAAATACGAGAGTTTGTCCAGCAGCTCGTCAAACGCCTGGTCCGTGGAAGCATAATGCTTCTTCTGGTTCCATTCATGCAGTTCCTGGTACGAGTGATGCTCGCGAACCTTGAAGAAATTGCCGGGCAGCATGTCCAGCAGGAGGTCCAGCGAGGCTTCCCGGGTGATGGGATCCATCTCGTCTTCAAAGATGCACGCAAGACCCCAGTATTCCGGGGCATTGCTATCCATCTTGATCTTGCCCGGAACGCGGTCCGTTACGTGGCGGACAAATTTCAACAGCTTGGGATTCGGGTTCTTGTCCCCTTTGTGCTTGGGGACAAACTTGGTGGACATCTCAGGCATAAAAATATGTGGTTAGTTAGTGTTATTTTTCTGTTTTCCAGGCGCTTACTTCCTTAAGCAGCCAGGCGGCGAAGGCGTCCACCCCTTCGCCTGTCTTGGCGCAGATGGGTATCACCTGTGCCTTGGGGTTTCTCATATGCACGTACTCCCTGCACTTCTCCATATCAAAATCAAAGTAGGGGAGTACATCTATTTTGTTCACCAGCACAAGGTCGCAGACGGAGAACATCAGCGGGTACTTGAGCGGCTTGTCGTGACCTTCCGGTACGGAAAGGATCATGGCGTTGCGGCAGGCGCCCGTGTCGAATTCGGCCGGGCATACCAGGTTCCCAACATTCTCCAGGATCACCAGGTCCAGGCCCTCCAGGGGCACGTTGTCCAGGCCCTGGCGCGTCATTTCCGCGTCCAGGTGGCACATGCCGCCCGTATGGAGCTGGATGGAGGGGACGCCCGTGGCTTCCTTGATCTTGACGGCGTCCACGTTGGAATCTATATCGGCCTCCATCACGGCCACACGCAGCTTGTCCTTGATGCGGTTAAGGGTTTGGATGAGCGTGGTGGTCTTTCCGCTGCCGGGGGAGGACATAAGGTTAAGGAGGTAGACTCCCTTGCCTTTGAGCTCCCGGCGTAAGTCGGCGGCGTCTTTGTCGTTATTGGCAAAGACGCTCTTTTTTATTTCAATTACTTTAATGTGATCCATGCTGGTGGTTGTCGGATCCCTTGAGGATTTCCTTCACCTTTGCCAGATTGCCTTCCGCGTCTCCGGCGGGAACGGCGTACCAGCGGACGGTCCAGTCTACGGATGCACCGGGCTCCAGGGTGGTGTAGGCGCCCTGCTCCTCAATTTCCACAAAGGTCTTGCCGGGGTTGGCGTATACCTGGATCTCTGCCTCCGCCGGAGCGGCCTGTCCTTCCTGCAGATCCTGGAACTTCTTTATAAACAGGACATTGCCATTGTTGAAGGCCAGCCAGCCCTTGCCGTCGGCGTTAATCTTGCGGTTCTCCTTGTCCTCGTCCATCTCATAGGTGGCGATGCCATCCTTGAAAGTGAAGGTAAGGCCCTTCATGTTGTTGGCGGGTTCCACTGCATCGGCCTCAAAGAAGAGGGTACCGCCGTTGGGTACGCGGGAAATTTCCCAGGGAGCCACCTGGCGGGTTTCGCCGGACTCGTTGATGATGCTGTAGGTGATTACCATGGCACCGTCGTGCTGGCAAACGTGAATAACCTTGCGGATGCGGTAGCCGAAGCGTTCCGACTTTTCACCGGTTAGCACCAGCTTGCCGTCCTTGAGTTCCGCGGCAAAGGGCTTGGTGTCATACTCCGGCACCGGGGGCCAGTTCCACTGGGCCTGCGGGCTGGTCCAGAAGGTGCTGCCGAAAGAGTTGGGGAAGCGGCCCTGGTTAAGGACTTCCTGGTCTTTGTACTTGAAGGAGAGGATCTTGCCTCCGCGGGAAGCATCCACCACCAGGGTCATGTCTCCGCTGGTTACGCAGTACTGGTTGTTCTCCATTTCCTTGATTTCCTGGGCCTTGGCCACAAGGCATCCTCCGACCACTGCCAGAAGGACAAAGAAGATACGAAGCTTGTTCATGGTTATTGTTTTGTTATTATATCCATATATGTTACAAATATAGTAAAAACTTTCCAACATTGGGCATAACATCCGTTTATTCTGTGGAGTCCCAATCGAGGGAGAATCACTACATTTGCCGAAGCGAAAAGACTTCTTTAACGAAGTATCCTATAGATAGTTGGTTATTTGATTGTGGACGGTTCCCGGACGCCGTGAGGTCTCCGGGAATCTTTTTTTACAAAAAATCCCGGGAATCCTTTGCGAATTCAAAAAAAGTATATACCTTTGCAGTCCACAATCGGGGTATTAGCTCAGTTGGTAGAGCGTTTGAATGGCATTCAAAAGGTCAGGAGTTCGATTCTCCTATGCTCCACAAAAGGCGCTGAATTTCAGCGCCTTTATTGTTTTACACAGAAATCTACGCATAAAACGATATCTATTCTTTACATAAGAGTTAAGAATTTAGTACCATTTTAGTACCCACCTCTCATTTAAAAAAAAAAGACTCGCCTATTTAAGCATTGTTAAGAGGCTCGGCGAGTTCTAGCGTTGCAAAGATAGTCATCATTTTTCTTAGGAACAACACTTGTGAAAGTAATTTTTAAATATTACTTTTGTAAAAAGATGAATGATGAATCAATTATATTTCGAAGCAAAAGGAGAAGCGCTTCTTGAAAGGATTGGGATGAGCAAAAGTGAGTTTGCGAGGCGGATGGGTATCCGTAAGCAAAACGTAAAGGCTCTATTTAAAACCAAGAACCTTGAAACTATTTATAAAGCTTCCGAGGTGCTGGGGGTTCCGTTTATAATGCTGGTTGGATACATTGAAGAACCGGACCCAATCCCTCTTGATGCTCAATTTGTTGATGACGGCATTACTCATGATGACATTGTTATTTCAGAAGAGGACATCCCTACGGGCAATTCGACAGAAGACAGACGGAGGAGGCAAGGTATTATTTATTCGTTCTATGAAGATTGGAAACTCAAGAATCCGGATCAGAAAAAGTACAACATCGCCTTAAAAGAAGACATTAATATCCGTTCAGTCTCTCTTGATGAAACGGCCGGGCAAGCATCTATTACATACCTTTCTACCCTAGCTGTACTTCAACTCGACGCAATTCTGACTAACGCCTGGCTTGTCAAGGATGTTCCATCCAAGCAGAATAGTAAGAACCAACGTTCTTTTGAACGTATGCTTATAATGGAATATATCTGTACCGGAGTCGGCAGAGTCAAAATGACTGTTGGAGTTAGAAGGAAAGACAAGATGAAGGTACAGTATTGTATTACGGCCATCGAAGCAAAGAAAACAAAACAGGAGGCCTGATGACCTCCTGCTAAATTTGCCCCAAGACTACGTGGCGGAATTACTTCTAGAGCGAGGGCCTCGCGGGCGGGGACTTTTGCGC
>JAILJO010000023.1 GCA_024694675.1 Bacteroidales bacterium | reverse complement strand
GTGGTGCTGGGAAGAATCGAACTGCCGACACATGGATTTTCAGTCCATTGCTCTACCATCTGAGCTACAGCACCGTTGTATTTTGGGATTGCAAAGGTAAGTATTTCTTTTGAATTTGCAAACTTTTTTTGGCCGATTTTCAAAACCACTCTACGTCGGACAGGTCAAGGTGGTTTCCTGGGAGGTTCCAGCCCGGGGTGTAATAGAACTTATAGTCCCTGAGTTCCTTAGGAATACGGTTCAGGAACGATAGCCAGGGCTCACCGTAGTCCCCGGAGTTGCCGTAGAGGGTCATGGTCTTCTTTTCATCGTCCTTGAGATACCAGCCGCCGCCATGGACCTTGACGTAACCGTCAATGAGGTCCTTGTGCTGATACACGATACCGTAGACAAATGTCCCGACCAGGGGCTTGTCCGGATAAGAGACCAATATGAATTTCGGATGCATGGGCTTTAATAAAACGAGTGCAAATATACAATTAATAAACTATTTGGCGTTCATTCAATAAAAATTTGTATATTTGTATGATTGTTAACGACAATTTTACTATCTAATCAATAAAAATTATGAAGAAAATTTTTGCAACTCTTCTTGCAGCTACCCTTATGTTTGCTGCTACCGATGCTTTTGCACAGCTCAGCGCTGGCGCCGGTTACATTAACGCTACCGAAAAGTCTATCCACAAGACTGATAACAAGACGGACACTTACACAACAGGTCTCAATGGTTTCTATGTGGGTGCACAGTACGACATGCCTGTTCCCGCTGTGAATGGTCTTGGTTTAAATGCTGGTGTTTATGCAAATTTCCTCTTTGCTAACGAACACTCTGATGGCGTTACCATTTCTTTCCTGAATATCAATAACGCAGGTGCAGGTACTAGCAAGTACAGCGACATCAGCCTCAACATTCCCATCAATGCAACTTATGGCTTTGATATTTCAAGGGATACCAAGGTTTTTGCTTATGCTGGTCCTATCTTCCAGTTAGGTCTTTCCAACACTAACAAGTGGGTTCCCGACAGCGGTAACAACAGCTCTGAAACTGATAATTTTGCTGGCAACAATCCTAACCGTAACCGCTTCAACCTCCTCATTGGCGGTGGTATCGGCGCACAGGTTGCCGGCATCCGCATCGTCCTTGGCGTAGACCAGTCCCTCCTGAACTACCTCACCGCAGACAACTACACCGGCAGCCGCTTCCAGCTCAAGCTTGGCGTTGGCTACGCTTTCTAAGTCTTAATGGCATATAGATTGATAAAGGTTGGCTTTTGTAGGGCCAACCTTTTTTTGTCGTTTAAGATGCCCGGTCGGAGCCGGGCATGACGAGAAGCTATTTCAGGAACTCGTGGCTGGAGGTCATGGCCTTGGGATCGAGAGCCTCGTCAAGTTTCTCCTTTGTCATGAGACCGTAGTGGAGAACCAGGTCGTAGACACCAACGCCGGTTTCCAGGGCTTCCTTGGCCACCTTGGTGGAGGCCTTGTAGCCGATGTAGGGGTTGAGGGCAGTGACAATACCAATGGAGTGCTTTACCATCTTGTAGAGGTGGTCTGCATTCACTGTGATACCATCGATGCACTTTGTGCGGAGGGTGTTCATGCCGTTGATGAGCCAGGTGATGCTCTCAAGGACGGATTCCGCGATGACAGGCTCCATGACGTTGAGCTGCAGCTGGCCGGCTTCTGCGGCGAAAGCTACGGTGGTGTCGTTGCCGATGACCTTGAAGCAGATCTGGTTCATGAGTTCCGGTATGACGGGGTTCACCTTGCCGGGCATGATGGATGAGCCGGGGGCCATGGGAGGGAGGTTGATCTCATGCAGGCCGCAGCGGGGGCCGGAGGCAAGGAGACGAAGGTCGTTGCAGGTCTTGGAGAGCTTGACGGCAAGGCGCTTCAAAGCAGCAGAATAGCTTACGTATGCACCTGTGTCAGGGGTTGCTTCCACAAGGTCTGCAGCCTTTTCGAAGTGGTCTCCTGTGAATTCGCTCATGAGCTGGGTGCAGAGTTCTGCAAAGCCGGGAACGGCGTTGAGGCCTGTACCGATAGCTGTTCCGCCCATGTTGATTTCCTTCAGGAGAACGGCATTGCGCTCAAGGTTGGCAAGCTCTTCCTCCAGGTTGTTTGCAAAGGCGTTGAATTCCTGGCCGCAGGTCATGGGAACGGCGTCTTGAAGCTGTGTACGGCCCATCTTGATGACATCCTTGAACTCCTCACCCTTGGCGCGGAAGGAGGCGATGAGGTTCTTAAGGCCGTCCTCGAGGTGCTTGTTCATGCGCACGAAAGTGTAGCGGAATGCTGAAGGATAGGCGTCGTTGGTGGACTGGGCGCAGTTGACGTGGTCGTTGGGGGAGCAGTACTGGTATTCTCCCTTCTTGTGGCCCATGAGCTCAAGGGCACGGTTTGCGATGACCTCGTTGGCGTTCATGTTCACCGATGTTCCGGCGCCGCCCTGCATCATGTCAACGGGGAACTGGTCGTGAAGTTTGCCGTCCACGATTTCCTTGCAGGCAGCCACGATGGCGTCCGCAATCTTGCGGTCCAGGACGCCCAGGCGGGCGTTAGCCTCTGCAGCGGCCATCTTGACATAAGCCATGGCTATGATGTATTCAGGATAGTCGCACATATGAGTTGTGGATATCCTGTAGTTGTTCAGCGCGCGCTGAGTCTGGACGCCATAATAGGCATCGGCAGGGACCTGGAGCTCGCCCAGGAGGTCGCTTTCGACCCTGAATTTGGTTTCTGACATTTTAATATGCTTTTATTCTGTACATAAATCCTATTTCAAGCCGCCCGGTACCCGGATCCTGGAGGGTGTTGACGGTGTACCAGACCTTATGGCCGATGTAAGCCAGGAAGACTCGAAGGTCCTGGCCCTTCACAGGGTAGTATTCAAGGGAGCCCGCGTACCCGAATGCGTTGCGGTAGTTCTTGTGCAGGGGGACGGAGGCGGAATCGTACATTGCCTTGGTCATGAGGTTCCAGCCGGGGGCGAACTGCCAGTTGGACTTTACCACGAAAGACGTGTATGTAACGTCTTTCTGGTATCCTCCCAGTTCTCCGCTGGCAATCTTGAGCCGGTCAATCCCTTCTATTGATCCCATCAAGTCCAGATATATCTGGAACGAGGGACGGACCAGTTTCTGGCCAAGGAAGACAATATAGTTGTTGAATCCTTTGGCCTGGTTTATGACTCCGCCGCCCCAGCGTGTTTCCAGGGAGCTGCCAATGTGGCCGTTCCAGTTAATTAGATAGCTCAGAGGAAGCTTTGACGCCAGCGCCCGGCTGCCGTCCGACAGGAGGGCTCCGCCGGAATACTCATAATCGAAACTGTAATTGTATGAATTTGTTACATTGAATATGATTTCCTGACCTTTTGCCGGATACCAGGCAAGTGCCACGCCGGCATAGAAGATTTCCATGGCATCCAGGAGGTCTGAGTACTGGTAGATGAAGAGCGGATTCTCATCATAATCGTACCCGCCCAGGGCCTGGCACATCTTTCCGGCGGTAAGGGTAAAGCTGTCGTTGAACTTCCAGGCTATCCACATGAAGTCAGTAGCCCTTGAAAAGTACTCCCAGTTGGCGGGAGCACTGCTGGCGTTCAGCCTCTGGCGTACGCGGTAAGTCAAATGGTCTCCATAAGCGCCCCTGACATCCACACGGAGATTCCTGGCGCGGAACGCACCTTCCCAAGTATCGGCGGAATTGTCCAGCCGGAAGCTGGCGGCGGTGTCGAAATACAGGTTGAAACGGTTGTCCTGCGCCCGGGCTGTAACGGCAGCGAAGGCCAGAGCAACGGGGAGGATAACTCTTGACAGTTTCATTGTTTGGTTTTAGTTATAGGTCACAAATGTAAGGAAATTTTTGTATCTTTGAAAGTTTCAAAAGAGGAAAAAATGCCCGCTGAAGGTAATATACTGATTAAGAGAGCCAAGGTCAACAACCTCAAGGATATCACCGTGGAAATACCGCGTAACCGCCTTGTGGTAGTGACCGGCATTTCCGGCAGCGGAAAGAGCTCCCTGGCCTTCGATACCCTCTTCGCTGAGGGCCAGCGGCGCTTTGCGGAGAGCCTGTCGTCCTATGCCAGGCAGTTCCTGGGGCGTATGGTGAAACCGGACGTGGAGGCCATTGACGGCATCCCTCCGGCAATTGCCATAGAGCAGAAGGTGAACATCCGCAACCCCCGCTCCACCGTGGCCACCACAACAGAGATTTACGATTACCTCCGCCTCCTCTTCGCCCGCATAGGCCGCACGTATTCGCCCGTCAGCGGCAAGGAAGTGCATGCAGACACTCCCAAGGATGTGCTTGACTACCTCCGGGATGGCCGTGAACATGCCGTGTACATTCTGGCAGAGACTAGGTGGCCCTCCCGTCAGGACAAGGTGGAATATATGCTTTCCCTGAAACAGCAGGGCTACAGCAGGTTTTTCAATCCGTCGGACAAGGCCATCCTTACCATAGAGGACGTCCTTAAGATGGATGGCAAGTACCCTGAGAACCTCCTCCTGTTGATTGACCGCGTCAAGGTCCCGGCCGTCATTGATGACGATATGTCCCTCCGCCTCCAGGGGTCGGTGCAGAGTGCTTTCAGTGTGGGGGAAGGGGATATGTATTTGTATGAGATCTCTCCGCGCGCTCCGCTTGGTCGAGATGACAAAATGGTGCTTGGTCGAGATGACAAGACTGTCATTTCGAGCGAAGTCGAGAAATCTCACATTATGCATTTTAGTTCACGGTTTGAACTGGACGGGATTACGTTCAGGAAGCCGGATGAGTATTTGTTCTCTTTCAACAGTCCGCTGGGGGCGTGCCCCGTGTGCGGGGGGCTTGGAAAGATTGTGGGAATCAGCGAGGATCTGGTGGTGCCGGACAAGACCAAGAGCATCTACGACGGGGCAATAGCGTGCTGGAGAGGAGACAAGATGGGTTGGTTCAAGGACCAGCTCATAAGGAATGCGGAGAGGTTTGGGATTCCTATCTTCGAGCCTTACTGCAAGCTTACCGCGGAGCAGAAGCACATTATCTGGACATACCTAGGGGATTACGAGAATCCTGACGATTTCTGCGGCATAGACCAGTTCTTCCAGTGGGTGGAGAGCAACCGCTACAAGATACAGTATAAGTATATGCTGAGCCGTTACAGCGGCCGTACAACCTGTTCATCCTGCGGCGGCAGCCGCCTCCGCAAGGAGGCCCTGTACGTCAAGGTCGCCTGCAAAACCATCCACGAGCTCATGTCCATGACCGTCGAGGAACTCCTTGTCTTTTTTGACAAGGCAGACCTTACGGAACAGGAGATGGCAATTGCCGGCAAAGCCATCGAGGAAATCCAGTACCGTCTGCAGTGCATAAAGGACGTGGGACTGGGATACCTGACGCTTAGCAGGACCATGAACACGCTGTCCGGAGGCGAGAGCCAGAGGGTGAACCTGGTGACGGCGCTGGGGAGCTCCCTGGTGGGTTCCATGTACATACTGGATGAGCCTTCGATAGGCCTTCATCCAAGGGATACGGACCGGCTCATAGCGGTACTTAGGCGCCTCAGGGACATTGGCAATACCGTCGTGGTGGTTGAGCACGATCCGGAAATAATCAAGGCGGCGGACTGCCTCATAGACCTTGGCCCCAAGGCCGGCGTGAACGGCGGAGAGGTGGTGTTCCAGGGCACTGTGGGCAAGGAAACTCCTGAGGAAACAGAGCGTTCACTTACGCTTCAGTACCTCAAGGGAATCCGTAAGCCTTTCGTCCGTGAGAAATACCCCTGGCGCTATTCCATTACGGTGAAAGGCGCCATGCAGAATAACCTTAAGGACATTGACGTGACCTTCCCGCTGAACGCTTTCACGGTGGTGAGCGGCGTGTCCGGCAGCGGAAAATCGTCCCTGGTGGGGGATATACTGTACCCGGCGCTGCACAGGCGCATCAACGAGACCGGAGACCTCCCGGGTACATTCAAAGGCCTGGAAGGGGACCTTTCCCGGGTGAACCGCGTGGAATATGTGGATCAGAATCCCATCGGCAAGAGCACCCGCTCCAATGCCGTCACCTACCTCAAGGTCTGGGACGATGTCCGTAAGCTCCTCTCCGAGCAGCAGTTCGCCCGCATCAACGGCTTCACTCCCAGTTACTTCTCCTTCAATCAGGAAGGCGGCCGCTGTCCGGAATGCCAGGGAGACGGCGTGGTGAAAATCGGCATGCAGTTTATGGCCGATGTCACCATGGTCTGCGACTCCTGCGGCGGAAAGCGCTTCAAGCCTGAAATCCTGGAGGTCCGTTACCAGGGCAAGAACGTGGACGATATCCTCAACATGAGCGTGGACGAGGCCATAAGCTTCTTCGGTGCCCAGAAGGAAGATGCCGCAAAGGCTATCGCCCAGAAGCTGCAACCGCTTGTGGATGTGGGGCTTGGCTACATAAAGTTGGGCCAGAGTTCAAGCACGCTTTCCGGCGGCGAGAGCCAGCGTATCAAACTTGCGTACTTCCTTTCCTTGACGGAAGGCGGCACCCGTAAGGAGAACATCCTCTTCATCTTTGACGAGCCCACCACGGGTCTTCATTTCTACGATGTGGAGAAACTCCTGAGGGCCTTTGACGTTCTCATATCCAAAGGACATACAGTAATAGTTGTTGAGCATAACCTGGACGTGATACGCAGTGCGGACTGGGTCATAGACCTTGGTCCGGACGCCGGGGACAGGGGAGGAGAGGTTGTCTTCGCCGGCACTCCTGAGGACCTTGCCGCAAATGGTAATACATTCACCGCCAAATATTTAAGATAGATGGATGCAGTAATCACATACGTGAACGGAGCTGACCCCAAATGGCAGGAGCAATACGCTGCCTATTCCGGTCAGGAGCCTTCAAAGCGGTTCAGGGACTGGGGCATGCTGCCGCTTCAGATAGCATGTATACGGAAAAATCTTCCCTTCATTGAGAAGATATTCCTTGTAGTTGCATTGCCTTCCCAGGTGCCCGCAGGGCTTCCTGAGGACGTTGAGGTGGTGCTTCACAAGGATATCATCCCCGCAAAGTTCCTTCCTACCTTTAACAGCACTGCAATAGAAATGTTCCTGCACCGGATTCCCGGTCTGGACAGCCAGTTCATCTATATTAACGACGACTGTATCCCGGTGTTACCCTGCGCCGAGACTGATTTCTTTGTGGGTGACAAGATTGTGAAGGGATTCTCAAAGCATCTTTTCTCATTTGGCCAGTACAAGAAGCACTGCAGGAACTCCGACAGGCTGGCCCGCAAGGCCAGCCGGAAGTTGTGGAGCCCGCTGTACCTGAGGCCCCAGCACACCGTCACGCCCATGTTCAAGGAAGCTTGTGAAGAGGTTTGGCACAAGGTCCCGGAGAAGATAGAGGCTTCCATCACTCCCGTGAGGGAGAACTGGAACGTGAACCAGAATTTGTTCCAGGATTACCTTTTCCTCAAGGGCAGGGTAATTAACAACCGTCTTTCCAACAAGCATATCTCGCTTGCCGGCACAACGCCATGGGCCCTTTCCAAATACTTGGCAAATCCGGACCGGAAGTGGGTATGTATCAATGATGTCAGGCTTCCGGAAGCTCTTGTGAAGGTGTACCGGAAAGCGATTCAAAAAGCTTTTGCCACTGAGGAACAATAACCTCCGGGCTGAACTCCAGGGCCGTTTCCGCAGCCGCGCGGCCCATTTCTTCACGAGGACTCTCTATCATTCTGCAGCATGCCGCGGCAAGGGCTGAGGTGTCTCCGCACGGTACAAGATAGCCGTTTACCCCGTCACTGATTATCTCTGAAGGCCCTGAGGGACAGTTGTAGCTTATCATGGGAACGCCGCAAGCGGCGGCTTCCAGAAGCGTCATGGGAAAGCCTTCGTAGCGGGAACTCATAAGGAGGAAACTGCTGTCCAGAAGTTCCTGCTTGACGTTGGAGGTGAGTCCTTTCAGTTCCACTTTTCCTTCCAGGCCCTTTTCCCTGATCAGTTTTTCCAGCCGGGGCCTTTCCTTGCCTTCGCCATAGATGTCCAGCGTCCAGTCCGGATGCTTCTCCAGGACCTGTTTCCATGCGACTATTATGTCCTGGAACTGTTTCTCCGGGGACAGGCGGCCAACGGCGACAGCCCTTTTGCGGGTGAGGGGCGAGGGGGAATCGGCCTTGAAAGTGAGGGGGTTGGGGATATGGACGACGTTGGGGACAGCGGGAGCCCAGCGGAGGGAATCGTCCTTTGTGAGGACTACGAATGCGTCCAGGGCTGCTGCGGCCTTTTCCAGACGGCGGGTTCTGAGGGTTGAGACGGGACCACGGCCGTACTTGAGGAAGAACTTGTCGTGGATAAAGTGGAATTCCGCTATTTTGCGGCTGCCGTCGCTGAGGCAGGGGAGGATGAAGATATCGTTCCCGCAGAGGGAGACGGTGATGTCCGGCCTTATTGCCAGAAGGCACTTTTCAAGGGCCTTGCGGTATGCCGCGGTGAAAAACTTTTCGCTTGCGCCAAGGTCTATCCTCTTAACGCGCCGGTCCACGGGGAAGGCGTCCGGGCGGCCTTTCTGTGCGGCTGTGATTATGTAGACCTCATTATTGGCGGCAAGAAGGCCGGCTTTGAGGCCAAGGACGCGCTCCATGCCACCTCCCCGGTGAAGGGAATGTATGAGGTAGGCTATTTTCATTTCTTGTAGACTTTGAGCCTGTGCTTTCCGCCTCTTTCGCTTTCCGGCGGGAGCTGGTGCCAGTCTCCGTAGAGGCTTGTGAGGTATTCATCGGCCTTTTTGAGACCCATGAGGGGAACGCCCTCGAAACTGTACTCTGCGTACTCCTCGAACATCTGGCGGGGGAAGATTTCCTTCTGGGCGTAGAGGCCGCAGATTGCAGCGGCGTAGTTGCTGGTGGAGAAATCGTGCGAGCGGAGGAGGTCATCGGCAAGGGAGAGCCACTTGTCCAGGGACTTGGTCTTGGCTCCAAAGAAGGCTAGAGGCGGCCCCTGGTGGGGGAGGAACAGGTGCAGGAAGGTTTTCTGCCTTAGGACGATACGCCGCTTGTAGTGCATTGTGCGGCGGATAATGCGCATCTGCTCTTCAGGATCATCAGGAAGGCCATCCACTGGGAAGATGTCTATGTTTACTCCGAATTTGGCAACTCCCACAAGACCGGGCTCATGGCTTTCCGTGGAACTGTCCTCAAGTTTGGAGTAAGTGTTAACGTACCATTTGTCCTTCTTCCTTTCCTGGGTGAGAAGGTGGTAATGAGAGGTGCATTCCTTGTTGAAGAGGGCTACGAAGCGGTCATAGTCCGGGCGGGGCATGATGACGTCAGCGTCATCGTCCCATGGGATAAAGCCCTTGTGCCTGAGGGCGCCCAGAAGGGTTCCTCCGGCAATGGAGTAACGTATGTCGTGGCTGCGGCAGAACCCGTCAAGTTCTTTGAGGATGCCAAGAAGAACTTCCTGTATCTCCCTATGGCTTAGTGTTTCCATTCAGCGAGTAGTTTTTTTGGGTACAGTAGGTAGATGCAATTTTTGTCTCCGGCGTTCCGGGAAAGGGTTTCCAGCCAAGAGATTCTAGTTTTTTGGTTGAGATGACGCTCCTTCTCACGGGATTGTAGCCTTTTTTCTCCAACTCCGGCGGAAGGTGGAATCCTACGCTCCTGCCTCCTGCCTTTGCCGTCATTTCAGCAAGGTCCCTGATTGTGAAGGACGATGTATTGTCCGCAATGTTATATGCCTCTCCTTTGGCTCCGCCCAGGAGCACCGCGAGGATGGCGCTGGCGCAGTCCACGGAGTAGCACCAGGAGCGCATCTGCTCTCCCTGGCTCTTTAGGATAACGTCTTCCCCGTTAAGGACATTCCTTAGGAACTGGGCATATGCCCTGTTATCTCCTTCCGTGAAATACGGCCCGTAAACGTGTGAGGGACGGACTGTTACAACGTCTGCGCCATACTCATCGGCATATGCGGCGCAGAGGGTTTCGCAGTGGCGTTTGGAGCTTGGATAACAGCTTCTGGGACGGGTGCAATCCACATATCCGCTGTCACTTTCCTCAATGGTCTGGAGGCCGGTCTCTCCGTATACTTCATCTGACGATACATACAGAAGACGGCTGCCGGGATTCTTGCGGACGGCTTCCAGGAGCGGGACAAGGCTGTTGTAGTTGAGAGTCATCACCTCCACGGGGCTTGTTGCGTAAAGGGCAGGGTTGGCATAGCCTGCGGCGTGGATGATGAAATCGAATGCTTTCTTGGGGGCTTCCTTTGAAAGGTCCAGTTCAAGGATGTCGACTTTTGTTGACGGGAAGCGTTTTCTCAGGCGTTCCGCGCTGCGGCCGGTTACCGTAAGACGTGCCCCGGGGCAGCCTTCCAGTATCATGTCTCCCACAGCACCGCCTATGAGGCCGGTGGCGCCGGTAAGAAGGACACTTTTCCCTTCCAGTCTTTCAATTGGAAGAAATCCCAGTTTAAGGGCGTTCAGTATATCCTTCTTGTAGGGTGAGAGCATATTACATCCAGTCTTCTTTATGGGAGCGGATCATGGCCTGGAAGAGTTCTATGTCTTCCGGGCGGGTGAGTTTGAGGCCGTTCCGCTCTGAACCGCGGACCAGGTGCTGGCTCTTGATGCCCGTCTTGGCAAGGAGCGTACAGGACGCAACGGTGTTCATAATACCCTTCTCCTCTGCCTCCTTGTGGGCGTTAAGAAGGGTGCCAAGATGGTATGTATGAGGCGTTTGCGTGCGGATAAGTTCTTCCCTGGCGTACTCTATGTCGCAGAGATTCTCTCCTTCCTGCCTCATGATTGCTTCTTTGCAGACTAAGCCGGTTACTGCATAACCGTACTCTTTGCAGGCGGCTATGTTCTCCGAAATGATGCGGCTGTTCACAAGGGGGCGGACGCCGTCCTGGACAAGGACTATGTCATCCTCGCTGCAGCCTTCATCCCTTAAGCCGTACAGGCCGTTGCGGATGGATTCCTGGTTTGTAGCGCCGCCGGGGAAAATCCAGCGGAGTTTTGTGACGCTCCACTGGCGGGCATAACTGTCCAGGAAGGCTTCCCAGCCTTTGAGGCACACTACGGCAATGGCGTCTATCTCAGGATGCTTCTGGAAGGGCATGAGGGTGTAAATGATAACCGGAATGTTGTCTATAGACATGAACTGTTTGGGTACATCCTGACCCATCCTGTTTCCGCTTCCGGCCGCCGTGAGTAGTGCAATGTTCATAGTCACTTGAATGTGGTTGATTCTTGCAAATATACATAATAATGGATATATTTGCAATAATGATTAACGTAGTTAAGACATCCATTCCCGGGGTTGTTATAGTGGAACCCAAGGTTTTTGGCGACGCCCGCGGGTATTTTTTCGAGAGTTGGAGCCAGAGGGACTTCAATGAGGCTGTATGCCCGGTCTCTTTTGTTCAGGACAATGAGAGCAAAAGCCGCTACGGTGTGCTCCGCGGCCTGCATTTCCAGAAAGGGGGATATGCCCAGGCCAAGCTTCTGAGAGTTGTCAAGGGCCGTGTCCTGGACGTGGCTGTAGATATAAGGAAAGGCAGTCCCAGCTTTGGGAAGTATGTGAGCGTAGAACTGTCGGAAGACAATCACAGGCAGCTTTTCATACCTCGTGGTTTTGCCCACGGATTCGTGGTTCTTTCAGAGGAGGCCGTGTTCCAGTATAAGACGGACAACTTCTATAACCATGAGGCGGAAGGCGCCATTGCCTGGAACGATCCCGCAATAGGCATTGACTGGCTGGTACCGGAGAAAGACATCATTCTCTCTGAGAAGGACCGCTGCAACCCTCTTCTAAAGGATATTCAGCTATGAAAGTACTGATAACAGGTGCGGCAGGTCAGCTGGGGCACGCCCTCAGGTGCATGGCCCCGGATTTCATCTACTCGGATATAACCGGGGAGGATAATGTCCGTCTGGACATCACTGATGCCGAATCCGTGAACGCATTCGTAGAGAGCAATTCCATAGATACAATAATCAACTGCGCCGCTTATACTGACGTTGAGGCCGCAGAGGATAATCCTGAATTGGCGGAGCTCCTCAATTGCAAGGCCGTAGGAATACTTGCAGAAGCCATGAAGGCCCATGACGGCCTTCTGGTCCACATGTCAACGGATTATATCTTTGGAGGGGATAAGTACGACGCCCCCATCCGGGAAGACTGCAAACCAAACCCTACGGGTGCATATGGTCTCAGTAAACTGCACGGGGAAGAGGCAATACTGAATAGCAGAGTGCGCCATTTAATCATCCGGACTGCCTGGCTTTTCAGCCCCTGGGGACGCAATTTCGTGAAAACAATGCTGAGGCTCACATCGGAAAGGCCGGTCATTAACGTCGTGAATGACCAGAAGGGCACTCCTACATATGCTCCGGACCTTGCCGCCGTCATACTGGCCGCCCTGGAAGCAGGATGCGAGGGCATCTACAACTATACGGACGAAGGTGAGTGCACATGGTATGAGTTCGCCGTTGAAATAGCACGCCTGGCCGGCAATACGGCCTGTGAAATAAGGCCCTGCCTGTCTTCTGAGTACCCTTCAAAGGTGCGTCGTCCTTCTTACTCCGTTCTTGATAAGACTCTTGTGAAAGAGACGCTAGAGATTGGTATTCCGCAGTGGCAGGACTCGCTGAAGGAGTGCATTGTATCAATTTCAAAATCGGTGGAAAAATAATTTTTTCTGTAAAAACACATTAAAAAACAGTCAAAATCTGGAAAAATCGTGTGATACTACACTTTTTTTCCACCGATTCATGGCTTTAAGGACACCGGCTGTTAGTTTTGTGGCAGAACAAAGTACATTTTGTAATGCCACGAAGCACCAAAACAGGCCGGAAATCTACCGCTATTAACACAAGATTCTTCACTGCGCGTTTCGCGTGCCGCATTTCTGTGGCCATCACTGCATCCATGCAGCTTCCGGCCTTTTTGGCTTCGTGCAGCACTGATGCACCCGCTCCGGTAGCGCGGCTGCGAATAGAAAGGGAAGCATCCGGATCAAGGGCGCTGGATGTGTTTGTATTTGAAGGTGAGGCTCCTTATCCTCTTGATTCATATCAGCAGTTTCCCGCAGGCGAAGAGCCGGTCTATGCTGTGTCAGGCCCTGGAAAGAAACGCGTGGTGGCGGTTACGTCAACCTCTGGAGATTTGTACGCCAGGGCATCCGTAAGCCGTTACCAGGACCTCGCCAAAGAGTCGTTCTCCCTTCTGGAAGATTCCCCGGACGCGCCATTCTGCTATGGAGAAACTAATGTGGAGGAGGGAAGCTCGGGAAGCGTCAAACTCACACTGAAACCCCTTATCTCGTCTATCCGGGTGCGTTCCGTCTCCTGCAATTTCAGCGGGCGTGGTTATGAAAACGTTGGTTTCCGTAATGACAGTCTCTATTTAATTAATGTCGTTTCAGAAACATGCCCGCTGGGAGCGGAAGGCGGACGCCCGGTTTCCTGGCTTAATTACGGTTTCCCATCGTACAGTCATCCTTATCTGGAAGCGTCCGGCCCGGGAAAAATCCTTTACTGCTACCCGAATCCTGATGGCAGTCCTCCTACCCGCCTTGTGCTGGAGGGAACGGTGGGGAAGACAAGGTGCTATTATCCTATAACGCTTCCTCTGGTTAAAAGCGGATCCAGGCTTGTCCTGGACATTATTATTCACCGGATGGGCACGTCGGATCCTGATTCCGAGGCCCTCCCGGGCACTTATACGGTAGAATTCATAACAGAGCCATGGTATGAGAGGGAGACTGCCATCGAGACTTATTAAGGCTGTTACAGCTGTGTACATGTCAATCATTTCCTGCACCGGGGAAGGGCCCGCAGGCCAGTTCCATACGTCATTCTGTCTGCTTAGTCCGTTTATGTTCAAGTCTACGGACCCTGACCCGGTGCTTATTTCCGACTTCAATGTCCTGATATACAACTGTTTCGGGGAACTTGAGGAATCGGTCTTTGTACCGGAGAGGGAAATGGGGACGGAGGCGCTCTATGAAACCACGCTCTTGACCGGAGGGCGATATACCGTGCTGGCAGCCGCGAACCTTGGCTATGCGCTGGGGCTCCTTAAACTTGAGGAGGCCCTGGAACTGAGGCATTTCTTTGCCTATCCGGACGAGTATTCGCACGGAATTCCCATGGCGGCCGTTCTGGAGGATGTCCGTCCCGGAGATGCGGTGAAAGTGCGTCTGGAAAGGATTATGGCCGCAATAGACGTGGCCCTGGACACGGACTGTCTGGACCCGGACGTCCAGTTGACTCCGGTGGAAGTGAGGATAGGGAAGTGCCCTTCATCGGCCCGCCTGTTTTCCCCGGGAAAGGCCGATACGTTTTTTTCGAGCGGATTTATCCGCACGGGGCGGGAACTGGACGACCTTAACCGTGGCGGGAAGGTGCGGCTGTACATGCCGGAAAACCTTTCCGGGGACATTCCGTCGTCCTATGTTGAAATAAAATCGGCTTACCATGGCAGCAGTGGCCACAGTAAGCCGGGTGAATACCTTGTGTACCGCTTTTACCTTGGCGGAGACGGCTCTTACGACGTATGCCGGAACACTCTCTACAGCTATGTGGTTCGTCCCGTGGGGGATGGCCTGTCCTCAGAGGACGGCTGGAGGGTGGACCGGGGAGGCCTTGACTAGCCTCCGAAATTGTCGAAGAGAATACTCTCAGGCTCTACTCCAAGGCTGTCCAGAAGGTCGCAGACACACTTTGTCATCATGGGCGGGCCGCACATGAAGTACTTGATGTCCTCCGGAGCCTCGTGGTTCTTGAGGTAGGTCTCATACATGACATTATGTACGAAGCCGGGAGTATACTTGACTCCAGCGGCGTCAGCTGCCGGGTCCGGACGGTCAAGGGCAAGATGGAAGTGGAAGTTGGGGAAATCCTTCTCGATTTCCGCGAAATCTTCCAGGTAGAAGGCTTCCACAAGGGCGCGGGCGCCGTAGAAGAAATGCACTTCTTTCTTGGTCTTGAGGGTCTTGAACAGGTGCATGATGTGGCTGCGGAGAGGTGCCATGCCGGCGCCGCCGCCCACGAAGACGTATTCCTGGGAGTCGGGATCGTCCTTTGGGAGGAGGAACTCTCCGTAAGGGCCGGAAATCATGACCTTGTCACCGGGTTTGCGGGAGAAGACGTAGGTGGAGGCTATTCCCGGGGGAACGCCGGGCACGAACTTGAAGACGCCCTTGGGTTGGGTGCGGTCGAACGGGGGAGTTGCAATACGCACGTTCAGCTTTATGAGGTCTTTCTCTGCCGGATAACTGGCCATGGAGTATGCCCTGATGGTGGGGACGGTGTTCTTGAACTTGAGGTCCGTGATGCCGTACTTGTCCCAGTCGCCTTTGTAGATGTCGGCGACGCCCATATCGGCAAAATCGGCCTCATACTCGGGGATGTCGATCTGGATGTACTCGCCGGACTTGAAGTCGATGTGCTCTCCTTCCGGGAGACGGACGGTGAATTCCTTGATGAAGGTGGCGACGTTCTCGTTGGAGATGACCTCGCACTCCAGTTTCTTCACGCTGAGGGCGCTTTCCGGGACGGCGATGGAGATGTTGTCCTTCACCTTGACCTGGCAGCCAAGACGCCATCCTTCCTTGATCTGTTTGCGGGAGAAGAAGCCCGTTTCCGTGGGGAGGATGGTACCGCCGCCTTCCAGGACCTGCAGTTTGCACTGGCCGCAGTTGGCCTTTCCGCCGCAGGCAGAAGGGAGGAAGATGCCGTGGTCCGCGAGGGTGTGCATGACGTCTCCGCCGGGGGTGGCCTCAATCTCCCTTGCGCCGTCGTTGATGTTTATCTTGACGGTACCGGAAGGGGTGACGGCCGCCTTGATGACCAGAAGGAGCGCCACAAGGATCAGAGTCACTACTACTATGACTGCAATTGATGCGAGAATTGTATTACCCATATTGCAGCCCTCCTATAATGCTATACCCATGAAGGTCATAAAGGCAATGCCCATAAGACCCACGGTGATGAAGGTTATGCCAAGGCCCTTGAGGGCGTCCGGTACGTTGGAGTAGCTCATCTTCTCGCGGATGGCGGCAAGGGAGACAATGGCGAGGAACCAGCCAAGGCCGGAGCCAAGCGAATAGACAGTTGCCTGGCCAATGTTCAGGAAGTCTTTCTGCTGCATGAAGAGGCTGCCGCCAAGGATGGCGCAGTTCACTGCGATAAGGGGCAGGAAGATACCCAGCGAGGAGTAGAGCTCAGGAGAGAATTTCTCTACCACCATTTCCACTATCTGGACTATTGCGGCGATGACGGCAATGAAGACGATGAAGCTGAGGAAACTCAGGTCCACACCTTCGATGAGGGCGTCAGGCGCCAGCACGTAAGTGTTCAGGAGATAGTTGATGGGGAGAGTGACCAGAAGGACGAAAATGACTGCCAGACCAAGGCCTGCGGCCGTTTTCACGTTCTTCGATACTGCCAGGAAAGAGCACATTCCCAGGAAGTATGCGAATATCATGTT
Source organism: Bacteroidales bacterium (assembly GCA_024694675.1). Lineage (GTDB taxonomy): Bacteria > Bacteroidota > Bacteroidia > Bacteroidales > UBA932 > Cryptobacteroides. The sequence continues at coordinate 6,257 of JAILJO010000023.1, read as the reverse complement.
GTCCACGAAGACGGACTTGACGAATAAGCTTACAGTTTCCATAGGGCGTGCGTTTTACTTTTCCTGAAGGTCTTTCTGGATGCTGCGCTGTACCCACACGATGCATCCCAGGAGGATGAGGGCGAAAGGCGGCAGGATTACCAGATTGTTTGGAACGTAACCGAAGCGGTTGAGGATGTCGATGCCGAACAGCGTTCCGCTGCCAAGGAGCTCGCGGAAGAAGGCGACGACGATGAGGATGAGTCCGTAGCCGGCGCCGTTGGCCACGCCGTCAAGGAACGACGGCCAGGGCTTGTTTCCAAGCGCGAACGCCTCTATGCGGCCCATCACTATGCAGTTTGTAATGATGAGGCCGATGTAGACGCTCAGCTGCTTGTCAATGGCGTAAGTGGCTTCAAAGCTCTTGAGGACCTGGTCCACCAGGATTACCATCATGGCCACCACAACCAGCTGGACGATGATGCGTACGCGGCCGGGAATGGTGTTTCTCAGGAGCGAGAGGATAAGGCTGGAGATGCCGCAGACCACAATCACGGAAAGTGTCATGACCAACGCACCCTTCAGGGTGACCGTAACCGCCAGCGAAGAGCATATGCCCAGCACCAGGACGGTAATGGGATTACCCTTGAAAATGGGGTTCAGAATGGTTTCTTTCAGTTTTGCATCCATATCTTATTCCTCCTCTTTGCTAAAGTACTTTGCGTAGGCTGCAAGCCAGGTGTCGATGGCGGCGTCAAGGCCCTTGGAGGTCATTGTGGCGCCGGAGATGGCGTCAATCTGGCCGCCCTTGGAGAGGTCGATGACGTTGGCATCGGCAAAATTGGCGGTCTTCCCGACGAACTGGGCCCGGAAGGAAGGATCGTCCTTGATCTTGGCGCCGAGGCCGGCGGTCTCCGACTCGTGGTCGAAGTAGGCTCCGCCCATGGTCATTCCGTCTGCCTCGAAGGAGATGTAGCCCCAGATGGGACCCCAGAGGCCTGCTCCGTAGATGGGAACCACGGTGCGGCCGTTCTTGAAGATGAAGACGGGAAGCTCCGGTTCACCGGTCTTGTTGGCTCCGCCCTTGATGTTGTAGTTCTGGCGCTTGAGGGGCTTGGGGCCGTACACCTCTATTCCCTCAAGTTCCTTGACGATGTTTCCTTCAAGGTCGATCACGAAGGCCTTCTCGATCTCCTCTGCGTACTTGTCCAGCTTCTGGGTGTTGGAGAGTTTGTCCAGTTCTGCCTTGGAGCCGTACTGGGCTGCCGTAAGCATCTGGGAGATGGTTTCCGCCTTCTCGTTTGCGTCCTGTCTGCTCTTGAGGCTCTGGGACACAAAGGCCAGGAGTGCGGCCACTACTACCACTATCAGAGTGGTGTAGATAACAGTGTAAAGGTTGCTGTTTGTATTCATGGCTGCACCGGATTAGGCGTTAAGGACTTTCTTTGCACGGCGGTTGACCGCGGACGTTACCACGCAGTGGTCAATGAGCGGTGCAAAGGTGTTCATGAGAAGGATGGCGAGCATCATGCCCTCCATGTAACCGGGGTTCCAGAGGCGTACCACAACCGCCAGCGCACCAACCAGGAAGCCGTAGATCCACTTGCCGGTTTCCGTCTGTGCGGCGGTAACGGGGTCCGTTGCCATGAAGACGGAACCGAAGAGGAAGCCGCCCATGACAATCTGGTAGTAGAAGGGGAGTTCCGTTGCTCCTGCCAGCTGGCCCAGCCAGCCCACCAGGAGGCCGCCGGCAACGCTGGAGACCATGATCTTCCAGGATGCCACGCCGGTCCAGACAAGGATAAGGGCGCCAAGGAGGATGGCCACAACGCAGGTTTCACCTGTGGAGCCTGGAATGAAGCCCCAGAACATGTCCATGAAGGAATACTGGGCGTCAAGTGCCTCCAGGCCGCTCTCGTGGGCAATTGCCAGAGGCGTTGCCGCTGAGATGGCGTCAACGTCCTTCAGCGCGCCAACCCACGTCTTGGAAACCCAGACGCTGGAGCCGGACATGCTTGAAGGATATGAGAAGAACAGGAACGCGCGCGCAACGAGTGCAGGGTTCCAGATATTCATTCCGGTGCCGCCGAAGACCTCCTTCACGAAGATTACGGAGAATGCCGTTGCAAGTGCCAGCATCCATAGCGGAACGTCCACGGGGACGATGAGAGGAATCAGGAAGCCTGTTACCAGGTAGCCCTCGTTGACCTCCTCGCCGCGGATCTGGGCGGAGGCGAACTCAATTCCAAGGCCTACCACATAGGAGACCACGAAGAGAGGGAGCATCCTGAGGAGACCGTACCAGAACATATGCCAGAAGTTCCAGTCCAGTCCGTAGAGGGTGGAAGTCTGAAGACCCACGTTGTACATGCCGAACAGGGCGGCGGGAACGAGGGCAATCACCACCATGATCATGACGCGCTTGAGGTCGATTCCGTCACGCACGTGGGCTCCCTTTGACGTAACGGTGCCGGGAACGCGCAGGAAGGTGTCGAAGGCGTCTATAGAAGAGTGCAGCCAGTACAGCTTGCCGCCTTTTTCAAAAAGGCCGGGTTTCTTTTCGTCTGCCATAGTGCTATGCCATTTCTTTGATCATGAGGTCTATACCCTTTTGGATAATGGCCTGGATCTCGTTCTTGGAAGGGTCTACATAGTCGCACAGGGCGAGGTCTTCCGGAAGCACTTCGTAGATGCCGAACTTTTCCATCTTCTCGATGTCACCTGCCAGGCAGGCCTTTATGAGGTAGATGGGGAAGATGTCCATGGGGGTGACATCCTCGAAGCATTTGGTTTCTACGAAGGCGCGGACGCCGCCGTGGAGATTGGTGTCCAGGTCGTACTTCTTGCCAGGGGTGAGCCAGGAGAAGTAGCACCAGGAGGTGCTGTGGACCTTGGGACGGAAGGGTTTAGCCCAGCCGAACCACTCCCTTTCGCGGCCTTCGCGAAGAAGGGTTATCTGGTCCTGGAAGAAGCCCAGGTAACCATCGGCCCCAAGATTTTCGCCGCTGAGGACGTTGCCGCCGATGACTCGGACGTCGCCTTCAATGCCGGTGAGTTCCTTGACGGGGGTGCCGGGGAGGGCGATGACGTAGCCGGTCTTTTCCGCTGCCGGTCCGGTGATTGCCACCTTGCGGGTGAGGTCAAGTTTGCCGGTGTTGATGAGGTGGCCGATGTCGGCAAGCTGCTGGGGGGCGATGGTCCAGACGGTTTCTCCCTTGCGGATGGGTGAGATGTGGCTAATCTGGACGCCAACGTTGCCGGCCGGATGGGGACCGCTTACCAGATGCTCCACCACGTTCTCCACCTTATGGAAAGTGGTGCTGGAGTAAACTTCCTTGCGGATGGAAAGATGCACGGGGGCTATCTTTGCCAGGGCGTTCACGCCAGCCTGGAGGTCCTGAAGAGAGTCTCCTAGAGTGAAATCCGTGTCTGCTGCAAGGGGATCGGTGCTGAATGAGGAGATGAAGATTGCCTTGGGCTTGTCTTCCAGGCCGGCCAGGACGCCGTAAGGGCGCTGGATGAGAGATCCCCAGAGGCCGGATTTGAGAAGGAGTTCTTTGGTCTCCTCCGCGGTCTGGGGGGCCTTGGCGCCGAAGGAGACGTACTCCTGGTTTTCATCGGCCTTTACAAGGACGGCAAGCAATTTTCTCTTCTCGCCCCTGACGATTTCCTGCACCGTTCCGCTGACGGGGGAAGTGAGGAGAATCTCGGGGATTTGTTTGTGGGCCATGACCGGTGAACCTGCCAGAACCCTGTCACCTTCCTTTACAAGGAGCCTTGGAACAAAGCCCTTGAAATCTGTAGGTTTAACGGCTACGACGTCAGGTATCACGCTTGCCAGGACCTCGCGGGCGGGACTTCCCTTGAGGGGAATGTTCAGGCCCTTTTTCAAGTCGAGATTGTTTGACATTATGGTGATGGTTTTTAAGTATTTCTTCAATACTTTGCGAAGATACGAATTTTTTTGTTAAATTTGTCTGCTTTTAAACAGTATATTAACCACTAAAAAACCAATATGAAAAAACTCTTACTGACCGCAATCGCAATCATTGCATCGGGCTCTGTGCTGGTCCTTTCCGCACAGGAAGAAAAGGAAATGAAAACCGGCTGGAGCTTCGGCGTACTGCCCACGGCAACGTATTCCGTAGATAACGGCTTCCAGGCAGGTGCCTTCGGAGACATCTATTATTATGGTGACGGTAAAACATATCCTGATCCCCTCCACAAGATCAGCTGGGAAGGCTCCTACTTCACTCACAGCCACCGTATGCGCCTTTACCTTGCATACGACTCCAAGTATCTGATTCCCAACATGCGTGTAAACGCATCCGTTACGTATATGACAGACCCTCTGTACAGCATGTGGGGTTTCAACGGTGCGGCTGCAACGCAGAATTATGACGTATGGGGCAACAGGGAAATGACTATCCCTGAGTCATTGACAAACCCCACCACTCTTACCAACGTTAACTATTACGGCATGAGCCGCAACATGCTCCGCATCCTTGCCAATTTCCAGGGCCGCCTCACGGATAACCTCAACTGGGCAGCCGGCATGAACTTCTGGAACTGGAAGATTGGAGACATGAAGGACAACGGTGTGAAGGTTGGTGACGAAACTCGTTACTATAACAAAAATGCCACCCTTTACAATTTCCTGGTGGACAAGAAGGTTATCTCGGAAGCAGAAAAGGACGGCGGTTCCGCACTGGAAATCAACGCCGGTCTGGTGTACGATACCCGTGACATGGAAGCAGCTCCTAACAGCGGTATCTGGGCAGAAGCTTATTTGAACGGCAATGTAATCGGTCAGCAGTACCTAAAGGCCTGTGTCTATTTCCGTAACTACATTTCTATCCCTCTGGACATCATTCCCGCCGGACGTCCCGTCTTCGCATATCGTCTGGCATGGCAGCACACTCTTCTTGGTGAAACGCCCATCTACATGATTCAGAACAACCCTCTGCTTGTCCAGCGCAACATGATTTCAGAGGGCTTCGGCTCCAGCAACACTCTCCGTGGTCTGCGTGAGAACAGAATCCTTGCTGAAGGCATGGCATGGACCAACATGGAACTTCGCATCAAGCTCGTGAAGTTCACTCTGGCCAACCAGTATTTCTACATCGCAGTGAACCCGTTCTTCGATGCAGGTATCATCACCAAGCCCTACAAGGCTGACGCGCTCGCCAGCATAGCTGCTGCAGACGGAAAGGTTTACGATCCCGTGTTCAACACCCTCACCGGAACCACCGATCCTATCTACGATCCCGACAAGGTTAATTATCTTGTCTACAGTGGCGGTGCCGGCCTCAAGATCGCTATGAACCAGAACTTCATCGTTTCCGCAGACTTCGCAAAGTGCTTCACCGAAGGCATGGACGCCGGTCTCTGGATCGGAATCGGTATCAACTACCAGTTCTAGTATTCTGCTGTTTGGCTGTTTTCGCCAAACAACTGATATTCAAAGATTTACAGAAAATGCCTCCCGAAATCTGGGAGGCATTTTTCATATTGTACTGGTTATCAGTAATTTACTGAAAACGCCTAGATAAGTCCTTTCTCTTTAGCTTTCGAGATAAGCTCGGCGGTATTGGCCGCGTCTAGCTTAATCATCAGCTTCTTGCGATACCATTTGATGGTAGCAAGCGATAGGAACACCTTATCCGCTATCTGGGGCGACGTGAGGCCTTCGGCGATAAGCGGCAGGATCTGCTCTTCGCGGTCGGTCAGCAGCGGTTCTGCCTCCGGCACGACGGGCGCGTCTTCTGCCGCGTCGGCGTCTTCCCCTGAACCACCAAGGTCCTGCAGCGCCTGGCCTATGGCCGCGTCGGCGCCCTCCTTCTCCCTGCGCAGACGGTCCATTTTCCTAAGTATCAGCCAAATAGACAAAAGCAGAAGGATAACCAAAGCTCCGGATATGGCCATAGTCCTCCAGAGTTTCTTCTGCTCTGCCATTATACGATTCGTGAGACCGAGAGTCTCGATTCTAGCCATGAATTCCTGATCTTCGTGAAGGGAATAGTAGGAATCGGCTTTCTCGATGTAACGAAGCGCACGCGCAGTCCTTCCTTTAGCCAGCCAGTATCCTCCCAGGCCTTTGTATGCCGATGCCAGTTGGAGAGAGTCTCCTGAAGCCTTTGCATAGTGAAGAGACTTTTCGTAGCACGCCAGAGCCTGGTCCAAATCGCCCTCTTCATACCAAGTCTCTCCCATGTTATACCACAGGATGGCATTACTTTCATTCCATCCGTATTTTTCGAATATCTCCCCTGCCTTAC
>JAILJO010000019.1 GCA_024694675.1 Bacteroidales bacterium | reverse complement strand
GGGTCAAAACCGGAACGGTCACCAAGACCGCCGCAGATGGCGCTCCCGAACGAGAAGTCCACCACCGTGGTCTCGGGCGCCTCGTATGCTCTTTTGGCAGATTCCATAATACACTACTTCTTTGGAATACAAATGTAGCAAATCTTATCCAATATTCCATATCCTGCAACCCAGTCCTTGTTTTTGGCCGTTTTTTGAGGACGCCCCTCATGTTTTGTGCCCCCCATCCTCAAAAATGGCCCGTTTTTGAGGACGGTTTGTGGTAATAGGTCCGGTCCTGACGAAGAATTGGTGTTCGACCTCGTCGTCAGGACCGCACCCTCTACCACTGACCGACACCAACTTGACTGCCGTCCGTGATTTTGGCGTTTTTTACGGACGGAGAGGGAGTTTTGTCCGTTTCATCCTTAAAAATGGGCGTTTTTACGGACGAATTGTGGTATCAGGGTGGAGATTCCCGGGACAAGACCGAGAATGACAAAAAATAGACCCACAGAAGTTCTGCAGGTCTTTTTCTTTTGCTGTGTGTTGGACTTAGGCCTCGCTGATGGCTTCGTTGGGGCAGGTGCCTTCGCAGGCGCCGCAGTCGATGCACTCGTCGGCGTTGATCTTGTAGGAGGCTTCGGCCTCGGAGATGGCGCCCACAGGGCAGACGTCTGCGCAGGAGCCGCAGGAGACACAAAGGTCGGGATTGATTACTCTAGGCATAATAAATAGTATTTAGTTGTTACGTGTTTCTAAGGTGCAAATGTAGGCATTAAATTTGATTTTCAAAAGAACTGTTCTAACTTTGTAAACATGAAGTTTATGATATTGACACTAATCACCGTGCTGGGTTTAATGCAGTGCGGGCAAAGAAATACAAAAGCCGTGGCAGAGGCGCCTGAGGCCGTTCAGATAGAGGAGAGCGTGGCGGATAACGCCAAAATCTCCTGGGATACAATGGTGTATGACTTCGGGGATATTTCGGCAACCGACGGCCCTGTAACGTGTTCGTTTACATTTACCAACGATGGGGATGAGCCGGTGGCTCTCTACGAGGTTGTTTCCTCGTGCGGGTGCACGGGCGTTACATTCAAAAGGGAACCGGTGAAGCCGGGAGAGAGCGGGACAATATCGGCAACCTACAAGAATGAGGACGGTCCCGGTGCTTTTGACAAGACGCTGACGGTTTATATGTCGGGCCTGAAGAGACCGGTGATACTGAGACTTAGAGGCGTCGTCCATGAGAAAAAGAAATCCCTGAGCCAGCTCTACGGTGAGGAAAGGCTCGGGGATTTGGGTTTGAAATCCAGGGAGTACAAGCTTCCGGGGCTGAAGCAGGGGCTAATGTCCAGCGAGTCTTTCAGCGTGGCCAATCTTGGGAAGGCGCCGCTTAAGGTGGAGTTTGCCGATGTTAGCCCGCAGCTGGCGGCCAAAGTGGAGCCGAACCCCATCCCGGCGGGGATATCGGCCAAAATGACCTTTACGGTGACGGCGGATGGGAACCTGTGGGGGAAGAATGTGTATCGTGCAACGCCGGTGCTGAACGGGAAGAAGGCGGGGAAGGCGCTGGAGATATCGGCCTTTACGCAGGACAATTTCGCGCTTCTGACGGCGGAGGAGAGGGATTCGGCGGCGCTGCCCATGTTCACCACAAGTACCTTCGAGTTCGGGACCGTCAGGAAAGGGGAGGAGGTGAAGGGATCGTTCGAGCTTGAGAACCGCGGGAAAGCCCCCCTGCACATTTGGAAGGCCGATTCCGAGGACCCTGCGCTCACCGTCCTTCCTATGGAAGATACGCCGTCCGGAAAGAAGGGAAAGCTTGAATTCTGCCTGAATACCGGGTCACTGCCGGAAGGGGAGACAGTCATAATGCTCTCGCTTATATCAAATTCGCCTCTTAGACCCGTTGTGAATCTGTTTGTTGCCGGAATTGTGAAATAAAATCACTATATTTGTAGGTTATAAGAAGTGTACTATGGCAGAAATCATCGGCAATAACACCTACAATGACGATTCCATCCAGACCCTGGAATGGAACGAGCACATCCGCCGCCGTGCGGGTATGTACATCGGCCGCCTTGGAAACGGAGACCGCCAGGGAGATGGTATCTATGTCCTCCTGAAGGAAATCATCGACAATTCAATTGACGAGTTCTCAATGGGATTCGGCAAGAGGATCGATATCACCATAGAGGACAAAACCGTCACCGTAAGGGACTTCGGCCGCGGTATTCCGCTTAATAAGGTTATCGACGCCACCTCCAAGCTCAACACCGGAGGTAAGTTTGACGATACCAACTTCAAGAAGTCCGTCGGTATGAACGGCGTGGGTACAAAGGCCGTGAATGCAATGTCCTCGGATTTCTACGTCGCTTCTTACCGTGAGGGCCAGTGTTCCTACGGCCATTTCTGCAGGGGGGAGCTGCTGGAAAGCGCAATCGTCCCGTCAGATGAAAAGAATGGTACACTGATCCGTTTTACGCCAGACGAGGAAAAGTTCAACGACTACTCTTTCCACATGGAATTCGTGGAGAGCATGGTCAAGAACTATTCTTATCTGAAGAAAGGCCTCACCCTCATGCTCAACGGAGTGGCCTACAAGAGCGAAAACGGCCTCTTGGACCTTGTGACGGAGAATATGAGCGAAACTCCGCTCTATCCGCTGATCCACCTGGAAGGGGAAGATATTGAAATCGTCCTTACTCACGGAAACAGCTACGGAGAGAATATAACTACCTTCGTGAACGGCCAGAACACCCGCGACGGCGGTACCCATCTGGCAGCATACCGTGAGGCCATAGCAAAGACTTTCAAGGACTTCTACAAGAAGGAATACAAGCCGGAAGATATCCGTCAGGGCGTAGTGGGGGCTATTTCCATCCAGATCCAGGAACCCATATTCGAGGGCCAGACCAAGACAAAGCTGGGCTCTACATACATGTGGGAAAAGGAAGTGAAGAAGGACGGCGCAACAAGCGTGGACCGCGGCCCCACCATCCGCACCTTCGTGAACGATTTCGTCACGAAGAACCTTGACAACTATCTCCACATGCACATGGACATCGTCCCCGTGATAGAGGAGAAGATCAAGGCCTCCCAGGCGGAAAGGGAAGAGATTGCAGGAGTGCAGAAAAAATCCCGCGAGAGAGCAAAGAAAACGGCCGTATACAACCGTAAGCTCCGCGACTGCCGCTACCACTTCTGCGACACAAAGTTCCCCAAGGGAATGGAGGACGAGAGGGAAAAGACCTCCATCTTCATCACTGAGGGTGACTCCGCAAGCGGTACCATTACCAAGGTCCGTAACGCCAACAACCAGGCGGTGTTCTCCCTGAGGGGAAAACCCATCAACTGTTTCAAGGAAAGCCGTAAGAGAGTGGCAGAGAATGAGGAGCTTAACCTCCTCATAGCCGCCCTTGGCGTGGAGGAAGACCTTGACAATCTCCGCTACAATAACATCATCGTTGCTACAGATGCTGATGATGACGGAATGCACATCCGCATGCTTGTCCTCACCTTCATCATGAAGTACTATCCGGAGCTTATCCGCCGCGGCCACGTGTACATTCTCCAGACGCCCCTATTCCGTGTAAGTAACAAAAAAGACCGCGTCTACTGCTACACCAAGGAAGAAAGGGACAAGGCAGCCCAGAAGCTTAAGACCGGCGTTGAGATAACCCGGTTCAAAGGCCTTGGAGAAATATCTTCTGATGAGTTCGGTGCATTCATAGGTGACGACATGCGACTTGACACCGTAAAGCTTGCAGACGAAGAGTCCATCTCCGAAATCATGGAGTTTTACATGGGCATTAACACCTATGAGCGCCAGCATTTCGTGATGGACAACCTCCGCAGCGAGAAGGAACTGGAAGACGTAAATATCTGATTATGGCTAAGATAAAGACAACCGTAAGCCCGAGTTGGGCAAAGTTCTGCGGCTGGCTCCTCAAGAAGATGGGATGGGAAAGCGTAGGCGGACCCATGAAGGAGCAGAAGGCCATTGTGCTGGGCGTCCCTCATACCTCATTCAAAGATTTCCTTGTGAGTTACCTGTTCTATACCCAGTATGGGAAAGTGGCTCACATCATGATAAAGAAACAGTTCTTCTGGTGGCCTATGGGCGCACTCCTTCGCGCCCTTGGTGCCGTTCCGGTAGACCGCAAATCGCCAACTGAGACTGTCCGGAGCCTCATCCACATTATGGAAGATGTCCCGGAGTTCCACCTTGCAATTGCTCCTGAAGGTACCAGAAAGCCAGTCAAGCGCTGGAAGGCCGGTTTCCACCTTATTGCCAAGGAGACCGGTGCAACCGTGTATCTGGGTTACTACGACTGGGGTCGCAAGCGCATCTCCGTGGGTGAACCCTTTGAACTCACTGACGATGTCAAGGCTGACATGCAGAGAATGTATGACCACTACCGCCCCATGGGCATCCAGGGCTACCATAAGGAAAATTTCATAGTACCATAAACCCTATGGCAAAAAAGATAAAGAATCCGTACAAGGCCTGGCGGAAATACCGTGAGAGGGAGCAGAGATGCACGACGCTTCGCAAAGTATTCGACTACGCCACAACCAAGTACGCTAAGAAAACCGCCTACCAATATGTTGATGGCGGTCAGGCATATACATATGAAGAGTTCCGCCGCAAGACGGAGCAGCTGTCCCTGAGGATGACCCGCTTCGGGATTAAGCACGGGGACCGTGTTGCAATCTTCTCGCAGAATATGCCCAACTGGGTGGTGGCCTTCTTCAGCGCCACCGCATTCGGCCGCGTTGCTGTTCCTATCCTCCCTGACAGTTCGGAGGTCGAGCTCACAAACATTCTTAATCACTCTGAATCGAAGGTCCTGTTCATCTCCCAGCGCATGATGCCCAAACTCGGTGATGAGTGCAGGAAAAACCTTACCCTTATCATTGATATTGAGTCATTTGATTTCATCAAGCGGGATAATGACGACTTCAAGTGCAACGGCTGGGTCAAAGACCCCATGCCGGACGACCTCGCCTGCATAATTTACACTTCCGGAACTACAGGAAATGCAAAGGGCGTGATGCTCAGCCACAGGAACATCTGCCACAACCTGGCCGCATCCTTCAAGGCTCAGCCGGCCTTCAAGAACGACCGGTTCCTCAGCATCCTTCCTGCTGCACACGCATATGAGATGAATGTCTCTACGCTGTATTCCTTCTATGCGGGAGCAACGTGCTACACGCTTCAGAAACCTCCAACTCCCACCATCCTTCTTGCGGCAATGAAGAAGGTCCGGCCCACTATTGTGTGCTCCGTGCCTCTTATCATTGAAAAGGTAGTTAAGAACAGCGTCCTTCCTACAATACAGAAGAGCCGCGTGCTTTCATGGGCAGACAGGCGTATGCCTCACGTGCTCCACTGGTTCATCGGCAAAAGGATGGTCAAGACGTTCGGTGGCAAGCTTGTGTTCTTCGGCATAGGCGGTGCTAAGCTGGATCCGGCTGTGGAGGAATTCCTCAGGAGCTGCCATTTCCCATACGCAGTGGGCTACGGCCTCACAGAAACTGCCCCTCTGGTATGTAACCTCATGGTTAACAAGAGCAAGGGAGTAGGCTCCATTGGCGTTGCTTCTTATAAGGTCGATATCCGCCTGGACAACGTGAATCCTGCTACAGGAGAAGGTGAGATAGTGGTCCGCGGCAACAATGTCATGCTGGGTTACTACAAAGACCCGGAGCGCACCCTCCAGGTAATTGACGATGAAGGCTGGTTCCATACCAACGACGTCGCCAGTATGGACGATGACGGCTACTACTACATCAAGGGCCGCCTTAACAACACCATCCTTGGCCCTTCCGGAGAGAATATCTATCCGGAGGAGATTGAACAGGTCATCAACAACATTGAAGGCGTTGAAGAGTCCCTTGTAATGGAGCGCGACGGCAAACTGGTCGCCCTGGTCAAATTCACGGACAACGCCATTGACTGGAACCAGGCTACGGAAGACAAGTGGTTCGAGGAACTTGAGAACCGCAAGAAGGCCGTCCTGGACTGGGTAAACAAGACAGTTGGCAAAAACTCCAAGATAGGGGAGGTAGATGCCATGAAGGAGCCCTTTGAAAAGACTGCCACACAAAAGATTCGCCGCTTCAAGTACAAAGACTCTCACGGCGACGAACCTGAAAAACCTCAGGAATAGATACAATGAACCCCAGCTGTTCAAGCTGGGGTTCATTGTAATTACTCGGCTTCTGCCGTAACTGAGGGCTTCATCACAAGGTCCACGAAGTTGCCGGAACCAAGGATTTCGCTCACGGTTTCCTTGATGATTTCCTTGTCAAGGGCATTTACGCCGGCTTCATACTCAGCATTGCGGTCCTCGCCATAGGTGAGGTAGGTCTCAATGCTGTTCAGCCACCAGCGGTTCTGCTGCCTGCTTTCAGGAAGGTTCTTCAAGAGGTTGAGCTTGGCCATGTTCACTTCTTCGTCGGTGGGGCCCTTCTGGGCAAGATCCTGGAGGCCCTTGACGGCCAGTTCGCGGAGCTTGTCGCAGAGTGCGGGTTTGCAGTCGAAATAGACCTGGATCATGGCATCGTTCTTGGGCCTGCGGCCAAAGTTGGCAATGGCGCTGGCGCCATAGGTGCCGCCTTCATCTTCGCGGAGGCTTTCCGTGTAACGCATGTCAAGGATGTATCCGATGGCATCCATCGCAGCATCTTTGGCATAGGTGTAAGAAACGTCAGCGTGGTAGACCTGGAGAACGGTGCTCTTGGGAGTCTGCATGTCCACGGTGAAGACATCGTCATGGATTCCGCTTACAATGTACTCCTTCCTGTCAATCCACTTTGACTTCTTGCCCTTGGGGAGGGAACCGATGTACTTTTCTACCAGAGGCATAAGTGTGGCTTCGTCAATGTCACCGACGAAGACCATCTTGGCGCCGCCGGCGTTCTTGAAGAGCTTGCGGTAGTTCTTCTCAACGGTCTGGAGATTTGCCTTGTCAAGCTTCTCAGGGGAGATATACTGGCGGCGAGGGTTGTTGCCGAACACCGTCTGGTACATCCTTGAAGAGAACTTGTAGTCAGGCTGGTTCACCATGTTGGGCAGGTAGCTGCGAAGCTGGTCTACGCTGTTCTCCCACTCTTCGGGATCGAATCTGGGATCCGTGAACATAAGATAGATAATCTGCAGGGCGGTTTCCAGATCCTTCACAGTGGTGGTTCCGTTGATACCGTGCTCAAGAGAGTCAAAGTAAGGAGATACGCTGAGGTTCTTGCCGGTGAGCATCTTGGTCACCATGGTGCCGGAGAAGGAAGAAATACCGCTGTTGTTGGTGAAGAGCCTGAGGATGGTCTGGTCAAAGGATGCGAGGTCTTCGGTCTCGATAAGGCTAAGACCGCCGTCCTTATATATATTAAAGAGTATCTGATCCTTTGCAAGCTCAGTAGGATAGACGACTACCTTCACACCGTTCTTAAGAGTCCACTCGGATGAGTTGTAGATGCCGGAGGCAATCTTCTTGACCTTTCCGCCCTTGAGGGCAGCGGGATCCAGGAACTGCTCAGGAATTTCCTCGCCTTCAAGAGGTTTGATGTCCGATGCTTCTACCTCGTCCATGATCTTTAGGATCTGCTCTCCGGTAGGAGTGGCAACACCTTCTTTCTCAGGACCGCTGTAAAGGACCACCAGATTCTTCCTGCCGCCGATCTGTGCCGCCACCTGGCTTATTACAGCTGCATTCAGCTGGCCAAGGACAGTCTTAACAATCTCAAGCTCCTCTGCAGGCTCCATGAGGGGTTCCTTGTCGAAGAAGTTGGAGATGATGGGGCGGATGAATTCAGAGTTGCGGCGGGTATCGGCCTTGTTAACCCTTGTTTCATAGGCGGAGATGATGTCTGTTTTGACGCGGTTGAACTCAGCATCTGTGATGCCGTGCTTCTGGAGACGGACTACTTCCGTGTAGAAATCCTTGAAACCGCCAAGGATGTTCTCTTCCCTGAGATCTACGCTGGCGTCAATGCCGTCGATGTCCTCGTAAATGATAGGGGAGAAGCCAAGATATCCGTCGATGAAGGAAGAACCGGGCTTGGAAGTGATGTCTGCTAAACGCTCTGACATAACCCTGGAGATAACCCTCTTCACGAGTTTGTCCATCTGGCCGTAAATGGTTGCATTGAAGCCCTCAGGGGCAGCCTCAGAGTGCCACATAACCTCGATTGAGGGGTTGGTGGTCTCAGGGTCCGTAATGATGCCAAGACGGGGAGTGTCGTGGTCTTCAAGCGTGAGGTGGGCCTTGGGTTTCTGGTCTTCCTTTGCAGGGATGGGGCCGAAGAGTTCCTTGATCTTTGCCTCGATGTGATCTACGTCGATGTCGCCCACAACGATGACTGCCTGGTTGCAGGGGTTGTACCATGTGTGGTAGAAATCGACGATGCTCTGATAGGTAAAGGTCTCAAGGTGCTCCTGGGTACCGATAAGGGTGTGGAGAGCCATGGGAGTGCCTTCGCCGAAATAGATGGGCAGGGAGGCCTCCATGGTGCGCCAGGAAGCGTTGCGCCTGGAACGGCGCTCTTCGATAATGACACCTCGCTCTGCGTCAATCTCCGAGGGCTCGTTGAGAACGTAGTGGGAATAGTCCCTCAGGATCATGAGGCAGCTGTCCGCTACAGATTCACGTGCTACGGGGATGTTGTTGAGCATGTACTGGGTCTCTTCAAAACCGGTGGAAGCGTTGATGTTGCGTCCGAATTCCGCACCGATGGAACGGAGGTAATTGAGGATTGCCTTTCCGGGGAAATTGGCAGTGCCGTTGAAGCACATGTGCTCAAGGAAGTGGGCCAGGCCGTCCTGGGAAGGATATTCCTCCTGGATGGCTCCCACGTTGGAAGCGAGGTAGAACTCCGCCCTCTGTGCAGGGAACTGGTTCTTACGGATGTAGTAAGTGAGGCCGTTGTCAAGTTTTCCAATGCGGACCTGGTCCGTGTTGGGGATTTTTGGCATCTGGGCAATCATTGCCTCCATCTGTTCTCTCGTCTGAGAGAAAGCACTCGCCGCCGCTGCGACGACGAGTGCAAGGGTAATTAAGATTCGTTTCATTTTTTATTCTTTGCCTGCAAGGCGTTTGTAAGTGTTCAGGCGTACCTTTGCAAACTCTTCGGTCTTCTGGAGGAGCTCATCTGCGCTCTCCGGGAACATCTTGTAGAGGGATGCAAAGCGGACCTCACCCTTCAGGAAGTCCTGGAACTTGCTCCAGTCGGGTTCCTTGGAATCCAGGCTGAACGGGTTCTTGTCAGTGCCTTCCAGGGCGGGGTTATACCTATAGAGGTGCCAGTAACCGCATTCTACGGCCAGTTTCTCTTCCTTCTGGCTCAGACCCATGCCGGCCTTGAGGCCATGGTTGATACAAGGGCTGTAAGCGATTATGAGTGAAGGGCCGTCGTAGGCTTCGGCTTCCTTGATGGCGTTGAAGAACTGCACGGGGCTTGCACCCATTGCAACCTGGGCAACATAGACATAGCCGTAGCTGATGGCCATCATGCCAAGGTCTTTCTTACGGATCTTCTTACCGGAAGCGGCGAACTTGGCGATTGCGCCAACGGGCGTAGCCTTGGAGCTCTGGCCGCCGGTGTTGGAGTAAACCTCAGTGTCAAGGACGAGGACGTTCACATTCTCACCGCTGGCAAGGACGTGGTCCAGACCGCCGTAACCGATGTCGTAGGAGGCACCGTCGCCGCCGAATATCCACTGGCTGCGTGAAGGGATGAAGTGCTTGTAGACAAGGAGCTGCTTGCAAGTGTCGCAGTTGCATTTCTCTGCCAGAGGGACAATCTTGTCAGCCACTTCGCGGGTAACTGCGGGATCTTTTGGAGCCTCAAGCCACTTGGCTGCAAGTGCCTTGATATCCTGGCTGCAGCATTCGCACTCCAGTGACTGCTTCATGAGGTTGGCAACAGTCTCGCGCGCACGGTCAGAACCGAGCTTCATACCAAGGCCGAACTCGCAGAAGTCCTCGAACAGGGAGTTCTGCCATGCGGGGCCGTGGCCAGCTGCATTGGTGCAGTAAGGGCTGGCAGGGAAGGATGCGCCGTAGATGGAAGAGCAACCGGTAGCGTTGGCAATCATCATGTGGTCGCCGAACAGCTGGGTGATGGTCTTGATGTTGGGAGTCTCACCGCAACCTGCGCAGGCGCCGGAGAACTCGAACAGAGGCTGTGCGAACTGGCTGTTCTTCATGTTGGCCATCTTGTCAACATACTCCTTGTAACCGACCTTCTTATTGAGGTAGTCGAAGTTAGCCTGTTCTGCGGTATCGTTGATGTAAGGAACCATGCTGAGGGCCTTTTCAGGCTTTGCAAGGCAGACATCCACGCAGTTGCCGCAGCCGGTGCAGTCGTCAACGGAGACGGCAATGGCGTACTTGTAATCCTTGAGGTTGGCCTTGCCCTGAGCGAGCTTGAGGCCTGCGGGAACCTTTGCGGCCTGCTCCTCGGTGAGGAGGAAAGGACGGATTGCTGCGTGAGGGCAGACGAATGCGCAGTTGTTGCACTGGATACACTTCTCTGCATCCCATGTAGGAACTGTCACGGCCACGCCACGCTTTTCAAATGCTGCGGTGCCAGCGGGCATAGTACCATCGGCGTAAGGCATGAAGGCGCTTACGGGCAGGGTGTCGCCGGCCTGTGAGTTGACGATATCGGCAATATCCTTAACGAAGGCGGGAGCCAGACGGTCCTTGTTGGGGTTTTCGAACTTGGCGGTGAGGTTGGCCCACTCTGCAGGGACCTTGATCTCAGTGTACTCGCCACCGCGGTCTACTGCTGCGTAGTTCATGTTCACCACGTTCTCACCCTTCTTGCCATAGGACTTGACGATTGCGTCCTTCATATACTTCACTGCATCCTCGTATGGGATGATGCCGGTGATCTTAAAGAAGGCGCTCTGCAGGATGGTGTTGGTACGTCCGCCAAGGCCGATTTCAGCGGCAATCTTGGTAGCGTTGATGATATAAACCTTTACGTGCTTGCGGCCGATGACTGACTTCACGTTGTCAGGGATGTTCTTGATGGTCTCTTCCTCGTCCCAGAGGCTGTTCAGGAGGAGGGTGCCGCCGTCCTTGATGCCCTTGAGGACATCGTACTTCTTAAGATAGGAAGGAACGTGGCAGGCGACGAAGTCCGGGGTGTTCACAAGATACGGGGCCTTGATGGGCTGCTTGCCAAAGCGGAGGTGAGAGCAGGTGTAGCCGCCGGATTTCTTGGAATCGTAGTCGAAGTATGCCTGGCTATAAAGGTCAGTGTGGGAACCGATGATCTTGATGGTGTTCTTGTTTGCACCGACGGTACCATCGGAACCAAGGCCGTAGAACTTGCACTCTGTGGTGCCGGGCTTCACGATGGAGACTTCGCTCTTGATGGGAAGGCTCTTGAAGGTGACATCGTCCACGATGCCGATGGTGAAGTCTGCCTTGGGCTCCTTGGCCTCGAGGTTGTCGAATACGGCAACAATCTGGGCGGGGGTGGTATCCTTTGAGGAGAGACCGTAACGGCCGCCGATGATGAGGACGTTGTCCTTACCCTGGAACATGGTCTTGACATCCTGGAAGAGAGGTTCTCCAAGTGCTCCGGGTTCCTTTGTGCGGTCCAGGACGGCGATGCGGCGGACGCTCTTGGGAAGGACTGCGAAGAAGTACTTCTCTGAGAAAGGACGATAGAGGTGGACGGTTACCAGACCATACTTGCGGCCGCGGCCGGCGAGGTAGTCGATGGTTTCCTTGATGGTCTCGGTTACGGAGCCCATTGCCACGATGATGTTCTCAGCAGTGGGATCACCGTAGTATTCGAAAGGACGATAGCTACGGCCGGTGAGCTCGGAGATTTCTCCCATGTAGCGGGCGACGATATCCGGAACTGCATCGTAATACTGGTTGCGGGTCTCGACGGCCTGGAAGTAGACGTCGCCGTTCTGGGCGGTACCGCGGGTGACAGGGGCGTCAGGGTTAAGGGCGCGCTCACGGAAACGGGCCAGAGCCTTCTCCGATACCATTTCCTTCAGCTTGTCCTCAGGAAGGGCCTCGATCTTCTGGATTTCGTGGGATGTACGGAAACCGTCGAAGAAGTGGAGGAAAGGAATGCTGGACTTGATGGTGGAAAGGTGAGCAACGGCTGCGATATCCTGGGCTTCCTGGACGGAGCCTGAAGCAATCATTGCAAAGCCTGTCTGGCGGCATGCCATGACATCCTGATGGTCACCGAATATTGAAAGGGCGTGGCTTGCGAGGGCACGTGCGCTCACATGGAACACTGTAGGAAGCATCTCGCCGGCAATCTTGTACATGTTGGGGATCATGAGAAGAAGGCCCTGGGACGCGGTGAAGGTAGAGGTGAGGGCACCTGCCTGGAGTGAGCCGTGAACGGCGCCTGCGGCACCGGCCTCAGACTGCATCTCCGTCACTTTCACGGTTTCACCCCAGAGGTTTTTCTTACCATGGGCGGCCCACTCGTCAATGTTCTCTGCCATTGTGGAGGACGGCGTGATGGGGTAGATGGCTGCATGCTCGCTGAACAGATAAGCAATGTTCGAGGCGGCGTAGTTACCATCGCAAGTGATGAATTTCTTTTCGTTTGCCATAAACTTTAGATGTGGTTTTGTGTTTAGTATTTTGTTGTTATTGTATTCCTTCTATTGTCATTTCGAGGTCTCCGGCGATGCGCTTCACAAGATTCTGCAGCACCGTCCCGGGCCCAATCTCAACGAACTTGGTTGCACCGTCTGCAATCATGTTCTGTACGCTCTTAGTCCAGCGTACGGGACTTGTAAGCTGCTTCAGGACATTCTCCTTGATGATATCCGGGTCTGTTGTGGGAAGTGCCGTGACATTCTGGTAAACGGGGCAGAACGGTGTGTGGAAAGGTGTGGCCTCAATAGCTTCTGCCAGTTCCGCACGTGCGGGTTCCATGAGAGGGGAGTGGAAGGCCCCGCTCACGGGGAGAGGGAGAGCCCTCTTGGCACCGGCTTCCTTGAGCGCGGCGCATGCCTTTTCAACAGCTTCCTTCTCTCCGGAAATGACCACCTGGCCTGGAGAGTTGAAGTTGGCGGGGACGACGCCTGGGATACCGGCACATACCTTTTCTATTACATCGTCAGGAAGGGCGATGACGGCGGCCATGGAGCCGGGAACGGCCTCGCAGCACTTCTGCATGGCCATAGCGCGTTTGGAGACAAGTTTGAGGCCGTCTTCAAATGAAAGGGCGCCGGCTGCAACCAGGGCGGAGAATTCGCCAAGGGAATGGCCCGCAGTCATATCCGGTTTGGGCTGGTCCATAGCCAGGAGCACGCTGTGCAGGAAAATGGCGGGCTGGGTAACTTTTGTTGCCTTCAGGTCTTCCGGCGTGCCGTCGAACATTATATCGGTTATCCTGAAGCCCAGGATATCGTTTGCTTTCTCGAAAAACTGTTTCCGTGAGGGGTACAGTTCCTTTGCCATACCTGGGAACTGTGAGCCCTGTCCGGGAAATACGAATGCGATTTTACTCATAGTCCACAAATATACACATTTCGCGCGAGATTATCAAGCCTTGAAAAGCATACCTCCTATGTTATCTTTCGAGGCTCCAGTAACCGATGAGAGACACGACGGAGTATCGGTCATGTAAAGGACTCCCAAAAATGCGAAAATGAGCGCTTCCTTGTAGTCTACGACCTCCGGTTCAGGAATGGTGAGAGCACATCCGGAGAGCGCTTCCATACGGCTGATCAGGAACTTGTTCCAGGCTCCTCCGCCGGTGACAAGGATGCTCTTTCCGTTATCTGTCACTTTGGCAAGCTGCATGGCACAATGCTCATAGTATGTGCGAAGCGTATCTTCTATTGTCAGGTTGTAGCTGTCTATGAGAGGGAAGACGTTCTTTTCCACCCATTCACGTGCGAGGGACTTGGGCGGCTTCTGGGAATAGTACTTAAGGGCATTCAGTTTGTCCAGGAGGTCTTTGTCCACCTTTCCGCGGGAGGCAATATCCCCGTCTCTGTCCATCTCCAGGCCAATCGTAC
Organism: Bacteroidales bacterium; assembly: GCA_024694675.1. Taxonomy (GTDB): domain Bacteria; phylum Bacteroidota; class Bacteroidia; order Bacteroidales; family UBA932; genus Cryptobacteroides. The sequence goes on along the minus strand of JAILJO010000019.1, from coordinate 20,695 downwards.
GGCAATACCGGTTTATAACATAGTTTACGGGGGAGATGTCGAAGGCAATGCGTCTGGGGCCATCGTCATACGAAATGTTGGAAAAGCCACCTATGTTCAGACAGTAGTCATATGCGCCAAACAGTGTCCTGTCTCCAACAGGCACAAGGGGAGCGCCCTGTCCGCCAAGCATTATGTCCAGCCGACGGAAATCCGACACTGTCTGAATGCCAGTTTCCGCAGCAATTGCCGCTCCGTCCCCAATCTGGAACATGACACCTTTGGAAGGCTCATGGAAAACCGTGCTGCCGTGGGATGCAATGAGGTCCGGTTTTACGTGGAATTCCTTTATGAATTCATTCACTTTCTGCCCCAGGAAATGGCCGTACCGGCTATGGAATGTTATAAACTCCAGAGCAGACATCTTCTGCACTCTGTTCATGAGAATGTCCTTGAGCCCGGGAGTATAGCTGTAGCCCTTTGCACAGTCAATAGAATAGCTCCATTTGCCGTTTTCACGGGTAAATGTAGCGCAGCACACATCCAGTCCGTCGGCCGAAGTTCCGGACATTAATCCAATACTTTTCCAGGTATCTTTCATGTGGTAAAATTACGAAAAAAGTACTATCTTTGCAATCCCTACACGGACGCCTCCGTAGTTTAAAGGATAGAATAACGGATTCCGGTTCCGTTGGTCCCGGTTCGATTCCGAGCGGAGGTACGAAATTGTGGCGTAGGTCCCTCTTGTCAGAGGTGACGTACGCCACCTTTTTGTGGGGTGACGTATGTCAGGAATCGGCCTTACAGGGCGTATAGTGACGTAGGTCCACCCATTACTTCCGGACCTACGCCATTATTGTCTTATTCTTGAATAATCGGATTCAATCTGCCGGAGTACGGCTTGGTGGTAGAAGGATTGGCGCTGCTCCTGGGTTATGGCGTAGCGGACCAGGCGGGAACTCTCTTTGAGGCCGTCGTCAAGGTTGCAGACGTAGAGATCACCTACATCGGCAAGGTAGAGTCTGTTGTAACGGATGTCGAGGTATTTCTGGAGCTGGAGGGTGTAGTTCATTGCCTTAATGGCTTCAGCTTCTTTGAGATCCTCCCTGGAAAAGACGAAAAGGCCCATTATGTCGAATCTGCCATAGAAGCCGTTGCCCACTTTGGAAACCTTGCTTTCGAGGATGCGTCTGAGGGGGAGTGCCATGGACCAGTAGGAGAACTCCTTCATGCCTATATACTTGCCTTTTTCAAGACCATAGGCGTAACCGTATTCAAGAATCTGGCTCCATTCATCGTCCTGAGGTGTCGGGGTGACTCCGGCAACGTCCTTAAGAAGCTCTTCCTCTGCCTTTTTGCTCTCTTCCATGGCACGCGTGACCTCAATGCCGATGCTCTTGTCGTCCGGAGTCTGCAGGTCCGGCCGGTCACGGTTCACAAGGCACTCGAACTCGCTTCCCAGGATGGAGGCAAGGGTTATTTGAGCGTACTGCTCGAAGAAACAGGTTCCGAAGGGGCGTGGGTTAGCCATTGGTCATTCTTTGGGTTTGCGGATACGGTTGGGAACAACTTCCGGAAGGACCATGGAGAGTTCCATGAAGCCGGCGTATTCTGAACCATTGTACCAAGGTGTTTGGAAGATGAGTTTCTTTACGCCTTCTTTTTCAACAGTATATACGTTTGTGCGAGGGCTTGCGAGCATATCAGCCAGTTGGGAACGTGCAGGCTCCGGATGGCAATCCAGCACGTTCTGGCCGATGATTTCCGGCTCTCCGGGCTTAAGGAACGTACGCTTGGATTTGGCATTCATGTCCAGTATGGTGCCATCCTTTGCACAAATGGTAACTGCGACGTTGGCGCCTTCAAAGTAATCTCTTTTCATAACAATCCAAATTAGAGTCTCCTGCTGCCTTGCTTTATTTTGTATATCTCTTCAGTGGCGAGCCTGACCTTTGCCACAACATCCTTCTGCCTGGGAAAGCAGTAGAAGAGTTTGTCCCGGTCACCAATGCAGACAACATCTCCGAGTTCGTACCAGAAGAAGTCCGAGTAAACGCTATAGCTTTCCAGAGGGCCGCGTTCATAATGAAGCCTGCCATCACATCCTTCCAGGACAAAGCCGTTGATATCATGGTGAAGCGTTCCGGTGCCAACCCTGTAGATGGCTTTGAAGTCCACCATCATACAGATGTCGACGTCAAGGTCGAGGGCGTATCGGCCATCCTGAATATCTTTCTTTACGCATTCACGCTCCCATGCGTACCAGTCTGGTATATGAGGGAATTCCGTCACGCCGTCAGAAGAGCTAATTGTGCCGAATTCGTCCATGGTGTAAGTCTTACCGCAATGATGGCAGGTAATCGTATCGCCTTTTCCATCTGTTTCGCCTTCAGCATAACACGCAGGGCAGCGGTAGAGTACACGGTTAAGGCTGTCAGCGCGGAAGGGCTCGTTAATTCGGACCTCGTTTTCTTTCTGCCAGCGGAAATAATCAAGGGAGAAGGCATCCTTGAGCCTGGCGTCCATGTCTTCAACAGCAGAGTCAGCTATTTCCTCAGGTGTGAAAAGGCACTCCACTTTAGCACTCACCTTAACTTTCCTCTTCTGGAGGTTGTTGTATAGGGGATCCCTTGTGAACGACCCATAAGTCGTAATCATTACAACAGGAACCTTCAGGGTCTTGAACAGGCGGCTCAGCCGTTCCGGAAGGGGAGTGGTAGTGCCGTCGAAGGAGTAACTTGCCTCCGGATAGAGGACGACGGTCTCATGTCGGGTATTCAAGGCGTAATTCATATCCTTGATGAGGATCGCGTCTCTGACGAACTTCTGCGTCGGAATGCACCCCAGGGACCTCATTAGCCATTCCTTGCCGACGAACCCGTCAGATGTGGCCACGATATGGTAGGGCTTGGGGTAAAGAATCCTTGAAAGAATCTCGAAATCCAGGAAGCTGCAGTGGTTCATCAACACAAACCAGGGGCCCTTACCGGCCCTTTTTAAGCCAATGGATTCGTAAGTAAATCCTACCGCTTTGAGGTCCACGGTAGAGCCTGCTCTCATGGCGGTATGAAGGAGGAATGAAGGCCTCCCTGGATACTTATGAAGTACCCGTGGCAGTCCCATCACCTCATCATATGTCTTATTGAGGACTTTTATCTTCATAAGAATCTATTGTCGGAAGAAGAAAAAGAAAGCAGCCCACCTAAGTGGGATTCCATTAGCGTAGCCTATGGTTCTATATGAGGCATCCTGCACCCTCCCGTCACTCTTGATGTATCCAATGGTCCTATAGTTCGAATCCTGAATGGTACCGTCCGACTTGATGTAAGCGACGGCCCTGTAACCCGAGTCCTTAATGGTCTGGGCGCTCATGGCAGTGAAACTCATAAGGAGAAGCAATATGGTAATAATCTTTCTCATAAAGCAATTGCTATTAGTCCTTCAACCAAAGCGGCGGGAACACCAAGAATCATTTATTAATCCACAGTAGTGCATCTTCCAGCGGAGTGTCGGTAAGGACATCAGGGTCGATGGGATCGTCACAGAAGACCTCTCCGGTACGGGCTACGTCGCATCCTGTGGTAAGGATCAGCTGGTCTCCGCCGGGGAGGGGGAAAGGCTGGTTGGCAGATGCGTACCCGGCAGTAGGGGAACCGAAGACACGGACGTAATCCAGGCCGCGGAAGCAAAGGAGTGTGGCCTCGCCGGAACTGGCCGTCCATTCATTGGTGAGGATGGCCACAGGGCATTCGATGCGGCTCATATGCTCTACGCCGGTGCCTTGAACAACGTACGACAACAGTATCCACTGCGTGCGCTTACGGGTACGAAAGCGGAGAATGTCATCGTCATCTATGAATCTGTGTACGGCTGCAATCATAGGGTACATGTTGCCTCCGCGGTTGTCCACAAGGTCTATGACTACGCCTTTGATATTGTCCGGAACGGCATCCAGTACTGTTTTAGCGTACTTTATTCCTTCGTCACGGTTACCGGAGAATGGAGGAAGCTTAATAACGGCTATTCCATACTCATCAACAGAGACGGAAGGCATCTCCCAGTCAGTGGAAGTGGCATCCTCAGTAACCTCAGACTCAGTTTTCAGGAATGTGTGCTTTCCTCCGGCAACCTTGCCTGCATTTCGGACTATATCCCTTGCTTCATCAAGGTTTGCCGGCATTGCAGCCAGGACTTCATGCTTGGCATTGTCCCATTCGGGACCGGTTGCAAAGATGCCTTGCTTATCCATGATGCTCACCGCCTTACGTACGTAAGCCTTGTTGCCGTCAACGCAACCAGTGAATAACAACAACAGAAGTATTGTTGAACAAGTGATACGCATCTCTTTTATTTTCATATCGTGCCTGTTTTCAGTCGTAAATCAGTTCCATTGACGTATATTGTGGCTTGAGGCCCAGGGACTCATAAAAGGCTTTGGCGCCGGGGTTGCATTCCCAGACGTGCAGGGTTATGTTATGGCAACCGTTCTCGCGGGCGAATTCTTTGACGTAGTTGAACAGAGACCTTCCGATGCCTTCTCCGCGTGCTTTTTCATTGACACATAGATCGTCCACGTATAGGGTCTTTATTGGCTCTAATGCTCCACTTGAAGGATGCTGAAGGTCGCAGAAAACGTACCCTAGAACTGCTCCGTCCTTGTCATATACGAACACCGGAGTGTCAGGATTGGCAAAGATTGAAATGAGCTCGTCGTCCGTATACTTCTTTCCCTCCGGCCGGAAAAGGTCCGGCCTTCCCTGATGATGCACCGCCAGCACTTGACGGAGGAGGCCGTTAACAGCCTCCAGATCGCGAGACTCCGCAGGTCGTATAATATAACTTGTCATTTGAGGCAGCTTATCATGAAGTCAACCATTGCGGCGTTCACCTGTTGGGATTCCGGAAGGTCTATGGAGGTGACGTTATGTACGTGGGAGACCTTCTTGTCTTCGGATTCGATGTCGACGAATGTCAACGAACGCCCGACAGCCTCGCAGTCGGCCTTAATCTTCATGGATTCTCCGCGGATGAAGTCATTTGTGCATGTGGATACGAATAGAGGACCGTTGTAGCTGCCAAGGTGCGTCCTTGGGGACATTGATTTCATCCATTCTTTATCCTTATACTTGGGCCCTAGGAACCATTCCTTGAAGCTTTCAGCGTACATTTCTGCATCGGAATATGCTGCAAAGTCGTATGCGGGGCAATTGAGCATCGCTCCCAGAGGCATGAAATGTTCCGGATGGACTGGAAGAGAGTGGTCTTGGGCTCCTTCCGCTATATATAATGCTAGATGACCACCGGCAGAGTCTCCAGTTACAAACATGTGGTCCTTGTTAAGGCCCAGTTCTTCTGCATGAAGTGTAACATAATCCGCGGCCGCTGCGCAGTCCGCCAGCTCGTCGGAGACGTCCAATTTGCCCTCATTGAGCCTATAGCTCACTAAAACAACGTCGAAGCCTTCTTTCAGGAAAGCAGACGCGAAGGCTCGGTTGCCTTCTTTCTGCCCGGCCACGTAGAATCCTCCGTGAAAGTCCACCAGGACCGCATCCTTGCGGACATCGTCAGGTGCGTAGAAGATATCAAGCATCTGGGAAGGAGAGGCTTTGTCAACATATGGGACATCAATCTTTCCATCATAGTCCTGTGCCACAGTATTCTCAGGTATCTTCATGCTGCCCTTGAGAATGACTTTCATCATTGTTTTCGTAAGTTTCATACCGCCACAACCCGTAAGGAGCATGACTGCGCAGAAAGCGGGTAGTAGAAATCGTTTCATATCAGGAGTCTTGTTTTCTTTCTGTATTCTGCATATCCGGGTTTATTGGCCAGCTGGCGTTTTTCCATCATGGGAATGCTGATGAACAGGAAAAGGCAGGACATGGCGATGGGGGAGATAATCAACCAGTCAATTCCACACAGAGACGCGTACATGATCCAGATACCCCACCAGAAGAGGATTTCCCCGAAATAATTTGGGTGCCTTCCGTGCTTCCAGAGGCCCTTGTCGCAGTACTGCCCTGGGTACCTGGTGCGAAAACGATGTATCTGAGTGTCCGCCGCAATTTCAATCGAGGCGGCTGCAAGGCAGGTGACGAAGCCCAGCCAGGTGAGCACATTGGCAGATGCGTTTCCCTCATAAAGCCCCAGTCCAGGAAGCATGCACGCGAATACCAAAAGTGTGGGCATCATGTTGAGTCCGAAGAAATTCGTCACGTGGAAAAGAAAAGGGGAGAGCGTTTCCCTGTAACGGGTATACCTCCAATCCTCATGTCCAAGGCCCTTGAAAGTGTATGACCAGTTGCCGGTGAGACGGATTCCCCAGTACCATACGGCAAGAATAAGGAGGATGACCGGAACGCTCCAGCAGTCCTTATAGACAGTCCATAAAGTGAACACAATAGGCGGAATCACGCTCCAATAAGGGTCATACATCGACACGTTGTCATATGCGATGCCCATCGCCCAAATATAGACGGTGGCGACAACATCGGCAACAAGTAGAGCCCATACCTCAGGCATATGGCCGGATATCCAGACAAATGTGAATATACCGCCTCCTATTGCCACAAGATAAATACAGGCAATGACCACAATGCTGGTTGCTTTGGAGATATTCTGTCTCATTGGTTCGAGGACGGGGTTGGGATTACTTATTGCCGAAGATTTTCTTGGCTTCTGACTTGATGTCGTTGAAGATTCCTTTGGCGGTTTCGCCGGCTTTGTTGGCGGTCTCTGTGGCTTTCTTGTTCCACTCGTCCTGTTTTGCCTGCTTCTCTTCCGGGGAAAGGGCTTCGTAATCCTTGACTTTGCCGATTACTTTGTTGGCACCTTCTTTCACGGCGTCTGCGGCACCGTACATAGCTTCGTTAATCTTGTCGGCGGCGTGGAGGATTTGCTCTTTGACGGACACCTTTCCGTCTTTATTAGTGTCTTTGGGGTCGAATTCCTGATTCTCGTTCATAGTGATATGTGAAATGTTTATAATTGGGTGATGATGTCCTTCAGCACTCCGTTGAAATCTATTACGCGGTCTGGCTTGCGGGAGTAGCCCAGGATGACAACGACAAGCTCCTTGGAGGGGACGATGTAGATTTCCTGGCCGTCGTGACCCTGGCAGGAAAACATGTCCTCAGGGACGTCAGGGCACACGTGGTTGCGGTTGAGCCAGAAGAAAGCGCCGTAAGCTCCCTCGCTGGCAGAGGCAGGAGTCACGGTGTAGTCTACCCACCCTTCCGGGAGGATGCGTTCAGTGCCTATGCAGCCATCGTCCAGGAAGAGCTGACCGAATCGGGCGAAGTCCCTGGCGGTAACGTATAGGTAGGAGGATCCCACGGGTGTTCCGCTCATATCCGGTTCGAAACGGGGATTGGCGATGGCAAGAGGCGCGAATAGGCGCTCGCGCATATAGGCGAGGAAGGCATCGTCAGAAGGGAACTTGCCGCGGAGGTAACGCATCACGATGTTGGTGGTGCCGCTGGAATAGTACCAGACGGTTCCGGGCTCGTTCTCAAGGGGCTTGGAGAGAGCGTACTTGCCCATGTCCGTCTCACGGTGAAGCATGAGGTTAACGTCCGAACGGTTGCCGTAATTCTCGTTCCACTGGAGGCCGCTCTGCATCTGCAGAAGGTTGCTGAGGGTGATGTCCTTACGTCCGTCATTCTGCCACTCCGGAATGTCCATGGGAGCGCTGATATCGACCATACCATCCTTAGACATTATGCCCACAAGTGCATTGGTGAAGCTCTTTCCCATACTCCAGCTCAGAAGCTGCGTCTCCGCCGTAATGCCTTTGTCATAGCGCTCAGCAACTATGCCCCCTTTATGGAGTACTACAAAGGCGAAAGGATGGCCGTTGTAGGAACGGTCGTCAACCAGAGCCTTGGCGATGGGCTCCAGCCGGGCGGTCAGTTCAGAGTCACCGGGCTGGAGATAATCCTCATAACAGTCCTTAGGCAGCGGATATTCCTGGGCGAGGAACTCTTTCTTGCCTTTGCCGCGGAGGAGCGTCACGCCATAACCCTCACGGTAAGCCGCTGTAGCCTTGGCCCAGAGAAAACGGCTGGTAACGGTCTTGTTCTCATAATCCACCTTGTTCTTGTTGAATTTGATGAAGGAGAAATGGAGGTCGAGGGCCTGCACATCGGCCGCTTCTCTGCCGGAGACAAAGACCGCCGAGGCAAGGTTCTTCGCCGCGTAGCCCGTAATGATGGGCATAAGGGTATTAAGGTATATGCAACCGCCCAGGACAGCAGCAACGAGGACTGCTCCGGCGATACCAAGGACTTTTTTGATTTTCATATATTATCTAATCTCTTTGCCAAAGGGAAAAACGCACGACAGCGCCATCTTGAAGTGCTGGATGCCGAATGGTATGCCAATTATGGTGATGCAGAAGATGAGTCCGAACACTAGATGAAGCACAGCCACTTCCCACCATCCGCAGAGAATCCAGATAACGTTCATTATCACCGAGATACAACCCGGCTCATTAGGCCCGTCTACTAGTTCGTGCCCGAATGGCCACAGGGCGAACGTACCGAGTTTGAACAGCTGAATGCCAAACGGTATGCCTACAATGGTGATGCACATCAGGAGGCCTATGATGTAGTAGATGAGTGCAATTATTATCCCGCCCAGAATGAGCCAGAAAAAGTTTCCTATAGAGTTCATGATTATGGTATTATCAGCCAGGATGGTTTCTCATAAGTGAATTGTGCGCGTTCCTCTGCCCATGCCTGAGACACGAAAACAGTATCTGCACGGTCAGTATAGAGGACTCCGTCCAAGTGGTCGCATTCGTGCTGGAAGATGACTGCGGTATAACCTTCTACGTCCTCAGTTACTTTTTCCAGGGTAACAGGCTGTACATAGGAAATCCTTGCCACCTGGTAGCGCTTAACAAAGCCCCGATAGGGAGGGACGGACAGGCATCCCTCCGGCCCGGAAACCACGTTGCCACCCAGAGAGTCAATCTTAATGTTCAGATAGGACTCGAACGGAGCGCCTATCTTGTCCATGCGCCTTACGCAAACAACCCTGACATTGAGGCCTACCTGCGGTGCGGCAATTCCAACGCCGTCTTGGGACGGATGCTGTACGGAGTAGAGCATTTTGTCCAGAAGAGTAGCCAGTTCAGAGGACCTTAATTCCTTACGGGAAAGATTTCTGCTTTTAGCACGGAGGATTGTACTGTCCTCAGGCATTGTTAGAACGTACATAAGGGAGTCCGATTTCTCTATTACAGTACGTTCAAACCTTGAAAACGGCTTGCGGCAAATAAAAATCAAAGCAGCAGCAGCGACAATTACTGCGGCAATGGGGAGAATATACTTTTTCATTTAATGGTAAAGTCTTTTGGAAGAACTGCCCTTCTAATATTACAACCAGCATAGTTGCCCAGGACAATCATGGGATAATACCACAGAAGTCCCGTGTCCCAGTTTCCTGCAGCAAAGATATATACCACGTCTGCAATTGAATGGTAGAAGCCGCAGACAATGAAGAGCGGCACGCCAAACAGAACCGGAGCAAGGTTCTTGGTACTCCTGTACATCCAACATGCGATGTCAATGATGAGACCGCAGCCCATTGCCCTGAGGAAACTTCTCCACGGCCCCTGGGCAAGGCGTCCGGCAACAACGGTCTTAGCCCTCTCAACGGATTCCCCGCCGAGCGACCACATAATAAGGCCGATGACCGCACACGCCAGAATATTGAAGAACCATATCTTCACCAGATCAGGAATCTGATTGAATTCCATGACACCGGCACGTCCGGTATACAGGGGCGTACCCGAAAGCACTACGCCCACAAGTCCAAATGCAAAGATAACTGCGCCGGGAATGCCTCCAAGGGCAAGATAACCGCATGCGCCTAGGCCAATGAGAATGCCTGCAAAAATAGATTGTCTGTTCATACTTCAAATATAAGGAAAAAATCCGTATTTTTGTTATTATGAAAAAAGGAATTCTTTTAGCGCTTTTACTTGCTATTGCCTGCAACCCCATACCAAAGCCCACCAGGGCGCAGTTGAAATGGCAGGAAATGGAGATGAACATGTTCTGTCACTTTGGGCCCAACACCTTCAGCGGAGCAGAATGGGGGAGCGGGAAAGAGGCGGAAGATTTGTTTAATCCCACGGACCTTGACTGCCGTCAATGGGCCGCAACTGCCAAGGCGGCCGGCTTTGGCGGTATTTTAATCACCGCAAAACACCATGACGGATTCTGTCTCTGGCCCAATCCTGAGAGCACTCACACCGTAGCTCAAAGCAGTTGGCGTGATGGCAAGGGAGACGTCCTAAAAGAGCTGTCCGATGCCTGCCGTGAATACGGAATTAAGTTCGGAGTATACATTTCCCCATGGGATAGGAACGACCCCCGCTACGGCACTCCTGACTACAACCAGGCCTATGCCCGCACCCTTGAGAGTGTACATGACGGCCGCTATGGTGACATCTTCGAGCACTGGTTCGACGGAGCATGCGGCGAAGGCCCGGGCGGCAAGCGTCAGGAATACGACTGGAGTCTGTTTACAGGCACTGTGAGGCGTCTGCAACCATCGGCCATAATGTTCAGCGACGTTGGCCCTGACTGCCGATGGGTAGGCAACGAACGCGGCTACGCTGGAGAGACCAACTGGAGCACCCTTTCCCCGGAAGGATTTACCCCTGGAGCCGGAGCACCGCCCAACGATACCTTGAACTGTGGGAACGTCCACGGCACCCACTGGATTCCAGCAGAGGCCGATGTCTCCATCCGTCCCGGCTGGTTCTGGAAAGAGTCTGAGACCCCGAAAATAAAGTCGGTTGACCAACTCATGGACATCTACTTCGGCAGCGTTGGACGTAACGCCGTCCTCCTTCTGAACGTCCCTCCTGATACCCGCGGAAGAATCCCTGAGGCCGATTCCATACGATTAATGGAATTCAAAGCCAGAAGAGACAGCATCTTTGGGAAAGAAGCAACCGACCGCTTCAATATAGTCTGCCTGCGTGAAGACATTTCCCGCGGCCAGAGAGTGGCGGAATTTGCCGTAGACGCATTCGTGCAAGGGGAGTGGACAGAAATAGCCCAAGGAACTACAATAGGCTATAAAAGGCTTATAAAGGTCCCTACGGTGAATTCGGACAAGGTTCGCGTTAGGGTAATTAAATCATTCGGAAAACCCCGCCTGGGTAAGACCTCTATATATTACGCGCAGGATTAAATCGAAACGTCTCATAACGGTTCAAAGACAAGAGAGGCATCAAAATAATTGATTATTTTGGCAAATAGTTTTATATTTGGCTTTTAAACCGAAAAGTACTAGACCAATAGAACCTATGAGCGCGAGAAAGACAACCGTGCTTGAGAAGTCTGAATTACAGAAATCCATCGGCGTCCGCGGAATTGCGGGAAAGTGGATTACTTCTCTTGCATATAAGATGTTTGAACTCGAGGAAGTGAACCGCATACATGCAAAGTATGTGGACAGTACCGGACCAGACTTTTCCGCACATGTGCTGGAAGAAGTAGGCGTAAGTTACGATGTCCCTCAGGAACAACTTTCCCGCATCCCGGCAGAAGGCGGTTTTATTACAGTCTCAAATCATCATTTCGGCTCCATAGACGGAATGATCCTTAGCAGTATCGTGGGTAATGCAAGACCTGATTACAAGATACTTACAACCTTCCTTCTGGCGCTTATCCCATGCCTTAAAGACACTTTTATAGGGGTCAATAACTTTTCCAGCGGCGGTGCCCAGAGCATAAACGGCATCCGCACCGCCCTTGGTCATATTGCCGATGGTCACCCGCTTGGCCTTTTCCCGGCAGGAGAGGTGGCCACGTGGCAGAGGAGGAAGAAGCGGACTGCCCGGAGCAGGAAGTGCGTAGTGGAAGATATCCCTTGGGCCCACAACGTTATAAAGCTGGTCAAGAAGTCCGGTTTCCCCGTAATTCCTATTTATTTTGAAGGTGAGAATTCACGTCTTTTCCATATTCTTGGCCTGATCCATCCAAGGCTACGGACAGCCCGCCTCGTGAAAGAGATGCTGAACAAGAGGGGAACTGTAGTGAAGGTACGTATTGGAGCACCCATCCCTGCATCAGAGATAGCAGAATTCGATGTGGCTTCTCTTGGCAGCTACCTCAGGAACAGGTGCTATGCACTTGAAGAGCAGTGCAAAAGCGAAGTCCGGGAAGAGGTCGCGCACAACTGGGCCAATCCTGTTGCAGATCCTGTTCCCAGAGAAAAGATTCACGCAGAGATTGAGGGACTTACGGACCACATCCTGTATGAAACAGGAGACTACAGAGCCTATCTCCTGAAGAAACAGGACGCCCCTTACCTGATGAAAGAACTTTTCCGCCTCCGCGAGGAGTCTTTCCGCAGGGTTGGAGAAGGCACCGGCAAGCCTGAAGATACTGACAGTTACGATGAATACTACCACCAGATGATAGTCTGGAACATCCCCAACGGGGATATAGTGGGTGCATACCGCCTGGGCTTCGGCCCTGAGATAATGGCCGCTCATGGTGGCATCAAGGGCTTCTATTCGGATTCCCTGATCAAATACGGTCCCAAGGCAAAGGAATACCTTCCTATATCCATGGAACTTGGCCGTTCATTCGTGGCTGAGAGGTATCAGAAGGAGGTTATTCCGTTGAAACTCCTGCTCACGGGCCTTGCTGTGGCAGCGTACCAGAACCCTGAAATCCAGTACTATACCGGCCCCGTAAGCATCAGCAGCGACATGCCGGGCTTTTATCAGAGCCTTGCCGTCCATTACCTGATGAGGGACTACAGGATGGAAGATGTAGAAAACATTGCAAAGCCTTCACATCCTTTCAAGGAAGACTTAATGAGGGTGGATCCGGATCAGTTGCTTAAGTTCCCCAAAGAAGGAATCGATTATTTCGACCGCCTTATATCGTCCCTTTCTGATGGTAAATACCGCCTCCCGGTCCTTGTGAGGAAGTATTTCAGCTGCAATGCCAAGGCTGTGTGCTTCAATGTTGATCCGGACTTTGAGAATTCACTTGACTGCACAATTTTCCTAAAGCACAGCGATTTCCCGGAGAATACGCTCCGCTCTATTGTCCGTGGGCTTCCGGAAGACATTCAGGACGGTATTTATATGCATTTCTACGGCAGGCATAAGGAATAGAAGAGAATGGACAGTCCATTATGGGTATATGCGCTGGGACTTGCGGGAATGGGTATTTACGGCACCCGCATCATTATCCAGTGGTATAAGTCGGAGAAATCCCACAGAGTGGAATCTCCGGCGGTCTACTGGGTTCTGGCAAGCATAGGAGCTGTTGTCCTGTACATTTACGGCTGGCTCAGAAAGGATTTCTCCATTATCTTCGGAGAAAGCGTGAGCTACTATATCTACATGTGGAATATCAGCATCCTGGGCCTGTACAAGAAGGTTCCCAAATGGGTAATCTGGATACAGGCGCTGTTCCCGGTTGTTATAGTCGGTCTCATGATGAGGGATTTCCCTGGATTCGTCAGTTCTTTCCTCAGGAATGAAGATGTCCCGCCGGAGCTTCTGCTCTTTGGCGTTATGGCGCAGTTCATATACGAAATCCGTTCTGTTTATCAGCTCATGTACTGCTACAAAAGAAAAGAATCCATACTGCCACTGGGGCACTGGATTCTTGCTGTGGTGGGCTCTTCAATGATTATTATATATGGCCTGATACGTCACGACTGGGTGCTTGTAATAGGCCAGTTCTCCATTCTTTTTTCTATCCGCAACCTTATGATTTGCGTAGCCCAGGAAAAGAGGGAGAGGATTCAGAAAGAGCAGGACCGTCAGGCCTGACGTTTCTTTATTTTCCTCACAGGATCACATGTGAGGCCAATCCCAAGCTTCTTGAAGGTCTTGCGGTCCACTTCGCTTAACATGACCGTGGAATGCACTTGGGCGCCTTCCAGATTGGGGAGCTGCTCAAGCGCCAGCTTGCAGTTTTCGTCAATGAGGCTCATCATGGAGATTGCGACCAGTACTTCATCCGTATGGAGACGGGGATTGTGACCATGAAGGTAAGTCACTTTGGTCTTCTGGATGGGCTCTATCATGGTCTGGGGAATGAGTTTCACGTTATGTGCGATGCCCGCAACATGCTTGAGAGCATTCAGCAGGAGGGCTGAGCTTGGACCAAGAAGGGGAGAGGTCTCACCGGTGAGGATAGTCCCGTCTTCAAGTTCGATGGCGGCCGCCGCCAGACCGGATTTGTCCGTCCTTTCTTTCGCTGCTACCGTGCACAGGCGGTCTGCAGTTGAGATTCCTGCACGCTTCATAAGGAGGGAAATCTTGTTCACCTCATTTTCCGTCGCTTTGCCGTCAGCAAAATTGCAGAGGGCGGTATAGTACCGGCGGATAATCTCCTGGAGGGAGGCCTTGAGGACTATATCATCGTCACTTATACAGTAGCCGGCCATGTTCACACCCATATCCGTGGGCGATTTGTAGGGGGATTCTCCGTAGATGTCCATGAAAATGGCGTTCATCACGGGGAATATTTCTACGTCGCGGTTGTAGTTGACGGCGGTCTTTCCGTAGGCGTCCAGGTGGAACGGATCAATCATGTTTACGTCCTCAAGGTCTGCCGTAGCGGCCTCGTAGGCCAGATTCACCGGGTGGGTGAGAGGTAGGTTCCATATGGGGAAAGTCTCGAACTTTGCATATCCGGCCTTGATTCCGCGCTTGTTTTCCTGATAGAGCTGGCTAAGGCAGACGGCCATTTTGCCGCTGCCGGGGCCGGGGGCGGTAACAACCACAAGAGGCTTGGACGTTTCAACATAGTCGTTCTTACCGAATCCCTCGTCAGAATCTATGAGGGCCACGTTGTGGGGATATCCCACTATGGTATGGTGGTAATAGACCTTGATGTCCATGTTCTCCAAGCGCTTGCGGTAAGCTTCTGCACTGGCCTGGCCGTTGAAATGGGCAATGACGACGCTGTTGACGGAAAGGCCCCTGGCCAGGAACTCGTCCCTCAGGCGAAGGACGTCCATATCGTAGGTAATGCCAAGGTCACTCCGGATCTTGTTTTTCTCGATGTCCACAGCGCTAATGACGATGATAATCTCAGCATCGTCCTTCATCTGCATGAGCATCTTTAGCTTACTGTCCGGCTCGAATCCGGGGAGGACGCGGCTGGCATGGTGGTCGTCAAAGAGTTTGCCGCCGAATTCCATATAAAGCTTGTCGCCAAAGGCGGCGATGCGCTGCTTGATGTGTTCCGATTGGATTTTGAGATACTTAGCGTTGTCGAACCCGTATTTCATAAATGAAAAGATAGTTTCTTAAATACGGGATACAAATATAGCGATTATTATTATATTTGTAAAAATAAAGCCATGAAAAAAACACTAATTCGCATACTTGCTCCGCTGTTTCTGCTTGCATCCTTGTGTGCCTGCAGCGACGAAGTAGTGACCGGTTACGATATGCACTCAAAGCATACCAGGCCAGTGGATAATCAGGAGGAGCAGAAGCCTGAGGAACAGCAGCCCGGTTCTGAAACGGAACCAGAAGATGAGGTCTTCGACTCCTCGGCGGAAGCAGTCGTGAAAATGGGTGCCGGCTGGAATCTTGGCAATACCCTTGACAGCAACAGCGGAGATACTGAACATATGTGGATTGAAGGGTATAACAGGAATGTCACCCCGAAGGATTATGAAACCGCCTGGGGACAGCCTGTTACTACCAGAGAACTTATCCACATGTTCAAGGCTGCCGGATTTGGCGCCATAAGAGTGCCTGTAACCTGGTATCCGCATATGGGTAAGATTACCTTACATGACAACGAGCATTGGAACATGTCCACGGGATGGGAAGGGACCGACGTTGATGCTGCCTGGATGAACCGCGTCCAGGAAGTGGTTGACTACGTGATTGACGAAGGCATGTACTGCATACTCAACGTCCATCACGATACCGGCGCTGCTCCCACTGCCTGGCTGGTAGCCGGAGAAGAAGGCTTTGAAGCCGCCAAAAACCGCTACCAGGCTCTCTGGGAGCAGATAGCAGAGCGTTTCAAGGACTATGGTCCCAGGCTGCTTTTCGAGTCCTACAACGAGATGCTGGACAAGTACGATTCCTGGTGCTTCGCCACCTTCGCCGCTCCTGGAAAATACAATGCTGCGGATGCAACATCGGCCTATAATGGAATAAACAGTTATGCAAAACTGTTCGTGGATACTGTCCGTAAAACAGGCGGGAACAATGCTGAAAGGAACCTCGTAGTGAATACCTACGGCGCATGCTGTGGGGCGGGAACCTGGAACAACCACCTTCTGGACCCTCTCAAGAACATGGATCTGCCTGAATACGGTACGCCTGGTCATATTGCCGTCCAGGTACACTCGTACTGGAATAGCGCTGATTTCGGAACGTCCATGAAGAAGGAAATCGACCAGTTTTACTCCAATCTTAATACCTACATCGCAACCCGCCTTGGCGTCCCGGTAATCATCGGCGAATGGGGTGACGATAATGGCGGCACGGACAGTCAGATAGCCAAGTTTGCGGAGTACTTCTGTGCCAAGGCCAGGGAGAACCATATTGCTCCGTTCATGTGGATGTGCCTGTCGGACGGTAATGACCGTGCCGTTCCCCGCTGGAGCATGCCTGAAACCAAAGATGCCATCCTTTCCGCATATAAATGACTCTATATGAAAAGATTATTCATTGCTTTATGAGAAGATTATTCGTTGCTTTCGCCACCCTGGCAGTACTCTGGGGATGTGCACGGGTAGAGCAATACACCACGTTCGAAGATTCGTTCGTGATCATAACTGATGTTGTGCCTGACGTAATTCTGGAAATCCGCTATTACGGGACCTACAACTTTGTTGGAGACAGGATTGATGGTTATCTCCAGCCTACGGCCCTGCTTACAAAGGAGGCCGCTAAAGCCCTGAAGGAAGTAAGTGACGATGTCATCTCCAAAGGTTACCGCCTTAAGATATACGATGCCTACAGACCTCAGGCCGGCGTAGACCACTTCGTCCGCTGGGCAGCCGATCTCAAGGACACAAGGATGAAGGAGTTTTTCTATCCGGACCTGGACAAGAGCGTCCTCTTTGAGCAGGATTATATTATGGCAAAAAGCGGCCATACGCGTGGTTCCACCGTGGATCTCACTCTATTTGACATGGCAACTGAAAAGGAGGTTGACATGGGTGGAACCTTCGACTGGTTCGGTGAGGAAAGCCATCCGGATTTCTGCGGAAACCCTGAAACTGGCGTGTATACCGGTGGTATTTCCTCCGCAGGCCGCTCCATTACCGCAGAACAGTTTGCCAACCGCATGATTCTCAGAAAAGCCATGCTTGACCACGGTTTCAAGCCCCTGGACTCCGAATGGTGGCACTTCACCCTCAAGGACGAGCCCTATCCGGACACTTACTTCAATAATCCCGTAAAGCAGCTTAATAAATAGCAATGCGTCATCCCTGCCTCAGCGTCCTCATCTGCCTGATGACCGGACTCATTTCCTGTAACCCTGCTACGGATGCGCCCACACAGGGCAATCCTTACCTTCCACTCTGGGAACACATTCCGGACGGTGAACCCTATGTATTTGAAGATCCTGACCATCCGGGACTTCAGCGTGTTTATATCTACGGCTCCCATGACATTGAGCGCACCATGTACTGCGGCCGTGACCAGGTTGTTTGGTCCGCACCCGTTGACAGTTTATGGAACTGGCGATATGACGGGGTAATACTCTGCGTGACGCATGACAGAGACGGAAATCTTCTTGACCAGAACGGCCTCGCAGACGTCCTGTATGCCCCCGACGTCTGCTGCGTAGAGAATCCGGACGGAACAAAAACATACTATCTCTATCCCAATAACATGGGCTGGAAGCGCAATTCCATGGTTGCAAAGAGTTCGCGTCCAGACGGGCCTTTCGAGGTAATCAACTGGAGTGACGACGAACCGTATGCTACAGAAGGCATCATGGGCTTCGATCCCGGCGTATTTGTGGACGATGACGGCCGCGTATACGGCTACTGGGGCTTCTGCGAGTCCAACGGCGCGGAGCTTGACCCAACCACCATGGCCACGCTCAAACCCGGCACAGAGATAGTTAAGGACATGGTTTCCAACCTTAATCAGGAAGGGGAATTCCGTTTCTTCGAAGCATCCAGTATGCGCAAGATAAAGGATAAGTATGTCTTTATCTACAGCCGCTGGACTGCAGAAGGGGAGTTTGACCTGCCAGGCATCAACTATACACTGGCTTATGCTTATAGTGACAAACCGCTAGGTCCCTGGACCTACGGCGGAACTATTATTGATGGCCGTGCACGTGACATAAATGAGAAAGGAGAAATAATAGCCAGCGCAAGCCCAACCGGAAACACTCACGGGAGTATCTGTGAGATTAACGGACAGTGGTACGTGTTCTATCACCGCCAGACGGGCCGTGACGAGTATTCCCGCCAGGCTATGGTTGCACCTGTTACCGTAAATGTGGAAGAAGGTCATGGCGGTAAAGTGGAGATAAGTGAAGGGGAGTACACTTCTGAAGGCTTTGCGCTAAACGGGCTTAATCCTATGGAGATACATTCCGCAGGTATTGCCTGCTGGTACACCGGCGGACCATATATCGAACCAGGATACGGTACGGAAGACCGCTTTGAGGCTCCCTATGAATTGAGGAACAACACAAACCGCATAGTCAATATTGCAGATGGTGCAATTGTAGGCTACAAATACTTCAATTTCAACGGTATAAAGAAGAAACCCAATCTGGCTCTTGGCCTGGTTCCGGAAGGTGTGGACGGCACAATTACCGTCTGGGTAGACAGACCCTGGGCCTCCCAGGGCGGAAAGGTGCTGGGCTCTGCCAGGCTTACCGCAGACATGCCGCAGGAAGGGACTGAATTTGTGATTCCGGTACAGGAAGCCGGTAAACTCAAAGGAAAGCATGCAATCTTCCTTGCCTTTGAGTCAGAGACCAAAGGTAAGTCACTCTGTGCCCTGGAATCACTGGTTTTTAATTGACACTGAATCCGAAGGAGTCAAAAAAATCTGCATACTTTTCATTGTGGAGGTCCGTTCTCTGCATGTCATACAGCTCATCGTCCAGCATGGGAAGTATGTCATTGGACACGAACAGAGAAACTGCACAAAAGACCAGTCCTGCCACAAGCCATATCCACCAGCTCTGTTTACCCCAGTGGTATTCCGCTTTGATGACAAGCGGATGACAGATACCGATAATAAGGAATACCGCTGCTCCTACAATTATACCGTTGAAACTCATAAATACATCTTCTTATATAGGCGAAGTTAAGCAAATTATACCGTTATTTCAATAACATAGAGGATAACAAAGCAACTCCGAGTAAGTTGGTGATTGGGGGTTGGCCCTTCCTGCGCGTGATACACATATTTCCACGCAGACGGGCGATTATTTCAACGACTATCTTTCCCATAAGTGCTGCGCCGAAGGGGATTTCAGCGAGATTTTATGTACATTTGTGTCATTAAAATGAAATTTACTGTTGAAAAGAATCACCAATGTCTATTATCCGCATAATCAGTACAGTATTTATCGTTGCATATGGGATTGTTATGTCCTCGTGTTCAATGTTAAGAGGATATCGCGCCGACGGTTTGGACGGCCCGGGCATCTTCAGTTTTGAACATCATGTTCATGATACAATTCCCAACGGCGACCAGGTGTTCCGGTTCAAAGTGGCTGAATCAAGGGCAGATTGGATAGATACTCTTCATTTCTACAATGAGCCGCCACATTGTATAAACCAGACATTCCCCGAAGCGATGGCCAATAAAAGCGCCACGCAAGGGATAATGATTATCCATGACGACAATATCGTTTACGAGTTGTACCGGGGCAATTTTTCGGCTGACCGTCTGGCAACAGTATTCTCCGTGTCCAAATCCATAACATCGCTGCTGTGTGGCATCGCAGTGGATGAAGGTTATATAGAAAGCATCGATGACCCCGTCACCAAATACCTGCCGGAACTGAAGGGGAGAGACCCCAGGTGGGAGATGCTAACCATCCGTTACCTGTTATGTATGTTCAGCGGGCTGGAGTTCGATGATGAATATTCGTTCAACATTAAGGAGCTGAAGACGGTCAACGCCATTGCGAGACTGAATTACGGGCATAACATGGTGAAGCAGATCCGGGGGTTGAAGTTCCGCTGCGATCCAGGAACTAAATTCCACTATGAAAGTATGACCACAGCTATTCTGGGTGTGGTCATTGAGCGTGCCACAGGAAGGCATTATGCCGATTACCTGAGTGAGAAAGTCTGGAAGCCGCTGCAGATGGAGTCGGTGGCGCTGATCAATATCGACAGCCGCAAGCATCGTGCGGCTCATGCCTTCGGCGGTATTACCTGCACCCTGAAAGACCTGGCTAAGATAGGCCGCCTCTATCTGAACAATGGTATGTGGGACGGCAAACGCATCGTGAGCGAGGAATGGATAAGCAGGACCACCGGTTTTTATCCCGGATCCAGCTACCGTTACAGTTGGTATGACGTTCGGTTTGAAGGCTTTGAAACAGGGCAGTATCCGGGCTTTTACGCAATAGGCATATATAATCAGGTTCTTTACATCAACCCGCACAAAAAACTGATAATGGTCAGGATCGGTGCGGACAACATTGGCTGGGCTACCATTCCGGAAGTGTTTGAGCAGCTAAGCAATATCTGGCCTTAA